>JASGGG010000045.1:0-24070 GCA_047605165.1 Nocardioidaceae bacterium
GGCATGAATCCTCGACGATTCGTGCCAACTCGGCGACGATTCGTGCCAACTCGGCTTCATGGCGGGAGGCTCGGTGAGGTGTCAGGAGCTGAGGGCGTCGCGTACGGGGACGAGCTTGGCCTGGGATTCGGCCAGTTCGGCGTCGGGGGTGGAGTCGGCGACGATTCCGCAGCCGGCGAACAGTCGTACGTGGTCGTCCTCGATCTGGGCCGAACGCAGCGCGATGCCCCACTCGCCGTCGCCGGAGGCGTCGATCCAGCCGACCGGGCCCGCGTAGCGGCCGCGGTCCATGCCTTCGATCTCCGCGATCAGCTCCACGGCCGAAGACGTCGGGGTGCCACCGACGGCGGCCGACGGATGCAAGGCCGCTGCCAGCGTGAGTGAGGTCGTGTCGTCCTCGATCACGCCGGCCACGTCGGTCGCCAAGTGCATGACGTTGGGCAGATGCAGCACGAAGGGCGCCTCGGGCACGTTCATCGAGGTGCAGTGCGGGGCCAGCGCGTCGGCGACCGAGCGAACGGCGTACTCGTGCTCCTCCAGGTCCTTCGACGACCGTGCCAGCGTCGCGGCCAGAGCCAGATCGTGTTCGTCGTCACCGGTGCGGCGGATCGTGCCGGCGAGTACGCGCGAGGTCACCAGGCCGCGTTCGCGGCGGACGAGCAGCTCGGGCGTGGCGCCGAAGAGGCCGTCGACGTGGAAGGTCCAACAGGTGTCGTAGCTGTCGGCGAGTCGCCGCAGCGGCCAGCGCACGTCGAGGTCGTGCTCGAGGCGGGCGATCAGGTCGCGAGCCAGCACCACCTTCTCCAGGTCTCCGGCGCCGACGCGCCGCACGGCCTCGGCGACGACCGACTCCCACTCCGGGCCGCTCAGGGCGCCGTCCTCGAACCTCACCTCGCCAGGCGAGCCAGGTGCTGGCGTCGGGGCGACGGCAGGAGGTCCACTGATCGCCGCGCGGCCGATGGTGGTCACCCAGGTGACGTCGTCACGCCGGCCGACCACGACCTCGGGCACGACCAGCACCGAGTCGCCGGGCGAGTCGGCGAACGCGAACGAACCGAACGCAACCAGGCCCGTGCCCGGCACTTCGACCTCGTCACGGGCGATCGCGTGCGCCGACTGCTCCGACCACCATGCCTGTGCGTCGGCGAACCGACGTGGCCCTGAGGTACGCACCGCGGCGGCGACACCCCAGCCGACCAGGCCCGACCCGCGGCGTACCCACGCGGTGGCCGTCGGTGCCGGGGGCAGCAGGGACAGCAGCGGCGCGGTCTGGCGAAGGGGGACCGTGCGTACGACGAGCGGCGTGGTCTGGAAATGCTCCTCAGCGGAGTTGGCGCCGGTCACGAGGGCGAGCCTACGACCGTCGCCGCCGCGGTGCCGAATCGCGGCGGCCAGAAACGCAAGCAACCTTCCCCGGAAAGCGGGGATAGCGGGCGAGAACCGAGGGGGTTGCCCGCAGAAGTGGTCGCCCAGGCTGGCCCTCTAGGCTTTCGCCCGTGACCCGAGCCGACCTGGACAAGCTGCCCGCCGACGTCGCCGCGATGTTCGACGGGGTGGCCAAGCGGTACGACCTGACCAACGACGTGCTGTCGCTGGGGCAGGACCGGCGCTGGCGTACGCGGGTGCTCGCGGCGGTGGACCCGAAGCCGGGTCAGCTGGTGCTCGACCTGGCGGCGGGTACGGGAACCTCGAGCGTCCCGTTCGCGCGGCGCGGTGCGCTGGTGGTGCCGTGCGACTTCTCCCAGGGGATGCTCCGGGTCGGCAAGCAGGCGCGGCCGGGGCTGCCGTTCGTGGCGGGTGACGGCACCCGGCTGCCGTTCGCCGACGGCACGTTCGACGCGGTGACGATCTCGTTCGGCCTGCGCAACATCGTCGACTTCGAGGCCGGGCTGCGCGAACTGCGCCGGGTGACCAAGCCCGGCGGGCGGCTGGTGGTGTGCGAGTTCAGCCACCCGACGTTCGCGCCGTTCCGCACGATCTACGTCGAGTACCTCATGCGGGCCCTGCCCGCGGTCGCGCGCGCGGTGTCGAGCAACCCGGACGCCTACGTCTATCTCGCGGAGTCGATCCGGGCCTGGCCGGCCCAACAGCCGCTCGCCGAGCGGATCGCGGCGTGCGGCTGGCGCGATGCCCAGTGGCAGAACCTCTCGGGCGGGATCGTGGCCCTGCACCGTGCCACTGCCTGAGCTCGCCCGCGTGAATAAGGCAACGCATCCGTACGCTAAATCCGCAGGTCAGGACACGTTTCACAGCCGGCACCCCCTGGGTGGTGGATCGGCTCGCATGCTCCTAGACTGTGCCAAGCGCCACTCGTGAAACCATTCACAATCTCACGAGCGAGCCGCCCGACACTGACGACGAAGGGGCTCCGCCGATGACCCGGACCACCGCTGACGAGCGGCAGGCCGACGTCATCGTCGTAGGTGCCGGACCGGCGGGCTCCGCGACCGCCTATCACCTTGCCGCTGCCGGCGCCGACGTGCTCCTGTTGGAGAAGGCGGCGTTCCCGCGCGACAAGGTCTGTGGCGACGGGCTCACGCCCCGAGCGGTCAAGCAGCTCATCGGGATGGGCGTGGACCTCGACCAGCCCGGCTGGCAGAAGAACAAGGGCCTGCGCATCCGCGGTGGCGGCCACACCATCGAGCTGCCCTGGCCGGATCTCGCCGACTACCCGCCCTACGGCATGGTCCGCGCCCGGATGGACTTCGACGAGATCCTCGCCCGGCACGCGCAGAAGGCGGGGGCGCGCTTGTACGAGCGCACCAGCGTCACCGGGCCGGTGCTCGACGCGAGCGGTCGGGTCGTCGGCGTCACCGCGAAGCTGCTGGAGCAGGTCTCGACGGGGCTCGACCGCCAGAAGGCCGAGGTCACCTATCGCGCCCCGATCGTGGTCGCGGCCGACGGCGTGTCCGCCAGGCTGGCGACCGCGCTGGGCATCCACCGCCGCGAGAACCGGCCGATGGCCGTCGCCTGCCGCGCCTACTACCAGACCCCGATGCACGACGACGACTTCATGGAGTCGTGGCTGGAGCTGTGGGACGGCAAGCCTGGTGAGAGCAACCTGTTGCCCGGCTACGGCTGGATCTTCCCGTGCGGCGACGGCACCGCCAACGTCGGCCTGGGCATCCTCAACAGCAGCGCGGCCTTCCAGCACCTGGACTACAAGGACTCGATGCGCCGCTGGCTGGCCAACACCGACCCCGAGCTGGGCTTTCGCGAGGAGAACCTCGTCGGCGGGCAGATCCGATCCGCGGCGCTGCCGATGGGCTTCAACCGCAAGCCCCACTACACCCGCGGGCTCCTTCTCGTGGGCGACGCGGGTGGCATGGTCAACCCGTTCAACGGCGAGGGCATCGACTACGCACTCGAAGCCGGTCACCTGGCGGCGATGACGTGCCTCCAGGCGCTCTCCCGCGCCAGCGGAGCCGAGCGCGAGAAGGTCCTGAGCGGGTACGCCCGCGCACTCGACGCCGAGTACGGCGGCTACTTCCGGCTGGGGCAGGGCTTCGCCAAGCTCGTCGGATCGCCGACCTTCATGCGGGTCGCCACCAAACACGGCCTGCCACGACCATCGCTGATGCGCTTCACGCTCAAGCTGATGGCCAACCTGACCGACCACCGGGGCGGCGACGCCCACGACCGCATCATCAACGCCTTGACGGCGTTGGCGCCCGACGCCTGACGGCGCCAGCTAGAGGAGGAGAGGACACCGTGGAGCTCTACACACCAGTGCTCGCGCTGATCGCGATCGCTGCCGGATTCGCGATCTTCTCCGTCATCATGAGCGCGGCCGTCGGGCCGAAACGCTACAACCGGGCCAAGCTCGACTCGTACGAGTGCGGCATCGAGCCCACGCCGCACCCGGCCGGCGGCGGGCGGTTCCCGGTGAAGTACTACATCATCGCGATGCTGTTCATCGTGTTCGACATCGAGATCGTCTTCCTCTACCCGCTTGCGATCTACTTCGACTCGATGAAGATCGCCGCGCTGGTCGAGATGGTGCTGTTCATCGTCCCCGTCTTCCTCGCCTACGTGTACGTATGGCGCAGGGGTGGGCTCGACTGGGACTGAGTGAGGATTACCCATGGGTATTGAAGAGAAGCTGCCAGCCGGCGTACTCCTGACCACGGTCGAGGGACTCGCCGGATACATGCGCAAGGCATCGTTCTGGCCGGCGACGTTCGGCCTGGCCTGCTGCGCGATCGAGATGATGACCGTCGGCGGGCCACGGTACGACCTCGGCCGGTTCGGCATGGAGGTGTTCCGGGCATCGCCGCGTCAGGCCGACCTGATGATCGTCGCCGGACGGGTCAGCCAGAAGATGGCTCCGGTGCTGCGCCAGATCTACGACCAGATGTCCGACCCCAAGTGGGTGCTCGCGATGGGCGTCTGCGCGAGCAGCGGCGGCATGTTCAACAACTACGCGATCGTGCAGGGCGTCGATCACGTCGTACCCGTCGACATGTACCTCCCCGGCTGCCCGCCGCGCCCCGAGATGCTCATCGACGCGATCCTCAAGCTGCATCAGCAGGTGCAGCACACCAAGCTGGGCGCGCACCGGGCCAAGGAGATCGTCGAGCTGGAGACCGAGCAGCTCAACGCGCTGCCGACGTCGGCGATGAAGGGTCTGCTCCGGTGAGCGACGAGACATCCCGGCCAACCAACCTTGACCCCGGCTCCACGGAAGCAGCCAGCGGCGAGATCATCGACGCCTCGGCCAGCCAGCCCGAGGTCGTCGGCACCCGTACGGGCATGTTCGGCGTCCACGGCAGCGGCGACACCAGCGGGTACGCCGGGCTGACTCGCACCGTCGCCATGCCCGGCGGCACGCCGCCGCCCTACGGCGGCTGGTTCGACGAGGTGCATGGAGCACTCGCCGCGATCGCGCCCGAGGGTGCCATCGAAAAGGTCGTCGTGCACCGTGGCGAGATCACCTTCTTCATCCGTCGGGAGCATGTGACCGAGGTTGCCCAAGGGCTCCGCGACGACCCGGCCCTGCGTTTCGAGCTGCTCAGCGGCGTCTCCGGTGTCCACTATCCCGACGAGACCGGACGCGAGCTCCACGCCGTCTACCACCTGCTGTCGATGACCCACAACCGCCGCATCCGTCTCGAAGTCGTCGCGCCCGACAGTGACCCGCACATCCCGAGTGTCACCGGGATCTACCCGACCGCCGACTGGCACGAGCGCGAGACGTTCGACTTCTTCGGCATCGTCTTCGACGGCCATCCCGCGCTGACCCGGATCCTGATGCCTGACGACTGGCCGGGTCACCCGCAGCGCAAGGACTACCCGTTGGGTGGGATTCCCGTTGAATACAAGGGCGCCACGATTCCCCCGCCTGACACGAGGAGGTCGTACTCATGACCTCACCCCACGAAACTGCTCGCTTCGCTCACACTTCCGCGGGGGCCCCGAGATGACCACCACCTACGATCCGTACGCATCGAGCACCGAGACCAGCCAGGGCAAGGTCTTCACGGTCACCGGCCAGGACTGGGACTCGATCAGCGCCGGTCTCGGCGACGAGGGAGACGACCGCGTCGTCGTCAACATGGGCCCCCAGCACCCCTCGACCCACGGCGTGCTCCGGCTGATCCTCGAGCTGGAGGGGGAGACGGTCACCGAGGCCCGCTGTGGCATCGGCTACCTGCATACGGGCATCGAGAAGAACATGGAGTTCCGCACCTGGACCCAGGGCGTGACGTTCTGCACCCGGATGGACTACCTCGGGCCGTTCCACAACGAGCTGACCTACGTGCTGGGTGTGGAGCGGCTTCTCGACATCGAGGACCAGATCCCGGAGAAGGCCCAGGTCATGCGGGTGCTGCTGGCCGAACTCAACCGGATCTCCTCCCACCTGGTGTGCATCGCCACCGGCGGCATGGAGATCGGCGC
Organism: Nocardioidaceae bacterium; assembly: GCA_047605165.1. Classification (GTDB taxonomy): domain Bacteria; phylum Actinomycetota; class Actinomycetes; order Propionibacteriales; family Nocardioidaceae; genus SSC3. The sequence goes on from JASGGG010000045.1 coordinate 5,899, forward strand.
GCTGACCGTGATGACGATCGGCTTCCGGGAGCGCGAGCTCGTCCTCGATCTGTTCGAGTTGATCACCGGCCTGCGGATGAACCATGCGTTCTTCCGGCCGGGCGGTGTCGCCAACGACCTGCCGGCGGGGGCGCTCGAACAACTCCGCGACTTCGTCAAGCTGATGCGCAAACGGCTGCCGGAGTACGCCGACTTCTGCAACGCCAACCCGATCTTCAAGGGTCGCCTCTGCGATGTCGGCTACCTCGATCTCGCCGGCTGCCTGGCGCTGGGCATCACCGGTCCGGTGCTGCGTTCGACCGGATACGCCTGGGACCTACGCAAGCAACAGCCCTACAGCGGATACCAGGACTACGACTTCGACGTGGTCACCTGGGACTCCTGTGACTCCTACGGGCGGTTCCGGATCCGGCTGGAGGAGATGTGGCAGTCGCTGCGGATCGTCGAGCAGTGCGTCGAACGACTCGCCGGGCTCGAAGGAGCGCCGGTGATGGTCGGCGACAAGAAGATCGGCTGGCCCGCGCAGCTCGAGGTCGGCGGTGACGGCATGGGCAACAGCCCCGAGCACATCAAGCACATCATGGGCGAGTCCATGGAAGCGCTGATCCACCACTTCAAGCTGGTCACCGAAGGATTCCGGGTGCCGGCAGGGCAGGCGTACGTACCGATCGAGGGCCCGCGCGGCGAACTCGGCGCCCACGTCGTCTCCGACGGCGGCACCCGCCCCTACCGGGTGCACTTCCGTGACCCCTCGTTCACCAACCTCCAGGCCACCTCGATCATGGCCGAGGGCGGCATGGTCGCCGACGTGATCGTGGCGATCGCATCCATCGACCCGGTGATGGGAGGCGTCGACCGATGATTCACCTGACTATGGCTGATCGAGTGCCGCTGCGAGGAACGGGCGGTGGTGGTCTCGATACGCGCCTCGTTCCTCGGCGCTACTCGACCAGCGGTCCTGGCCTCGTTTCTCGGCGCTACTCGACCAACGGTCGGAGGTACCAATGATCGACGACAAGACCAAGGACGAGCTGCGCGAGATAGCTGGTCGCTATCCCCAGGCTCGTTCCGGCCTGCTGCCGATGTTGCACCTGGTGCAGAGCGCCGAGGGACGGGTCACGCCCGAGGGCATCGAGGTGTGCGCGGAGATCCTCGGCCTGACGCCCGCCGAGGTGTCCGGCGTCGCGACCTTCTACACGATGTACAAACGCCGCCCGGTCGGCGACTACCACGTCGGGGTCTGCACCAACACGCTGTGCGCGGTGATGGGCGGCGACGCGATCTTCGAGCGGCTCAAGAGCCACTTGGGTGTCGGAAACGACGAGACCGCTTGGCCCGAGGACGACGACGGCAAGGCGATCACGCTGGAGCACGTCGAGTGCAACGCGGCCTGTGACTACGCGCCGGTCGTGATGGTCAACTGGGAGTTCATGGACAACCAGACCCCCGAGTCGGCCACGCAGCTGGTCGACGACCTGCGCGCCGGCAACGAGGTCCACTCCACCCGCGGGCCGAAGCTGTGCACCTGGCGCGAGGCCGAGCGCGTACTCGCCGGCTTCAACGACGGCCTCGCCGACGAGGGCCCCGCAGGCGGCCCGGCCACGATGGCAGGGCTTGAGATCGCGAACGAGAAGGGCTGGGCCTCGACCAGCGGAGGGGACGCCTGATGCAGCTCACACCGGTCCTGTCCAAGAACTGGGGCAGCGAGAAGCCCTGGACGCTGCGCGACTACGAGGCCCAGGGCGGCTACCAGGCCGTCGACAAGGCCTTCGCGATGCAGCCCGACGACATCATCGCGCTGGTCAAGGACTCCGGCCTGCGCGGCCGTGGCGGGGCCGGCTTCCCGACCGGCATGAAGTGGAGCTTCATCCCGCAGGACAACCCGAATCCCAAGTACCTCGTGGTCAACGCCGACGAGTCGGAGCCGGGCACCTGCAAGGACATCCCGCTGATGATGGCCTCACCGCACACCCTGGTCGAGGGCGTGATCATCAGCTCGTACGCGATCCGCGCCCACCACGCGTTCATCTACATCCGGGGCGAGGTGCTGCACGTCATCCGCCGTGTCCAGGCCGCCGTCGCCGAGGCGTACGCGGCCGGTCACCTCGGCAAGAACATCCACGGCACCGGGTACGACCTGGACGTCATCGTGCACGCGGGCGCGGGTGCCTACATCTGCGGTGAGGAGACCGCGCTGCTCGAGGGCCTTGAGGGCCGTCGTGGCCAGCCGCGGTTGCGTCCGCCGTTCCCCGCCGTGGCCGGCCTCTATGCCAGCCCGACCGTGATCAACAACGTCGAGTCGATCGCGTCGGTGCCGTGCATCGTCGAGAACGGCGCCGCGTGGTTTGCCTCGATGGGCACCGAGCGCAGCAAGGGCATGACGCTCTACTCCTTGTCGGGCCACGTCAAGCGCCCCGGCCAGTACGAGGCACCGATGGGGATCACGCTGCGTGAGCTGCTCGACCTGACCGGCGGGATGCGGGACGGTCACGAGCTCAAGTTCTGGACGCCGGGTGGGTCGAGCACCCCGATCCTGACCGCGGAGCACCTCGACATCCCCCTCGACTACGAGGGTGTCGGCGCGGCCGGATCGATGCTCGGCACCAAGGCACTGCAGCTGTTCGACGACACCACCTGCGTGGTGCGGGCGACGCTGCGCTGGATCGAGTTCTACAAACACGAGTCCTGCGGCAAGTGCACCCCGTGCCGGGAAGGCACCTGGTGGCTCGTCCAGGTGCTCGCCAAGCTGGAGAAGGGCGAGGGGGACGCAGCCGATCTCGACCAGTTGCTCGACCAGTGCGACAACATCCTGGGCCGGTCCTTCTGTGCGCTCGCCGACGGTGCCACCAGCCCCGTGATGAGCTCGATCCAGTACTTCCGCGACGAGTACCTCGCGCATCTCGAGCAGGGTGGCTGCCCGTTCGACCCGGCCGCCGCCACGCTCTTCGCCCCATCCGCGATTCAGGCAGGAGTTTCGGCATGACCGCGGTCTCGACAAGCTCGGCCAGCGGCTCGGGCTCGACCGGCGGCTCGGGCTCGACCAGCGGCTCGGGCTCGACCACGCCGGCGCAGACCGAGCTGGTGACGTTCACCATCGACGGCCAGGAGGTGAGCGTGCCCAAGGGCACGCTGGTGATCCGGGCCGCGGAGCAGGTCGGCATCCAGATCCCCCGGTTCTGCGACCACCCGCTCCTCGCCCCGGTCGGTGCCTGCCGCCAGTGCCTGGTCGAGGTCGCGCTGCCCGGACCCGACGGCGAGCCGCGGACGATGATGGGCCCGCCCGGGCGGGTCAAGCCGCAGGCCTCCTGCACGCTGGTCGCCTCGCCGGGCATGGTCGTCAGCACCCAGCTCACCTCACCGACCGCCGACAAGGCGCAGCACGGTGTGATGGAGCAGCTGCTGATCAACCACCCGCTGGACTGTCCCGTCTGCGACAAGGGCGGTGAGTGCCCGCTGCAGAACCAGGCGATGTCCAACGGCAACGGCGAGTCCCGGTTCTGGGCCGACGGAGGAGTGAAGCGCACCTTCCCCAAGCCGATCAACATCTCCGCACAGGTGCTGCTCGACCGCGAGCGCTGTGTGCTCTGCGCCCGCTGCACCCGCTTCTCCGAGCAGATCGCCGGCGACCCGTTCATCGCACTCGTCGAGCGCGGCGCCCTGCAGCAGGTCGGCATCTACGAGAAGGAGCCGTTCGAGTCCTACTTCTCGGGCAACACGATCCAGATCTGCCCGGTCGGTGCGCTGACCTCGGCCGCCTACCGCTTCCGGGCCCGGCCCTTCGACCTGATCTCGACCCCGTCCATCGCCGAGCACGACTCGTCCGGCTCGGCGATCCGGGTCGACCATCGCCGTGGCAAGGTGATGCGCCGGCTGGCCGGCAACGACCCCGAGGTCAACGAGGAGTGGATCACCGACAAGGACCGCTTCGCGTTCAACTACGCGACCCAGGGCGACCGGCTCACGCACCCGCTGGTCCGTGAGGACGGCGAGCTCCGGCCCGCATCCTGGCCCGAGGCCCTCGCCGTCGCGGCCCGGGGCCTGGCAGCGGCCGGCACCGCGGGCGTCCTGACCGGTGGCCGGCTGACGGTCGAGGACGCGTACGCCTACAGCAAGTTCGCACGACTTGCGCTGGGCACCAACAACATCGACTTCCGCTCACGGGCTCTCTCGGCCGAGGAGGAGGCGTTCCTCGGCGCGCGGGTCGCCGCCGCTCCGATCGACGTCACCTTCGCAGCGCTGGAGGCTGCCGACACCGTACTGCTGCTCGGACTCGAGCCCGAGGACGAGGCCGGCGTGGTGTTCCTGCGGCTGCGCAAGGCATCGAAGACCGGAACCAAGGTCGTCGCACTCGCACCGTACGCATCCCGCGGCCTGCGCAAGATGAACGGCACGCTGGTGCAGTGCGCACCCGGCGACGAAGCCGCCGCCATCGCCGGGCTGGCCGGCGACGCAACGCTCGGGCTCGGCGCGGGCTCGGTGATCCTGGTCGGCGAGCGCCTCGCGGAGACGCCCGGCGCCCTGACCGCTGCCGTGGCACTGGCGGACGCGTCGGGCAGCAGGCTTGCCTGGATCCCACGCCGGGCCGGTGATCGTGGCGCCGTGGACGCCGGCTGCCTGCCTTCGCTGCTGCCGGGCGCGCGGCCGGTCTCGAACGCCAAGGCACGGGCCGACCTGGCCGCCGACTGGGGCACCACGATCCCGTCGGCCAAGGGCCTGGACGCCGAGGGGATCCTGACCGGCGCCGCCAAGGGCAGAATCGGAGCACTGCTGGTCGCGGGCGTCGAGCTCGACGACTTCGCCGACCCGGCCACGGCCCGCGCCGCGGTCGAGACGGCCGGCTTCGTCGTCTCGTTGGAGGTACGGCACACTGCGCTCTCCGCCCTGGCCGACGTCGTGCTCCCGGTGGCGCCAGTCGCCGAGAAGGCGGGCTCGTTCGTCAACTGGGAGGGCTGCACGCGCTCGTTCCCGAAGGTGCTGACCGAGTCGGGGGCACTCAGCGACACGCGGGTACTGGCCGGCATCGCCGACGAGCTCGGCGTCCACCTCGGCTTCCGTACGTCGGAGGCAGCGGGTGCCGAGCTGGCCGGGCTCGGGGCCTGGGACGGTGGCCGAGTTGCAGGCCCCGCAGTCAGCCCCGGCGGCGCATCGACGGGTGTCAGGCTGGCAACCTGGAAGCAGCTCATCGACAACGGCGTGCTGCTCGACGGCAGCGAGACTCTCCGGGTCACCGCTCGGGCCACGGTCGCCCGCGTCTCGGCGGCGACCGCCGAAGCGGCCGGGCTGGGCGAGACCGTCACGATCGCGACCGACACAGGTGCGGTCGAGCTACCCGTCGAGATCTGTGACATCGTCGACGACGTCGTCTGGGTGCCGGCCAACAACGCAGGACTCAACGTGCGCCGCGACCTCGGGGTCGGCAGCGGCGGGGCAGTGCAGCTCTCGAAGGGAGCCCTCTGATGACGTTCGTGCTTGCCGCCCAGGTCTCGACGGCATCCGGGACCACCATCGCAGGCTTCGGCGACGACCCCTGGTGGCTGGTGATCGTCAAGGCCTTGCTGGTGTTCGTGATCCTGGTGCTGCTGACCCTGTTCACCATCTGGTTCGAGCGTCGCGTCGTCGGTCGCATGCAGCATCGCATCGGTCCCAACGTGCACGGCCCGTTCGGGCTGCTGCAGAGCCTCGCCGACGGGGTGAAGCTGGCGCTGAAGGAAGACATCATCCCCAAGGCGGCCGACAAGGTCGTGTTCCTGATCGCGCCGGTCATCTCCACGACCGCGGCGTTCACGACGTTCGCGGTGATCCCGTTCGCAGGCGAGGTCGGGCTGCCGTGGACCGACCGCACCACCCACGCTCAGCTCACCGATATGCCCGTCGCGGTGCTGTTCGTACTCGCCGTGTCCTCGGTCGGCATCTACGGGATCGTGCTCGCCGGCTGGTCCAGCGGCTCGACCTACTCACTGCTGGGCAGCCTGCGGTCGAGCGCGCAGATGATCTCCTACGAGGTCGCGATGGGACTGTCGCTGGTCGCGGTGTTCCTCTACGCCGGCTCGATGTCGACCTCGCAGATCGTCGAGGCGCAGCGCGACACCTGGTATGCGCTGATCCTGATCCCCTCGTTCGTCATCTACTGCATCGCGATGGTCGGCGAGACCAACCGCGCCCCGTTCGACCTGCCCGAGGCCGAGGGCGAGCTGGTCGGCGGATTCCACACCGAGTACTCCTCGCTGAAGTTCGCTCTGTTCTTCCTCGCCGAGTACATCAACATGGTCACGGTCTCGGCGCTCGCGACCACGCTGTTCCTCGGCGGCTACCACGCCCCGTGGCCGTTCAACCAGTTCTTCGACGGCGCCCTCGACCAGGGCTACTGGGGCATCCTGTGGTTCCTGCTCAAGGTGCTGTTCTTCCTGTGGGTCTTCATCTGGTTGCGCGGCACGCTGCCCCGGATGCGCTACGACCAGTTCATGTCGTTCGGCTGGAAACGGCTGATCCCGCTGGCGCTGCTGTGGATCGTCGCGGTGGCGACCGTGCGGGCGATCTCACTCGAAGGCGGGTTCGACCGCAAGACGCTGATGATCTGTCTCGGCGTGCTGCTGGTGATCTTCATCGTGATGTTCTTCGTCGGCACCGAGCCGGCAACCGACGAGGCCGCGGAGACGGACGCCGGACCGGGAGGGTTCGATGCCTTCGCCGCCGGCTATCCCGTCCCGCCGATGCCGGCCCCGGCCGTTCGCGGTGCCGCGACCGTGTTGCCGGGGCTCGCGACCGACGTCATCGTGGATACCGACCAGAAGGTGGAAAATGGGATCGCATAACCGCGGCAGCGGAAGCGAACCGCACCGCAGAACAGGCGACTGCGCGCCGACCGCAGCGATCAGCCCGGGCCAGGAGGCGCGGGGCCGTGCCCAGCGAGGAACAGGCGCCAGGCGAGACACCGACCAGGAGGTGCAAGCCTGATGTCTGGACTGAGAGACCTCTGGGACCCGATCGCCGGCTTCGGCGTCACGTTCCGTACGCAGTTCCGCAAGGTCGTCACCGAGCAGTACCCGTTCGAGAAGAAGCCGACCGCGCCGCGGTTCCACGGCAGGCACCAGCTCAACCGCTGGCCAGACGGCCTGGAGAAGTGCGTCGGCTGCGAACTGTGCGCCTGGGCGTGCCCGGCCGATGCGATCTACGTCGAAGGCGCTTCCAACAGCGACGACCCGGACGGCGACGGCCGGTTCTCGCCCGGCGAGCGCTACGGGCGGGTCTACCAGATCAACTACCTGCGCTGCATCCTGTGCGGGCTGTGCATCGAAGCGTGCCCGACCCGCGCACTGACGATGACCAACGAGTACGAGCTGGCCGATTCCACCCGGGCCGACCTCATCTACGAGAAGAGCGACCTGCTCGCACCGCTGCTGCCGGGCATGGAGCAGCCACCGCACCCGATGCTGCTGGGCGAGGACGAGGGCGATTACTACCGCGCCGCCTATCCCGGCGGCACCGCCGGGGTCCCGCTGCCCACCAGGCCACGGGAGGCGAAGGCTGATGGCTCCGCTTGATTGGTCATGCCGTCCTTGTGTCGGTCGTTGGGGGCCTCCAGCTCATGTCTCGGGCTCGTGTCCTCGGGAGGGGGTCGCATGACTGTTCCGGTTTGGTCATGCTCTGCCCCATCCCTGTGCTGGTCTTTGGGGGCCTCCCAACTCATGTCTTCGGGCTCGTGTCCTCGGGAGGGGGTCGCATGACCGCCTTCTGGGTTCTCGCACCGATCATGGTGATCGCCGCGCTCGGGCTGCTGTTCGTGCGCAAGGCCGTGCACGCCGCGCTGCTGCTGGCCACCGTGATGATCTGCCTGGCGCTCCTCTATCTCGTCCAGGACGCGCCGTTCCTGTTCGCGGTGCAGATCATCGTCTACACCGGCGCAATCCTGATGCTGTTCCTCTTCGTGCTGATGCTCGTCGGCGTCGACTCTGCCGACTCTCTGGTCGAGACCATCAAGGGCCAGCGGTTCGCGGCCGCCGTCGTCGGTGTCCTGTTCGGGGCAACCGTGGTGATCGCCCTCCTGCAGGTTTCGCTCGGCCCGGTGATCGGGCTCGACGACGCCCAGCCCGACGGCAACGTCCCGGCGATCGCCGACCTGATCTTCTCCCGGTACGTCTTCGCGTTCGAGGCCACCTCGGCGCTGCTGATCACCGCTGCGCTCGGCGCGATGGTGCTCGCCCACCGCGAGCGCGTCGAGCCCAAGCAGACCCAGGTCGACCTGTCCCGTCAACGGGTCCGCGACTACGCCGACTCCGGCAAGCACCCCGGTCCGTTGCCGTCTCCAGGCGTGTACGCCCGCCACAACGCGGTGGACACCCCGGCTCTGCTGCCCGACGGGACGCCCGCGGAGTCGTCGGTCAATGCCCGGCTGGCCGCCCGCGGGACCGTGCGCGACGCGCCCGAGTTCGCCCGCGACATCAAGGCGCTCCAGCGAGGCGGTCTCCAGGCGCCTCAACCCGCACCGGGTTCGACGGTGACGGCAACGGCAGAGGCGACGTCCACGGAAGGAGAAGCCTGATGGCAGCGGGACCTTTCCTCGTCCTCTCGGCGATCTTGTTCACGATCGGCGCGATCGGCGTACTCGTCCGCCGCAACGCCATCGTCGTGTTCATGTGCGTCGAGCTGATGCTCAACGCGTCCAACCTGGCGCTGGTCACCTTCGCCCGCACCAACGGCAACATCGACGGTCAGGTCGCCGCGTTCTTCGTGATGGTGGTGGCCGCCGCTGAGGTCGTCGTCGGGCTCGCGATCCTCATGACCATCTTCCGTACCCGCCGCTCGGCCTCGGTCGACGACGCCAGCCTCCTGAAGTTCTAGGTCATGCGATGGTGACTTCCTTGATCCTCTCCCACGACGCGGTGCCGGTAGTCGATCCCGGCCCGGCCAGCGGCATCGTCAACCTGCTGTGGCTGATCATCGCGCTGCCCGCCTTCGGTGCCGCGCTGATCCTGCTGCTGGGCAACACGCGTACCAAGGCGTATGCGCACTATCTCGGCACCGCCACGATCACCGGCTCGTTCGTGCTCAGCCTGCTGATGTTCTTCAGCCTGCTCGGCCGCGACGAGAGCGAGCGGCAGATCGGCCAGCACCTGTGGACCTGGTTCGAGACCCCGATGGTCCACGTCGACTTCGGGATCCTCTACGACCCGTTGTCGTCGCTGTTCCTGCTGCTGATCACCGGTGTGGGCACGCTGATCCACGTCTACTCGATCGGCTACATGGAGCACGACCCCCGCCGGGCCCGGTTCTTCGCCTACCTGAACCTGTTCGTCGCCGCGATGCTGGTGCTGGTGCTCTCCGACAACTACCTCGGGGTGTTCCTCGGCTGGGAAGGCGTCGGCCTGGCGTCGTACCTGCTCATCGGGTTCTGGCAGCACAAGACCTCGGCAGGCGTCGCCGCCAAGAAGGCCTTCGTGGTCAACCGGGTCGGCGACATCGGGATGGCGCTGGGCACCTCCCTGATGATCGCGACGTTCGGCTCGGTCGCGTTCTCCGACGTCTCGCACGAGATCGGCGGTGCCAGCCAGGCCACGGTCACCGCGCTCGGCCTGCTGCTGTTGCTCGCCGCCTGCGGCAAGAGCGCCCAGGTGCCGCTGCAGTCCTGGCTGCTCGACGCGATGGAGGGCCCGACCCCGGTGTCGGCGCTGATCCACGCGGCCACGATGGTGACCGCGGGCGTCTACCTGGTTGTCCGCTCCAACTTCGTCTTCGAGCACACCGAGGCAGCGCAGACCGCGGTCGTGGTCGTCGCGGTGGTCACGCTGCTGTGGGGCGCGATCATCGGGTGCGCCAAGGATGACATCAAGAAGGCGCTGGCCGGCTCGACCATGAGCCAGATCGGCTACATGATGCTCGCTGCCGGTCTCGGCGTCGCCGGCTACGCGTTCGCGATCATGCACCTGATCGCGCACGGCTTCTTCAAGGCCAACATGTTCCTGGGTGCCGGTTCGGTCATGCACGCCACCGAGGACGACGTGGACATGCGGCACTACGGCGCGCTGCGGAAGGCGATCCCGGTCACCTTCGCCACGTTCGCGATGGGCTACCTCGCGATCATCGGCTTCCCGGGCTTCTCCGGCTTCTGGTCCAAGGACAAGATCATCGAGGTCGCCTTCGACCAGAACACTCTGGTCGGGCTGCTCGCGCTCGTCGGTGCCGGCATCACCGGCTTCTACATGACCCGGCTGATGCTGATGACGTTCTTCGGCCAGAAGCGCTGGGAGGAGGGCGTGCACCCGCACGAGTCGCCCAAGGTGATGACCGTGCCGCTGATCGTGCTCGCCGCCCTCTCGGTGCTCGGCGGCGTGATGCTGCTCAACGACTGGATCGTCGACTTCCTGGCGCCCGTCGTCGGCGTCCACGAGCACGAGGATCCGAAGATCCCGGCCGTGCTGATGAGCCTCATCGTGGTGCTCGTCGTCGCGGTCGGTGTCACGATCGCCTGGTTCACCGTCGGGAAGAAGCCGGTGCCGCGGGTTGCTCCGGCCGACGTGTCGCCGATCACCAAGGCGGCCCGCGCCGACCTCTACGGCGACGCCTTCAACGAGGTGTTCCTCATGCATCCCGGCGATGCGGTGGTGAAGGGCCTGGTTACGGTCGACGAGCACGTGGTCGACGGAGCGGTCGAAGGCCTGGCCACCAGCGCCGGGGCGGGTTCGGTGATCCTGCGCAGGTTGCAGAACGGCTACGTCCGCAGTTACGCGCTCACACTCCTCGGCGGCGTTGTCGTCGTCGTCCTGGCCCTTCTGGCGGTGAACCTGACATGAGCGAGCGGAGCGAGCAAATGAGATTCGCGGAGTTGCGGTCCAGCTACCGCACCGCGGCGCTACAGAGTCGCAGAGACAGGAGCCGACCCGGCGTGCCTCCCACCGGTTTCGTGAGTCCGCGTCGGCAGGCGGAGGTGCTCCGATGAACGATGGCTTTCCCTGGTTGAGCGTTGCGATGCTGCTGCCGATCGTCGGCGGCATCGTGGTGGCCTTCCTGCCCAAGCCCGATCCGGACCAGCCCACGGCGCTGCCCAAGCAGGTCGCGTTCGCGGTGTCGCTGCTGACGCTGGCCGTGGTGATCGGCCTCGCGGTGGGCTTCTCCCCCCAGGGTGACGCCTACCAGTTCACCGAGCTGCACACCTGGATCGCGGGCTTCGGCGCCCACTACTCGCTGGGGCTGGACGGCATCGGCCTGATGATGCTGCTGCTGACCACGATCCTGACGCCGATCGTGATCCTCGCCTCGTGGCACGACGGCGACAAGGGCCGCTTCAGCGCCAACGCGTTCTTCGCCTGGCTGCTGGTGCTCGAGGGGCTCTCGATCGGCGTGTTCATCGCCACCGACGTGCTGCTGTTCTACCTGCTCTTCGAGGCGACGCTGCTCCCGCTCTACTTCCTGATCGGCGGGTACGGCCGTGGGGACCGCGCCCGGGCAGCCCTGAAGTTCCTGCTCTACAACCTGTTCGGCGGCCTGATGATGCTCGCCGCGGTGATCGGGCTGTACGTCTACTCCGCTGACAAGGGCGGGCCGACGTACCTGCTCTCGGAGCTGACCGGCATGGACTTCGGCACCAACCCCGAGCGCTGGATGTTCGTCGGCTTCTTCGTCGCGTTCGCGATCAAGGCCCCGATGTTCCCCCTGCACACCTGGCTACCCGACGCCGCCGACTCGGCCACGCCGGGCACGGCCGTGCTGATGGTCAGCGTGCTGGACAAGGTCGGCACGTTCGGGATGATCCGCTTCTGCCTCGGACTGTTCCCGGAGGCGTCCACGTGGGCGACCCCCGTCGTACTCGTCCTGGCGATCATCTCGGTCGTCTACGGCGCCTTGCTCGCCATCGGGCAGCGCAGCCTGATGCGGCTGATCGCGTTCACGTCGGTCTCGCACTTCGGCTTCATCGTGATCGGCATCTTCGTGTTCAACAGCCTGGGCACCTCCGGGTCGATGCTGTACATGTTCAACCACGGGCTCTCCACCGCGCTGCTGTTCCTGGTCGCCGGGTTCCTGATCTCGCGGCGCGGTTCCCAGCTCATCGCCGACTACGGCGGGGTGGAGAAGATCGCCCCGGTGCTCTCGGGGGCGTTCCTCATCGGCGGTCTGTCGACGCTCTCGCTTCCTGGCCTGTCGCCGTTCGTCAGCGAGTTCATGGTGATCGCCGGCGCGTTCGCCCACGAGGAGTGGATCGCGATCGCGGTGATCATCGCGATCGTGCTCGCCGCGCTCTACATCCTGCTGACCTACCAGCGGATGATGACCGGCCCGACCAAACCCGAGGTCGAGGGTTTCTCCGATCTGAGCGTGCGTGAGGTCACCGTGGTGGCACCGCTGGTCGCACTGGTGGTCGCACTCGGTTTCTTCCCACAGGTGCTGCTCAACGTGATCAACCCCGCCGTCGAGCGGAGTCTCGACCATGTCGGCAAGACGGATCCGGCACCGACCGTCGCTGGGACGGCTGACGAGGAGGCCAGCAAGTGAACGACTTCGTCAAGCCCGACCTCGCCTACGGGCAGTTGTCGCCGCTGCTGATCGTCTTCGGCTTCGCGTGCCTCGGCGTGCTGGTCGAGGCGTTCGCGCCCCGGACCCGCCGTTACGCGATCCAGACGGTGCTCACTGCCGTCGGCCTCGTCGTCGCTCTGGTGGCCACGGTCATCGCCTGGGCGGGACTGAACGACGTCGGGAAGACCGCGAAGGGCGCCATCGAGGCCGAAGGCTCCCTCGCGGTCGACGGACCCACGGTGTTCATCTGGGCACTGGTGCTGCTGATCGCACTTGGTGGTGTGCTGCTGTTCGCCGAGCGACACCTGTACGCCGGAGTCAGCGCCTTCGCCGGGCAGGCCGCCGCGCTGCCGGGCACCGAGGCCGAACGCTCCGCCTCCACCAAGGGCCTGGAGCACACCGAGGTCTACCCGCTGCTGTTGTTCTCCGTGTTCGGCATGATGATGTTCCCGGCCAGCAACGACCTGCTGACGATGTTCGTGGCCTTGGAGATCCTGTCGCTGCCGCTGTATCTGCTGTGTGGACTGGCCCGCCGTCGCCGGCTGCTCAGCCAGGAAGCCGCGATGAAGTACTTCCTGCTCGGTGCGTTCAGCTCCGCGTTCTTCCTCTACGGCATGGCACTGACCTACGGGTACGCCGGCTCCTTCGAGTTCGCCGACATCAGCGCCGCGATCGAGGGCCGCATCGGGTCGGAGTCGCTGCTGCTGATCGGCATCGGCCTGGTCTCGGTCGGCCTGCTGTTCAAGGTCGGTGCCGCGCCGTTCCACTCCTGGACTCCCGACGTCTACCAGGGTGCGCCTACCGCGGTCACGGCCTTCATGGCCGCCGCCACCAAGGTCGCCGCGTTCGGCGCGCTGCTGCGGCTGTTCTACGTCGGTTTCGGCTCCGCCCGCGACGACTGGGCGCCGATGATCTGGGTCGTCGCGATCCTGACCATGGTGATCGGCGGCGTGCTCGCGCTGACCCAGACCGACATGAAGCGGATGCTGGCCTACTCCTCGATCGCGCACGCCGGCTTCGTACTCGTCGGTTTCGTCGGCCTGCAGCAGACCGGCACCGGCGACACCATTACCTCGCTGCAAGCCGTGCTGTTCTACCTGGTCACCTACGCGTTCACCGTGATGGCCGCCTTCGCGATCGTCACCCTGGTGCGTGACGCCAACGGCGAGGCCAGTTCGATGCAGCGCTGGGCCGGCCTGGGCAAGGAGTCCCCGGTGGTCGCCGGCGTCTTCGCCGTGCTGCTGCTGGCGATGGCGGGCATCCCGCTGACCAGTGGCTTCACCGGCAAGTGGGCGGTGTTCACCTCGGCGGCGCAGGGCGGCGCCTGGCCGCTGGTGGTGGCCGGCGTACTCGTCTCCGCGCTGACCGCCTTCTTCTACGTGCGGGTGATCGTGCTGATGTTCTTCGCCGAGGCCGATGCCGACTCGTCGGTCGGTGTCGCCGTTTCGGTGCCCAGCGTGTCGACCACTATCGTGATCACCGTCGGCGTTGCCGTCACCGTCGTACTCGGCATCGTGCCCGGCCCGGTCCTCGACCTGGCGGGGAACGTCGGCCAGTTCGTGCGGTAGCCACCTTCCGCCAAGGAGTGTCGTGACCACCACCCCGGCATCGGCGCGCCCGTCGTCGTCGCTGGCCCTGCCGGTGCTCGACGAGGCTCTGGCCGATCGGCTCGTCCAACGACTCGCCCTGGTCGAGGCCGGGCTCGATGAGGCCGTGCAGAGCCAGGCGCCGTTCGTGACCGAGGCGGCCCAGCACCTGTTGCAGGCTGGCGGCAAGCGATTCCGGCCGCTGCTCGTGCTGCTGGCCGCGGAGGCTGCGCCGGAGGGCTCCGGTGACCTCGACCAGGTCGTGACGTCGGCCTGCGTGGTCGAGCTCACGCATCTCGCGTCGCTCTACCACGACGACGTGATGGACGAGGCGGATCTGCGCCGGGGTACCCCGTCGGCCAACGCCCGCTGGGACAACCTGGTGGCGATCCTGACCGGCGACTGGCTGTTCTCGAAGTCCTCGGAGTTGACCGCGCGACTGGGCGCCGATGCCGTGCGGATCCAGGCGGAGACCTTCAGCCGGCTCGTCGAGGGCCAGATCCTGGAGACGCTCGGGCCGGACAATGGCGACCCGCTCGAGCACTATCTGCGCGTGGTCGAGGGCAAGACCGGGTCGCTGATCGCGACCTCGGCACGCTACGGCGCGATCTTCGGCGGTTGCCCGCCCGAGGTGCAACGGGCACTGACCGCCTACGGCGAGAAGGTCGGCGTCGCCTTCCAGCTCAGCGACGACATCCTCGACATCGCCAGCGAGTCCGGAGAGTCCGGCAAGACCCCCGGCACCGACCTGCGCGAGGGCGTACCCACGCTGCCGGTGCTGATGGCGCAACGGTCGGCTAACCCAGCTGATGCGCGCCTGTTGGAGTTGCTCGCCGCCGATCTGGCCGACGACGACGCCCTCCACGCCGAGGCCCTCGCCCTGCTCCGCGTCCACCCGGCCATGGACCAAGCCCGAGCGTACGTCCTCGACCTCGCCCGCGAAGCCGCCGACCTCCTCACCACCCTCCCCGAAGGCCCGGTCCGCGACGCCCTGACCGCCTTCGCCGACCTCATCGCCACCCGTACTGCCTAACTCGCCGAGTTGGCACGAATCGTCGCCGAGTTGGCACGAATCCTCCCCGAGTTGGCACGAATCGTCGGGCAGGGTGGGTTTTCCACAGGCGCAAGAAGTCCTACTGGCGGAATTGGCGCAGCCTGGTCATGCTCACGGGCATGTCAGCAGAGCTCGATCTCCTCACGTGGTCGCTTCATGACCAGCCCTTCACCGGTGCAGCCGCGCGCGCAGCCGGTGTCAGCCAGCAGCAGTTGGAGCGGATGGTCCGGATCGGGGCACTGCGCCGACCACTGCGTCGCGTATACGTCGGTGCGCAGGTGCCCGACTCGCGTGAGCTGCGCGGCCAGGTGCTTGCGCTAGTGGCGCCGCCCGGATCGGTGGTGTGTGATTGGACCGCTTGCTGGTACTGGACGGGGATGGACCGTCCTGGACGTCATCGCGAGGTGGGCATCGACGTCTTCCGAATGCGTGGCCAGGATCGGCTGCGCTCGGGGCTTGCTCGCAGCGGCCAGCGGACGTTCGAGCCGCAGGACGTGGTTCAGTTCGCCGGCGACCTGATGGTCACGACGCCATTGCGTACGGCCTGGGACCTCGGTCGGTTCTTCAGCCCGGTGATCGCGCTCGGGGGAATGGATGCGCTCTTGAGGCTGCGGGAGTTCGAGCGCGGAGAGCTGCTCGAGGGTGTACGACGGTTCAATCGACAGCGAGGGGTGGTGCAGTTGCGTGTCCTGGCGCTGGCCGCTGACCCTCGCTCCGAGAGTCACGGTGAGTCGGCACTGCGTTGGCGCTGGCTTCAAGCCGGTGACTTGCCCCGGCCGGTTCCGCAGGTGGTCGTGACGGATGACCAGGGTCGCGAACGATACCGAATCGATCTTGCCGGCGAAGGATCGAAGTTCGGCGCCGAGTACGACGGTGTCGAGTATCACGGCGCCAAGCAGGCATCCCACGACACCCACCGTCGGCTGGTCCTGCGCGACGAGCTCGACTGGATGGTGCGAGTCTTCCGCTCACCGCAGGTCTTCGGTGTCAAGCCGAGCGCTTCTGTCGATCTGCTCAGAGCCTGGGAAGAATATCGCCGCCGAGGTTAGCCACGGGGGTTGTCTGGCTGACCGCTCTCCTGATGATTCGCGCCAACTCGGGGATGATTCGCGCCAACTCGGCGAAGATTCATGCCAACTCGGCGGCGGCGAGGGTACGCCGGTGGTGGCGCAGCGACTCGACGGTGAACAGTGCCAGCGCGAGCCAGACCAGGGCGAAGCCGGCCCAACGGCCGGTGGACATCTGTTCGCCACGGACAGCGACACCGATAAGGAACTGGAGGACCGGTGCGATGTATTGCAGCAGCCCGAGCATGGTGAACGGGATGCGGGTAGCGGAGCCGCCGAAACAGATCAGCGGGAGCGCGGTGACCACCCCGGTACCGATCAGCAGCACGGCGTGACCAAGGCCGTGGCCCAGAAAGTGGCCGTCGCCGCGAGCCGAGTTGACCACGAGGAAGCCGAAGGCGAGCGGAGCCAGTGCGACAGTCTCGAGTGTCAGACTCTCCACGGCGCCGGCGTTCGCCTGCTTCTTGAGCAGCCCGTAGGTGCCGAAGCTGAGCGCGAGCGCCAGTGCGATCCAAGGTGGCCGCCCGGAGTCGACAGCCAGCACGACAACAGCCGCGGACGCGACGGCGACGGCGAGCCATTGCAGGGCGCGGAGCGTCTCGCCGAGCAGGAGTACGCCCATCAGCACGGTGACCAGGGGGTTGATGAAGTAGCCGAGACTGGTCTCGACGACATGGTGGTTGTTGACACCCCAGATGTAGGTGCCCCAGTTGAAGGTGATCACCACGGCGGCGGTCAGCAGCAGCCCGGTCGCCCGCCGGTCGTGCAGCAACGCAACGATACGTGGCCGGTAGCCGGCGACCAGCACGAGCAGCACCATGAAGACCGCCGACCAGAGGATCCGATGCCCCAGGATCTCGACGGCGCCGCCCGGCTCGAGAAGCGGCCAGTAGAGCGGGAACAGGCCCCACATCGCGTACGCCGCAGCACCGAGCAGCAGGCCACGGCGCGTCTCCACAGCCGCACCCTACGCGGGGGGCCGATTTCGCGCTGAGCGAGGCATCGGTTAGCCTCGGGGAGCCCAGACAAACCAGACGACTATCTCGGGGGAACCATGCGTACCACTCGATTTCTCGGATTCTTCGTAGCGCTGGCCGTAGCGCTCGGCCTGGCCGTTGTGCCGGCCACCGCGCAGGCGGCGACGATCACGACCAAGGTGTCTATCAAGGCGCCGAAGGCCGTCTACTACAACAAGTACTTCCACATCAAAGGTCAGCTGACTGCCACCGACGGCACCGAGAGCGGATACCTGCCCAGCGAGCAGGTCACGCTGATGGCCAAGGCGTCCGGCAAGACCGAGTGGACGACCGTCACCACTCGCTACACCAACAGCACGGCGGGCATCTACGACTTCTACGTCAAGGCTGGTTCGAAGACCGTCTACCAGGTCAAGTTCGCCGGCGACGGCAGCTACCCAGCGAGCAGTTCGTCGACGGCCACGGTGAAGGTGCGCCGGGACATCACCGAGAAGAGCAAGAGGCTCTCCGCCCGGAACTTCAAGTTCTACGGCAAGGTCGCGCCGTCCTACGGCAAGAAGAAGATCACGCTGCAGAAGAAGGTCGGCAAGCACTGGAAGAAGGTCACCGCCAAGAAGACCAACAAGGCCGGCAAGTGGAGCTTTACGGTGCGGGCGCTTCGGCACCGCGGCAAGATCAAGTTCCGTACCGCCGTGCCCGCCCAGGGTGGCTACCTCGGCGACGTCAGCCGGGTGCTGATCATCACGACCTACTGACTTCGTCGCTGACGAATACCAACAACGCGGCTCGTCCCGATCGGGACGAGCCGCGTTCGTCGTCAGCTCTGGTCGAAGGCTCAGCCGTTGCGCCACGTCGAGGGATTTGACCGCGCTAGAGGGCCATGGGGCCGCTAGGCTCCCCTGATCACCGCAGCTCGGCCAAGTCTCTATGACGTCAAGACAGACCGCTTTGAGAAGTCAGATAGACCGGTGCACGAACTCCTAG
>JASGGG010000046.1:0-24013 GCA_047605165.1 Nocardioidaceae bacterium
ACGTCGCCGTCGGCTCGGACTTCGACGGCTCCACGACCCAGCAGGCGACCATCGTCGACCTGCGCACCGGGCGCAGCCACACCGCTGAACTCACGGTGTCCGAGGTCCAGACGCCGTCTGGTCTGTCGAACGAGGAGATGGAGGTCTTCCTCGTCGGTCACCCGCTGCGGCTCGTGGTCAGTGCCGGCGGACACCTAGACGCCTACCGGGTCTCCGACATCATGGCCGGGCAAAGGCACCCGGAGGCCTTCGCCAGGACGGCACTGTCTGCCTACCCACACGGCCCGATCGTCTCCGCCGACGGCACCGTGGTCGGGAGCACGGTCGCTCTCGGCCACCAGACCGTGCGCATCACCAAGAGCGGATTCGGCGCCTCGGCCTTCTCTCTCTACCCGCGACCGAGCGTCGAGAGCTACCGGCCGGCGATGGCTCCCGACGGCACCACGGCCTTGGGCTCGCACGCCGGAGCCACCGAGGCCGGCACGACCTGGGACCAGACCCCGGCCTACCTCACCATCGGCTCCACCCGTCGGGCTGGCCTGCGGACCGTGGTGCTCGGGGAGGGCAACGCCACCCGCGTGACTCCCACCGACGACTACGCCGCGGTGGCTCTCACCACCGGCTCGGGCGACAAGCTGCTGTTGCTCAAGCGCAACACCCGAACCGGCGCCTACACCGGCGGTTTGAAGAGTGTGGCCCTCGAGGCTCTCGAGAACGGGCCCGTTGCCGGCGAGCCGACGACCGGCAAGGCCACCCGCTACCTCACCGCCACTCCCGACGGGGACCACGTCTTCGTGACACGTGGCGGCGAGGGCACGATCACGGAGATCGACGTGACCGGAGTCAAGCCGGTCCGCACCCGCACCATCACGGTGCCGTCCGCACTCTCCAACGGTGGCTACCTCATCACCATCGACGCGAACCAGAAGCCCTACGACCTCGTGGCTCGCTGATCGGCTGAGCGGCAATTCCTACTGGTGTGTACGACGCTCCTGGTGCGTCGTACACACCAGTAGCCGTACTTCTGCCTGGGCTGTGGTCATGGCCGGATCATATGCTCCGGCTTTCAGTTCGCCTTGCGGAGTTGTAGTCGATGAATCGCCCTGCGTGTGATGGGGGCTCTGGTGTGTCCCGGCTTCGGCTTGGTCGAGACGCCAGCGTGATCTCGATACACCCAGCTCGTTCCTCGCCGGGTACTCGATCACCGGGTACACCCGCCTGGTTCTCACCGGCACTCGATCACCGAGTGCGCATCGATCAGTGGTTCGCCTAGAGGGCGGCAGCGCGGGCAAGGACGGCGTCGAGCATCGGCTCGGTGAGCTTGCCGGTGAAGGTGTTCTGCTGGCTGGGGTGGTAGCAGCCAAGCAGGGTGAGGCCGTCGAGGGAGACTTCGACGCCGTGCCCGAACTTCGGCCGCGGCCGCGGCACTGGGACGCCGGCCTGGGGTAGCGCTCGCAGCACGGCGTCGAACCCGAACGATCCCAGGCACACGATGGCGCGCAGCTCGGGAAGCACCAGTTCGAGCTCGCGCAGCAGCCACGGGGCACAGGTGTCGCGCTCGACAGTGCTGGGCTTGTTGTCAGGCGGCGCGCAGCGCACGGCGGCGACCATCCGCGCCCCGATCAGGCGCTGTCCGTCACCGGCATGGGTGGAGGTGTCGATCGCGGCCAGCCCGACGCGATGCAACGACGCGAACAACCAGTCGCCGCTGCGGTCGCCGGTGAAGATCCGCCCGGTGCGGTTCCCGCCGTTGGCGGCGGGTGCGAGCCCGAGGATCAGCACCCGCGGATGCTCTTCTCCCCAGCCCGCGATCGGCCTGCCCCAATAGGGCTCGCCGGCGTACGAGGCCCGCTTGGTCACCGCGACGTCCTCGCGCCAGGCGACCAGCCGCGGACAGGCGCGGCAGCAGGTCACCCGGGCGTCCACCTCGGCCAAGGACGCGCCCGCGCTGAGCCGCTCGACCTCGCCCGGCGTACCCGCGACCGCGGTGTCTGGCGCAGCAGGATCGTCGGGCCACCCCGAGCCCGGGGGCACCGGTGACTCGAACAGCACACCCGTGATCGGATGCGGCAGCATCATCGTTCCCACGTTCTCGCGTCGGAGCCGGCCCCGCAGGGAGCGGTGTGCCGCGCGACGGGAGCCGGAGCGCACCTGCGCGAAGCCAGCCCACGACTGCCGAAGGCGCAACCAGACCCGTGCCCCGGGAGCACGGTTCGGGTGGGGCGAGACCGGGCACGAACCGGAAGGACCGCTGACGTCGCCATCACGCGATCGACCAGGCGATGCCGTCGAGGATGTCGTGCTCGGAGACCAGCAAGGAGCGTACGCTCGTGCGCCGCACGATCCGCTCGAGGATCAGGGCCCCGGCGCCGATGACGTCGGCGCGGCCGGGGTGCATCGGGCCGATCGTGCGTCGTTCGGCAACCGTCATGCCCAGCAGTCGCGAGGCGATCTCGTCGACGTCGTCGCGTACGAGCTCGGCTTGGTCGATGGCACCACGGTCGTAGGCCGGCAGGTCCAGAGCGATCGCGGTGATCGTCGTGATCGTTCCGGCGACACCGACGACGGTCGCTGCCGCCGCGAGGTCCACCCCGGCCGTCGGCAGCGTGTCGAGTTCGGCGTCGACCGCATCGATCGCCGCGCGGATCTCCGCGTCCGTGGGCGGGTCGGAGGTGAGGTACCGCTCGGTCATCCGCACCGATCCGATGTCCAGCGAGCGGTGTCCGGGACCGATCACGAACTCGGTGGACCCTCCCCCGATGTCCACCACGAGCACCGGCTCCGGCGACGACCCGAGCGACCGGGTGGCGCCGAGGAAAGACAACCGCGCCTCCTCGTCGCCGCTGAGTACCTCGGGGTCGATGCCCAGCCGTGCGCGTACGCCCTCGGCGAAGTCAGCGGCGTTGGACGCGTCGCGCGCGGCGGAGGTGGCGCAGAAGCGCATCGCCTGCACATCGCGCTCGGCGACCACCGCTGCGAACTCGTCGATCGCACCGAACACCCGCGCCAGCGCCGCATCCCCGAGGCGCCCGGTGCGGTCCACGCCCTCCCCGAGGCGGACCATCCGCAGGTCGCGCACGATCTCGGTCTCCCCACCGGTGGCCGGGTCCAGATCGGCGACCAACAGCTTGATCGTGTTGGTGCCGCAATCGAAGGCAGCGACGCGAGTCATGGGCGCAAGCCTAGGACTGCCGGACCGCGCCCGGCGCGGCGTCCGCCGGATTGTGGCCGATCCCGACGGCGACACGCCGAGCGGAACCGTCGCCATCGGCCACAAGCCGGCAAACACAGTCGCCATCGGCCACAATCCGGCTCAAGGAACGCAGGGCCCGGGCTCCCACCAGGCACCGAGGCGCTCGAGGACCTCGTCGCCCAGGGGGTTGGCCCCGCGGCCCTGGGCGAGCGCCTGGCCGGCGAGTACGTGCAGGCACTTGACCCGGTCGGGCATTCCGCCGGCGGAGATCCCGTCGATCTCCTCGACGCGGCCAATGGCCTCCCGTGCCTCCAGATAGCGCTCGTGCGCGGCGCGATAGGCGGCCGCCAACGCCGGGTCGTCGGCCAGCCGCTGCTGCATCTGAGCCATCAGCCCGCTGCCCTCGAGCGTGCCGATACGCGACGCCGCCCGCGGGCAGGTGAGGTAGAACGTCGTCGGGAACGGCGCGCCGTCCGGCAGCCGTGGCTCGGTGGTCACGACGTCGGGGTTCCCGCACGGACAGCGGTGCCCGACCGCGTGGATGCCGCGCGGCGTACGGCCCAGCTGCTCGGCGATCACGGCAGCGTCTGCGGGGTCGATCACCGGCCCGTGGCCTTCTCGGCGGCCTTCTTCGACGACGGCGGCTTGATCTCGGTGGCCGGTGCCGGCTCGTCCGAGGTCGTCGGCGGGTTGCCGGCCAGCAGCACGCTCGACCACAGCGAGGAGTACCACTCCGGCTTGCCGTCGTCGGTCTTCGTCGCTGGATCGTCGAGGGTGTCCACGTCGCCCAGCGGCTTCCCGTCGGCACCCAGCACCGTGTAGCCGATCTCCCCGGGCATCAAGAACCCGAACTGCTTGCGCGCCTGCGCCTTGACGAACGCAGGGTCGCGCCAGCGCTTCTGTTCGCGTTCCAAGGAGGTGAGGTTGGCCTTGGAGCTCGCGATCTGGTCGTCCAGCCGGCCGAGCTGCTGCCGCTGCTGCAGGTAGGCCCTAAAGCTGGAGGCGAAGGAGACCATGAGCACGGCCAGGACGAGTACGAGCACGGCGGCTCGGCCGGTGAAGCGCGCGCGAGCGGGGATCGCGGTCTGCGCGGGCCTGGGGACGCGCGTACGCGCAGGCGCGCGCGCCAGGACGCCGCGACTGCCGGGGACCGGAGCTCGGAGACCTGCTCGCGCCCGCTCGCGTACCGGGCCCGGAAGTCATAGCTAGGCCTTGTCTGTCAAGCGGCTTCCGACGGCGAGCGGCGTCAGCGGCCGTGCCCGGCAAGGCCGACGAGGGAGGCGGGCATCGAGCGAAGCGGCCCGGCGACCGCGGAGAACGCCGCCCGGCGCGGTCAATGGCGTCGCGGAGCCCGGAATGTGATTGGCAGCCATGGCTTAAGGAAACCTCAGTAGGCGTACCGAGGGAACGCGCCACGCCCGGCGTACCTCGCCGCATCGTCGAGCTCTTCCTCGATCCGCAGCAGTTGGTTGTACTTCGCGACGCGCTCGGAGCGGGCCGGCGCGCCGGTCTTGATCTGGCCGCAGTTGGTGGCGACGGCGAGATCGGCGATGGTGGTGTCCTCGGTCTCGCCGGAGCGGTGGCTCATCATGCAGGCGAAGCCGCTGCGGTGGGCGAGGTCGACGGAGTCGAGGGTCTCGGTCAGGGTGCCGATCTGGTTGACCTTGACCAGCAACGCGTTGGCGGCGCCGTCCTTGATGCCCCGGCCGAGCCGCTCGACGTTGGTCACGAACAGGTCGTCGCCGACGAGCTGCACCTTGGCGCCGAGCTCGGAGGTGATCTGCTGCCAGCCGCTCCAGTCCTCCTCGTTGAGCGGGTCCTCGATGGAGACGATCGGGTACGCCGACACCAGGTCGCCGTAGTACGCGGACATCTCGGCCGCGGACTTCGCGGCGCCCTCGAAGGCGTACGCCCCGTCTTCGTAGAACTCGGAGGCGGCCACGTCGAGCGCAAGCACCACGTCGTCGCCGACCTTGAGCCCGGCCGCGCCGATCGCCTCGGCGATCAGGTCGAGGGCGGCGCGGTTGCTGGGCAGGTCGGGGGCGAAGCCGCCCTCGTCGCCGACTCCGGTCGCCAAGCCCTTGCTCTTCAGCACCGACTTCAGCGCGTGATAGACCTCGGCGCCTTGCTGGAGGGCCTCCCGGAACGTCGCGGCGCCGATCGGCGCGATCATGAACTCCTGGATGTCGACGTTGGTGTCGGCGTGGGCGCCGCCGTTGAGGATGTTCATCATCGGCACCGGGAGCACGTGCGCGTTGGGCCCGCCGACGTAGCGGAACAGCGGCAGATCGGCGCTGTCGGCCGCCGCACGGGCCACCGCGAGGGAGACGCCGAGGATCGCGTTGGCACCGAGCTTGGCCTTGTTGGCTGTCGCGTCGAGGTCGAGCATGGCCTGGTCGACCAGGCGCTGTTCGGCGGCCTCGTACCCGACCAGCTCCGGGCCGATCACGTCCAGCACCGCGGTCACGGCCTTCTCGACGCCCTTTCCGCCGTAGCGCGCCTCACCGTCCCGCAACTCGACCGCCTCGAACGCGCCCGTGGAGGCGCCGGAGGGCACCGCGGCCCGGCTGATCGTACCGTCGTCGAGGGCGACCTCGACCTCGACCGTGGGGTTGCCGCGCGAGTCCAGGATCTCGCGCGCGCCGATGGCCTCGATGGATGCCACAGTTACTCCTGACGTCCGACTGGTGGAATTTCTCCGAGCCTAGGGCATGTCCCCTCTTCCCGCCGACGCATCCAGGGGCCCGCATCCCGATCGGCTGCGCCGGACGAGCTCAACGCACTCCCAACTCGGTCGCGTCCACGCCGGTTTGTGGCCGATGGCGACCGCGACACGCCGAAGGCGGTTGCCGCCATCGGCCACAATCCAGCTCGGACAGTCGCGATCGGCCACAATCCAGCCGGCCCGGCCGCTGATCGAGTGCCGATGCGAGGAACGAGCAGCGGTGTATCGAGATCACCCCGACGCCTCGACCAGGTCCCACAACGACGTGCGCAGCGCCTGCTCGGGATCGACCCCCGCCGCGCGGGCCTCCTGCACCAGGGCGAGCAGCCGGTCGCCGATGCCGTTCCCCTCGATCGGTGCGGTCCGGCCGAGCCGGCCCAGCACCTTGTCGGCGAGTACGAGCGCGGGCAGTGCGCGCGGGACACCGTCGAGCGGCGACTCCCGCTTCTTCTCGGCGGCCTTGAGCTGTTCCCAGTTGGCGTTAACCTCATCTGCGTCGGCCACCTCCAGACCCGCAAACACGTGCGGATGGCGGTAGACCAGCTTGTCCACGATGCCGCCGGCGACGTCCTCGACCGTGAAGCCCTCGTCGGCCTCGGACGCGATGCGGGCATGGAAGTACACCTGCAACAACAGGTCACCCAGCTCCTCCTGGAGATGGGCGTAGTCGCCGGACTCGATCGCCTCGACGGTCTCGTAGGTCTCCTCGACCAGGTACTTCACCAGGGACTCGTGGGTCTGCTCTTTGTCCCACGGGCACTCGCGGCGCAGCCGGTCCATCACCTCGACGAGCTCGAGCAGCCGCGACATCGTCGACTCGGGTGTCAGAGCGAGCAGGTACGGCCGGCAGGGGTACTCGCGTCGGGATCGCTGGCTTTCTTGGCCGCCACCGAGAGGGAACCGCTGGCCTGCTGGGCCTGCGTACCCGTCCATTCGCCGAACCGGGGATCCAGGCGTACGTCCGCCTTCTTGCTCCACTCCTCGTAGATCTGGTCGGTGGCCGACTGCAGGTCGGCGGGCTGGCTGCCGCCGTTGGCCGCGACGGCGGCGTTGGTGGCGTACTGGTCAGCAGTCACGGAGGCGCGGACCTCGTCGAGGAACTCCTTGCGCTCGTCGCGCGAGAGCTTCGTCAGCACCGGCTCGACCGAGGTGACGGCCTGGCTGATCTGCGACTCGTCGATCGGCCCGGAGCCGAACTCCTCACCCAGCCGGCTGCGGACCATGATCGTCAGCGCGGTCGACCGGGTGACCTGGTTGGACTGTGGCTGCGAGGCGGCGGTCTGGTACGCGCAGAAGCCGCGCGCGAACTGGTCGAGGTCGGAGGTCGTGATGCGGGTATCCCCGATCCTGGCCGCCGTGTTGGGCGAGAGCGCGGAACAACCGGTGAGAGCAAGCGTGCCGGCGGCAGCAGCGACCAGCGCGATACGAGTACGAGTCACGTGCCCCAGAATCCACCGTCATGCCAGCCCGGCGATCACGGCGGTGCACCAGGCGAGGAGTTCGGCGTCGCGGATCTGCGGGCCACCTACCTGGGCCGCGAGCGGGCGGGGTACGAGAATCGTCTCGGTGGCGTGCTTGACGACGCTGCCGGGGTGGAGCCGTTTGAGCCGCAGCTGGGCGGACTCGGGGAGGTTGACCGGGCCGAAGCGGACGTACTTGCCCTGGGCGATCACCTCGGTCAGCCCCGCCTGGCGAGCCTGGGCCCGGAACGCGGCGACCCGCATCAGCGCCTCGACCGGTGGGGGTGGCTGACCGTAGCGGTCGTCGAGCTCCTCGCGGATCGCGGCGAGCATGGCGTCGTCACGGACCTCGGCCAGCCGCTTGTACATCTCCAGCCGCAGTCGCTCCGAGGGCACGTAGTCGTAGGGCAAGTGCGCGTCCACGGGCAGGTCGACCCGCACTTCGGCCTCCAGCTCGGCCGTGGCGTCGCCCTTGAACTCGTTGACGGCCTCGCCGACAAGCCGGACGTATAGGTCGAAGCCGACGTCGGCGATGTGCCCGCTCTGCTCGCCGCCGAGCAGGTTACCGGCGCCACGGATCTCCAGGTCCTTCATCGCGATCGCCATGCCGCCGCCGAGGTCGGAGTGCTGGGCGAGGGTGGCCAGCCGCTCGTGGGCGGTCTCGGTGAGCGGCTTCTCGCTGGGGTAGAGGAAGTAGGCGTAGGCGCGCTCGCGGGAGCGGCCGACCCGGCCGCGCAGCTGGTGCAGCTGACTCAGTCCGAGGGTGTCGGCGCGCTCGATGATCATGGTGTTGGCGTTGGAGACATCGAGACCAGACTCCACCAGCGTGGTGCAGACCAGCACGTCGAAGCGCTTCTCCCAGAAGTCGAGCATGACCTGCTCGAGCAGCTTCTCGTTCATCTGGCCGTGGGCGACCGCGACCCGCGCCTCGGGCACCAGCTCGCGGATCCTCGCCGCCGCCTTCTCGATCGACTGCACCCGGTTGTGGATGTAGAAGACCTGCCCCTCGCGCAGCAGCTCGCGCCGGATCGCCGCGATGACGGTGCGCTCCTCGAAGCCGCCGACATAGGTGAGAACCGGGTGGCGCTCCTCCGGCGGCGTGGTGATCGTGGACATCTCGCGGATGCCGGTGATCGCCATCTCCAGCGTGCGCGGGATCGGGGTCGCCGACATCGCCAGCACGTCGACCGCGGTGCGCAGCCGTTTGAGTTGCTCCTTGTGCTCGACGCCGAAGCGCTGCTCCTCGTCGACGACGATCAACCCGAGATCCTTGAACCGCACCTCGGGGCTGAGTAGCCGGTGGGTGCCGATCACGATGTCGACGGTGCCGGCGGCGATCCCCTCCAGCGTCGCGCGAGTCTCCTTGTCGGTCTGGAAACGGCTCAACGCCTCGAGATTCACCGGGAAGCTGCCCATTCGCTCGGTGAACGTCGAGTAATGCTGCTGCACCAGCAGCGTCGTGGGCACCAAGACGGCGACCTGCTTGCCGTCCTGCACGGCTTTGAACGCGGCGCGTACGGCGATCTCGGTCTTGCCGTAGCCCACGTCGCCGCAGATCAGCCGGTCCATCGGCACCTCGCGCTCCATGTCGGCCTTGACCTCGTCGACCGTGGAGAGCTGGTCGGGGGTCTCGGTGAACGGGAACGCGTCCTCGAGCTCACGCTGCCACGGACTGTCCGGCCCGAACCGGTGCCCCTTCGTGGCCTGGCGCGCCGCGTACAGCTTGATCAGCTCCGCCGCGATCTGCTTGACGGCCTTCTTCGCCCGGCCCTTGCGCTTGGCCCAGTCGGCGCCGCCGAGCCGGTCCAGCGTCGGCAGGTCGCCCCCGACGTACCGGGTGACCTGGTCGAGCTGATCGGTCGGCACGAAGAGTCGATCCGGGGGGGCACCACGCTTACCCGATCCATACTCCAGCACGAGGTATTCGCGCGTCGCGCCCTGCACCTCGCGCTGCTTCATCTCGACGTAGCGGCCGACGCCGTGCTGGTCGTGCACGACGTAGTCGCCCGGCTTGAGCTCCAACGGGTCGATCTGCCGCTTGCGCCGCGCCGGCATCTTGCGCATGTCCTTGGTGGAGGCGCGCTGCCCGGTCAAGTCATCGCCGGTGACGAACGCGAACCGTCCGGCGTCGTCGACCAGCCCGTGCTGCAACGCACCCCGCGTCACGGTGACCACGTGCTGGCGGATGCCCCCGTTGAGGGTCTCGTCGAGGTGTACGCCGATGTCGTGCTCCTTGAGCACCTCGACCGTGCGCTGCGCCGGGCCGTGCCCCTCGTGCATCACGACGACCTTGCGGCCTTGGGAGAGCCAGGCGCGGCAGTCATCGATCGCCTTGGGCACGTCGCCGTGGTAGGGCTCGATCGCCTTCATCGGGAGGGGGCGTACGTCGACGCCCGAGTCCTCGTCCGGGTCGGTGTCTGCCTCCAGGCCGAACGGCGAGATGCTCCACCAGGCGAGGCCCCGCTCCAAGACGCGGCCGCGCACGTCGCCGATGCTCCAGTACGACGCCGCGCCGAGGTCGATGGGCGCGGTGCCGCCTGCCGCCGCGGCTGCCCAGCTCGCGCCGAGGAACTCCTCGCTGGTGGCGACCAGGTCGTGGGCACGCGTGCGCGCGCGCTCGGGGTCGAGCACGACGACGTGACTCTCCGGGGGCAGCAGGTCGACCAGCAGCTCCATCTCGTCGACGAGCACCGGCGCGAGCGACTCCATGCCCTCGACCGCCTGGCCTTCGGCGATCCGGCCGAGGATGTCGAGCAGCTCGGGGTGGGCATCGGCCAGGGCCTTGGCCCGCGTGCGCACCTCGTCGGTGAGCAGCAGCTCGCGGCACGGTGGTGCCCAGAGTCTGTCGTGGGCTTCCAGGCTGCGCTGGTCGGCGACTGCGAACGACCTGATCTCCTCGATGTCGTCGCCCCAGAACTCGACCCGCAGCGGGTGTTCCTCGGTCGGCGGGAACACGTCCACGATGCCACCGCGCACCGCGAACTCGCCGCGTTTCTCGACCAAGTCGACCCGTGCGTACGCGGCGTCCGCGAGCCGGCGTACGACATCCTCCAGGTCGTGCTGCTCCCCCACCCGGAGCTCGACCGGCTCCAGGTCGGCCAGCCCCTTGACCTGCGGCTGGAGCAGGCTGCGGACAGGTGCGACGATCACCTTCAGCGGGCCGTTGTCGGCGTCGGTGCCCGGGTGCCGCAGCCGGCGCAGCACCGCCAGCCGCCGGCCGACCGTGTCGCTGCGCGGGCTGAGCCGCTCGTGCGGAAGGGTCTCCCAGGACGGGTACTCGGCGACCGCGGCCGGGTCGATCAGGCTGCCCAGCTCGGTCACCAGGTCCTCGGCCTCGCGTTGCGTCGCGGCCACCGCCAGGACCGTGCGCCCAGCATCGACCAGCCCCTTGATCACGAACGGCCGAGCCGCCGACGGCCCGGTCAGGTCGAGCGCCTGAACCTTGGCGCCGGGGGCGTCCAGCAGCGCGTCGGCCAGCCCCGGATCGGTGAGTACGAGCTCGGCAAGGCCGGCGAGAGCCACAGACGTTCCTTCCTCCGAAGACAGCACAACGGCCCCCTGCCGACAAGATCAGGGGGTAGGTCGCCAGTCTATCCGCCGAGTTGGCAGCGACCACTTCTGCAAGCAACCCACCCTGGATTGGCCGCGAAATCAGCTGTTTCGCCGAAGGTTGCTTGCGTTTCTGGCCGCCCAGCGCGGCTAGCGTTGGGCCCATGCCCAGCAAGCCGGCGCACGGCGAGCCCGTCGAGGTCGAGATCGACGACAAGGTGGTGCGCGTCACCAACCCCGAGCGGGTCTACTTCCCCGAAGCCGGCATCACCAAGCTCGATCTGGTCGGCTACTACCTGAGCGTCGGCGACGGGATCGTCAACGCCCTCTACCAGCGCCCCTGCATGCTGCACCGCTTCCCTGATGGGCTGCCGGGCGGCAAGGTGCACCAGAAGCGCATCCCCCAGGGCGCGCCGCCCTGGATCGAGACCGTGCAGTTACGCTTCCCGCGCTTCGACCGCACCGCCGACGAGCTGTGCGTCACCGAGCTCGCGCACGTGATCTGGGCGGTCCAGATGAGCACCGTCGAGTTCCATCCGTGGAACAGCCGCAGCGCCGACACCGAGATCCCCGACGAGTGGCGCATCGACCTCGACCCGATGCCGGGCTGTCCGTGGGATCGGGTGCGGCAAGTCGCACCGGTCGTACATGAGGTGCTCGACGAGCTCGGCGCGGTCGGCTGGCCCAAGACGTCGGGCGGCAAGGGGCTGCACGTGTACGTCCGGATCAGGCCCGAGCACGGCTTCGCCGACGTACGCCGAGCGGCGCTTGCGTTCGCGCGAGAGGTCGAGCGACGTGCCCCCGGCGAGGTCACCACGGCCTGGTGGCGCAAGGAGCGCGACCCCGACGCCCTATTCGTCGACTACAACCAGAATGCCCGCGACCACACGATCGCGGCCGCGTACTCGGTCCGCGGCGTACCCGACGCCCGCGTCTCCGCACCCGTGCACTGGGAGGAGGTCGACCACATCGAGCCCAGCGACTTCACCGTGCTCACCATGCCCGCCCGCTACGCCGAGGTGGGCGACCTCCACGCCGGCATCGACGCCGCCGTCTTCGACATCGCGCCCCTGCTCGAATGGGCCGACCGCGACGAGTCGACCACCGACTGATCGCTCCAGAATCGAATCGGCGACTCCTCGGGCCGGCAGGAAAGTCATCGCTCGCACGGTGAGTGTCGGACCGATCTGGGACCATCCGAATGCGACCGTGCATGGCTCGAACTCAGGGAGAGCGGATCGGTTGTTAGTCCCGGTCTATCCCGCGAGGGCCTCTACAAGGCACTCTCTGAGGACGGCAACCCAAGCTTCGCCCCATCATGAAGGTCGCAAAGGCACTCCGCCTACGCCTGGAGTTCCATGCAGTGGCATAACAGCGATCTTCGCCAGCGCCGGGCGCACGGCTACTGGTTGATCCGCTCCAGGATCGGGTCGGCCAGCTCGCGGCGGCACACGACCAGGTCGGGCAACAGCACGTCGTCTTGGTTGTAGACCAGCGGCGATCCGTCGATCCGGCTGGTGTGCAGGCCCGCAGCCCGGGCAACGGCGACCGGCGCAGCCGAGTCCCACTCGTACTGACCGCCACCATGCACGTACGCATCCGCCAGACCCCGCACTACCGCCAACACCTTGAAACCAGCCGACCCCATCGGCACCAGCTCCGCCCCCAGATCCCCAGCCAACGCCTGCACGAACTCCGGCGGCCGTGACCGCGACACCGCGATCCGAGGCGGGCCGTCGGGAGGCGGGGGTACGACGGCAGGCTCGCCGGTGTGGAACGTGTCGCCGAGCGCGGGGAGCGCCACCGCGCCGGCAACCAGGTCACCGCGCTGCCACAACGCCACATGAACGGCCCAGTCCTCCCGCGGCGGCTCGGAGAACTCACGCGTCCCGTCGAGCGGGTCGACGATCCATACCCGATCCGCAGTCAGCCGCGCCTTGTCGTCCTTGCCTTCTTCCGACAGCACGGCATCGTCGGGCCGGTGCTCGGCCAATAGACCCATCAGCAGCTCGTGCGCGGCCAGGTCGCCCGCGTCCTTGAGGGCCTTGCCTTCCAAGCCTTCACCGCGGACCCGCAGGAGACAGGAGCCGGCTTGGTCGGCGAGCCAGGCCGCGAGCTGGTGATCGTCGAGCGCGGCAGGAGGCTGGGAGTCGTTCATGAACCCAGCCTCCCACGCGAGCAACCCTCAGCTGACCTCGGCGCCCAACCCTGCGTGGTTCTTCTCGATCCACTGCGCTGCCTTGTCCGCGCGAACCGCCTGCCAGAGTTCCTTCCCAGCCGGCAGATCGAGATACACGACGCTCTGGGCACCCTCCGTGCCGAGGCCGCGGAGGGGAACGGTGGTGAAGTGGACGTCCCCTGAGCGAAGGCCCCGCAGCGAGAAGGCCAGGTTCCTCATCTGCGAGGTGCTCCAGTCTTCGTCGACCGCGAGGTTGGACGTTACGGCGTCGAGGACGTCGTAGAGCTTCACGGGGTTGGTGAGCGTGCCAGCCGTGAGGGTCTTCGACATCAGCGCGCGCATGAGGTTCTGCTGGCGCTTGATCCGGTCGAAGTCTCCACCCGGCAGCCCGGCCCGCTGGCGTACGTAGTCCAGGGCCGTCGCACCGTCCATGTGGTAGCTGCCGGCCTCCCAGGTCTTGCCGGTGTAGCTGTTGGTGACGGTCTTGGGAATCGTGATGTCGACGCCACCGAGCGCGTTGGTCAGCGCCTTGAAACCCGCCCAGTCGATCACCGCGACGTGGTCCATTCGGACGTCGGTGAGTTGCTCGACGGTCTGGACCGCCAACGCCGGACCACCCCACGAGAATCCTGCGTTGATCTTGGCTTTCCCATGCCCCGGGATATCCACCCAGGAGTCCCTCGGGATGCTGACCAGCGAGGCAGACTTCCGGTCGCTGGCAATGTGAAGCACCATCATGGTGTCGCTCCGCTGGCCGGCGACGGACCCGTCTGCTCGCTTGTCGCTGCCTAGCAGCAGGATGTTGAGCGCCTTACCGCTGGTCGGCTTCGGTCGATCCTTGTTGGTAGGCAACGCGGAGGGCAGTCGTTCGATCTGATTGCCGAGTGAGTGCTGCAACCACAGCGCGGCTCCGATCCCAGCGACCAGGACGAGTACGACCGCGATCCCCAGCATCTTGAAGACCCGTCGGCGGCGACGGCGCTTGGGCCCCTTCGCCGGGTTCGACTGATCCACCACAGGACCATCTTCTGAACTCGCCACGCTTGCCCCCACCTTGATCTGCCGCGCAGGCGATTCCCCAATGCGCCCGGGCCACATTCTAACAAATCAGCCACGCCATCATAAACCCGTCATATCGGGGCCAGCGGACGGGTTCGAACTCCATTCAGGTGATCCGGACGGCAAGGGAGGCAGTTGTTCCGGTTCAGAACAGACCGTCGGCCCCTGCCCACGAAAGGCGCCGGGGTGGACCCAGCGCTACCCACCTTTGTCGGTAGCCTGACCTTGTCTCACGGGGAAGGAACCAGATGAAGACAGTGCGGATGCTCGGCACCCGGGGCGTCCCAGCCGCCCATGGCGGATTCGAGACTGCGGCGGACCACGTCAGCCGTTACCTGGTCGATCGCGGCTGGCGTGTCGTCGTCTATTGCCAGGTCGAAGGGGACGGACTCCCCAGGACTGATATGTGGGAGGGGGTCGAGCGGGTCGTCGTGCCGACCAAGCGTGGTGGAGCCCTGGGCACCGCGGAGTTCGATGCCAGAGCCACCCGCCACGCGGTCAAACACGCGGCCGAGCAAGACGAGATCTGCCTGGTCTTCGGTTACAACACCGCGTTTCTCAATCTTCGCCAGCGAATCCGGCGCATCCCATTCGTGATGAACATGGACGGCATCGAGTACGTACGAGCCAAGTGGAGCCCACTGCACAAGGCCGTGCTCTGGACGAACGAATGGATCGGCGCCAAGAGCGCGACTCACCTGATCGCCGATCACCCCGAGATAGCCACCCATCTGGCCACCCGCACGTCCTCGGACCGGATCACCACCATCGCGTATGGTGCACCGCTGGTCACGGAGGCCTCGCCAACGATCCCTGAGTCTTTCGGTCTCGAGCCGGGCCGCTATCTGACGGTGATCGCACGGCCCGAGCCGGAGAACTCGCTGCTGGAGATCGTCTCCGGCTTCTCACGGCGCCCCCGCGGTGTACGTCTGGCGGTGTTGGGGGCGTACTCACCAGAGACCACGCGATACCAAGCGCAGGTCCTCGCGGCGGCCGGGGACGAGGTCTCCTTCCTCGGGCCCCAGTACGAGCCGGAGATCGTACAGGCGCTGCGCTTCCACAGCAGCGGCTATGTCCACGGCCACACGGTCGGGGGAACCAATCCGTCCTTGGTCGAGGCGCTCGGCTGCGGCAACCCGGTGCTCGCGCACGACAACAAGTACAACCGCTGGGTCGCGGGGGACGCGGCTCGCTACTTCTCGAGCGCCGATACGTTCGACACCCTGCTCTGCGAGTTCCTCGATGACACAGGCGAACGACAGTCGATGGCCGCTTCGGCCCGAGCCCGTCACGCCGAAGCATTCACCTGGGAACGAGTTGGGGCGCAGTACGAACAACTGCTGGCCCAGTTCGTCACCACAGAATGACGCCTGCGGTCAGTACGCACCGCGTCCCGTGAATACCGCCTTTGCGGTGCGGAACAGGATGCCGGCGTCCCCGATGAGGCCCCAGTTATCGGCGTAGTAGGTGTCGAGGGCGGCAGCCTTCTCCCAGGGAAGGTCGGATCGACCACTGACTTGCCAGAGCCCGGTGATACCCGGCTTGACGCGTAGCCGTCGCAGCGTGTCCGGCTCCATCTGAGCGATCTCGCTCGGGAGGTTGGGTCGCGGTCCGACCAACGACATCTCGCCCCTGAGGACATTGATCAACTGTGGCAACTCGTCAAGAGAGGTCCGGCGCAACAACGCACCTACTCGAGTAACACGCGGATCACGCCTCATCTTGAACAGCACGTCATCGAACTCGTTCGCCGAGTGCAGCGACGCCTTGATGTCGTCGGCGTTTTCGACCATCGTCCGCAACTTGTAGACGGTGAACTCCTTACCGTCCTTCCCCACCCGGGCCTGCCGGAACAGCCCTGGCCCCTTCGAATCAAGTCGCACGGCAACGACCAGGATCATCAGCAGTGGCGCCGTGATCGCGAAGAGCAGCAGGCCTGCCACGCGGTCGAAGATCTCCTTGCCAATCCGCGTGAGAGGGGAGGCTTTCGGCGGCCGGATGTCCTGCACCGTTGCGCCGTTGATGACACCTGGCTTGATGCGATGTGGGGCGACGGAGTCCAGGATGCCCAAGACCCCCAGGGTCGCCGTCGTGTCTTCGAGCTCGCGGGAGAGCCGACGAAGCTCGATGGCCGTGAAACTCGGGCCGGGAGAAACGACCACCAGGTCGGCGGCCAAAGCCTCGACCATGTCCGGCGTCTGCTCGAGGCCACCGACCACAGGGACGCCGAGAATCGTCGCCGGGATGTCAGCCGGCGCGAGATCGGGCTCGACCAGGATCGCGCCGACCATGACGAGGTTCGTCGCGTCCTTCCAGCGGTCGGCGGCAGCCGAGATCGCCATGCGATCACCGACCAGCAATGTCCGAACGGGCGTCTGCAACTGCCACCGCAGCAGGCGACAGATCCCTGACACGATTGCCGCGCCAACCACCGCGCAGGTCGTGACGGGCACGAGCGAATCAGATGTGCCCGTAAAGCCGACGAGCATCGCGGCGGCCGCCAGCGGCAACAGGACGCTGGACACCACCCCGCGCATCTGGACAAGGATCGGACTCGTGACACCCCGTCCCCGCTGGAAATTGGCGATCGCCCACGCTCCCAACAGGAGAGCCGGGAGCACGAACGCGTTGCCGGGGCTGACTCCGATGATCAGCAGACCAGTGGCCAACGAGAGGCCCAACTCCACGAAGAACCCGTGGCGTCGACTCCACTCAGAACCAGGCCTACCACCTCGCCCCGAACGAGTCCGATAGGTAGTGACGACACCAGATTCGATCGACGGTAAGGCTGCGATTCGATCAACCACTGCGACGTTGCCGTCGCGCGAACCCTGAGCAAGCAAATTACCGCTAGATGTTCCCCACACGAGACCCCCCGGTCAACTTTCAGATTTCCCCAGATTCGTTGCTCAAGGGAGTCCCCACTCACCCGAGCAACAGTGGCTCTATCTTCCCGTGTTTCTGGCCGAGGTGCAAGCCAACCGCGCCTAAAACCACCCGAACGCACTACGAGTATCGGCGCGGCGAGCTCGGGCACGGGCATGGGATGCCAGACCACTCCGTGCCTGGCATCTCCCATGCCCGGCGTCCGACCCTCCGCGTTAGGGTGCATCCATGTCTCGGTCCGCGACCCACCGCTCGCCGTCCATGATCTTCATCCACCCATCAGACGAGCTCTACGGCGCGGACCGAATGCTGCTCGAGTTCTGCGATGCTCTCGGACCCGTGAGGCTGCGGGATGCCGAGTTCTGGTTGCCGACCGACCTCGATCACGTGGAGCGTCCTCTGTGCGAAGTGCTCGAACGCCGCGGCGCGACGGTTCGCCACCTCGACCTCCCGATCATCCGGCGCGCCTACCGCAAGCCGCGCGCGCTAGCGCAACTGGCGACCCGGATGGTCCGGCTTCGGCGGGAGTTGCGCAGCGTGCGTCCGCGATTGATCTACTGCACGACCAGCACTACCTTCCTCTGCGCCCCGATCGCCAGGTGGGGAAGCAACGCGACGGTCCTCGGCCATGTTCAGGAGCTCTGGTCGCCCGCCGATGCCCGAGTCCTCGGCCCGCTCAGCAGGTGCTGTCACTCGATGCTCGCGATCAGCGATGCAGTCGTCTCCCCGCTACCTGGCCGAGTGCGGGAGCGAACGACTGTTGTGGCTAACGGCACACCCGAGCCGGACAGCTACGAACCCATCGGGACGCGGTCTGGCCGCCTCGAGTACCTCGTCGCAAGTCGGTGGAACAGCTGGAAGGGCCATGCGACGCTCCTGGCCGCCTGGGACAAGGCGACGGGGCCGCGGCGCCTCACCGTGCTCGGCGGGCCGCCGACAAGCGGTGCCGGGACAGACGTGGAGGCGTTGCGTGCAAGACTCGCCGATCCGGCATCGGTCGATATCGTCGGAGAGGTTCCCGACATCGATCCCTACATCCTCCGCACGGAGGTGATGGTCGTGCCTTCGGACAAGCCCGAGCCGTTCGGGCTCGTGGCCATCGAGGCGTTCGCACGCGGCCGTCCCGTCGTCGGGAGCGATGCCGGAGGGCTCTCGTCCATCGTTACCCACGGCGTCGACGGTTGGCTGTATCCACCTGGGGACACGGCAGCCCTCGCCAAGATCCTCAGCGAACTCACTCACGAGTCTGTGGCCCGGGCGGGTCAAGCCGCCAGGGCGACCTACGAGGCGAACTACACGTCGGAACGATTCGCCGAACGATGGCTACCGCTCGTCGCCGGTCGCGAATAGGTTCACAGAGCCGCGGCAGCCGACCGCACCGCGGAACAGGTGACCGCCTCTCGCTATGACATGCCCCGGCGTTGTGGACACTGCGCTAATTCGAGCCCGGCACGGGCGTCCGGCAGGGCACCCTGGCTAGGTCAGGCCCGCTCCGCAGGCACGCCCCGTTGCGCGGGAACCGTCATCGAGTTGATCGCGGCCCGGAGTTTGGAACTCGACGTATGAACGGTGTACGGGAAGTACACGACCTCCACGCCTACCTTCGCGAAGTCCGCCTCGAGCTTGTCGCCCTTAGGGGTGCCACGCCAGTCGTCACCCTTGAAGATCCGGTGGAATCGCACGTCCTCCCAGGTGACGAGCTTGTCAGGGTGCGTCTCGGCATGGACCGCGTCCACGTAGGAGATGTGGCTGACGATCTGCAGGCGCTCCGTGAGAGGCACGAAAGGCCTGTGGCCCTTGACCTCTTCACAGATGTCGTCGGAGACGACGCCCGCGATCAGGTAGTCGCACTGGCTCTTGGCGTGCCTGAGGATGTTGAGATGGCCGACGTGGAAAAGATCGTAAATCCCCGGCGCATACCCGATAATGCCCTGCACAATTAACCCCCCGGTCAATGAATCCGAGGCGATCCCCCGATCACCTCACGCCGATCCCCCGATCGACAGGGAAGATTCTACACCATCATCGAGGTCACCTGGTCCACGGGCACACCAACTTCGAGCATGTGAAGCCGGCCAGATTCTGGTCCTGCGCCGAGGCTCGCGCCAGTGGTGTTGAATTGGGGAACCCTCACCCTCGGAAAGGCACAGGAGAACCATCGAAATGCCACAACAAGCCAGCGTGAGGACCAACTTGCAGGCACTCCAGTCCGCCGGCAAGTCCAACCACCGCACTGCTGCGTATTCTCGACTAGTCAATCGCCCGGCTGGTCGACTTATCGCGGCCATTGCCCATCGCGCCGGATTGACCCCCGACCAGATGAGCCTGCTCAGTGCACTCTTGACCGGCTCGGCCCTGGTAACCCTGGCGCTCGCACGTCCCACCCCGTTGACCGGGGTCGCGGTAGCTGTGTTGCTCGCGGTCGGCTACGCCGCGGACTCTGCCGACGGCCAGCTCGCCAGGCTCCGGGGTGGAGGGACTCTACGCGGTGAATGGCTCGACCACACGATCGACTGCTTCAAGATCGCCAGCCTGCACCTGGTCGTCGCGATCTCCTTCTTCCGCGCTCCGCCGACCGGGGACAACGCCGTGCTGTTGGTACCCCTCGCGGCATCGGTAGTGAGCTGCGGCACGTACTTCGGTCTTATCCTGATGTCCTTCCTGCGTCAGCAGGCATACGAGCGTGGTGCGGCCAAGCCCGCCCCCCTCGAGAGCAGCGCGCAGGGAAGCGAGCACCCGTTGCGCAAGTGGCTGATCCTGCCAGCCGACTACGGCTTCCTCTGCTGGACGTTCGTGCTGCTCGGCACGCAACCACTCTTCTTCTATCTCTACGCTTCGGTCAGTCTGCTCGCCGCGGCGCTCTTGGCGCTGGCCCTGGTCAAATGGTGGCGTGAGTTGACCGAACTCGATGCCGCCATCAGGCAGGCGCCGCGCCCTTGAAGATCACCACCGGAGTCTTGAGTTCGTAGCTGAAGTCGAGTCGGACTTGACCACGCTGGTCACGCGGCACGTTGAAGACATACACGCCCGTTGCGGTGTCTCCACGCCGTACGACAGGTGGCATGTCCCGGCCGCCCGGGCCGGTCAACTGCACCGCCGGCTTGTTGTCCGCCCCGAAATAGGCGGTCGCAAGCGCCAGATCCAGGTCGATCGGCTTCGCCGTGTCGTTCTTGATCGCGATGGTGAAACGTAGAGCCGGTCCGGCGATCTCGCCGGGAAGCTTGGCCGTTCCCTTGACCGACTCGACCTTGGCCATGGTCACGGTGACACCCGAACGCACATCGACCGAGCCGTCCAGGCCGGTCCGGATCGGCTTTGGCGCCTTGGTCACCGATGGCAACGTCGATGGAGTAGCGACGGGGCTGGAGGGGTTGGTAGCAGCGGGCGACGACGTGCCCTCCCCCGGGGCCGGCGTTGTCGCCCCGTTGCTGGGCTGACCACCGTTCGCGTCATCGTTACCGCTGGCGACCAACCACCAGACCAGTCCGACGAGCACGACGACCACCGCCGCCGCGGTGGCAGCCAGCCACCCGCGTTTGACCGAGCGAGGCTCAGGAGTCGTCACTTTTCCACTCCAAGGTGTTGGGTCAGGGACGGCCGAGGGCGCGATAAGTCCAGCCCGCGTCACGCCAGGCTGCCGGATCGAGCGCATTGCGCCCGTCGAGCATGCGCGGTTTGTCGACGACCTGCTTGAGCGCAGCCGGATCGAGTTCGACGTATTCCTTCCACTCGGTCAGGAGGAGTACGAGTTCGGCCGCCTCGGCTGCTTCCAGGGCCGATTCAGCGAAGCTCAGGTCGGGATACTTCGCCATGGCGTTGGGCACCGCCGCAGGGTCGGTCACTACGACGCTCGCGCCCTGGAGCCGCATCTGCTCGGCGATGCTGAGCGCTGGAGAATCACGGATGTCGTCACTGTTGGGCTTGAACGCGGCGCCAAGCACGGCAATGCGCCTCCCCGCGATCGAGCCACCACACTCCTCGCGAGCCAGGTCGACCATCCGGACTCGTCGACGCATGTTGATCGAGTCGACCTCACGGAGGAAAGTCAATGCCTGGTCGACGCCCAACTCACCGGCGCGTGCCATAAATGCACGGATGTCCTTGGGAAGGCACCCGCCGCCGAAGCCGAGACCTGCGTTGAGGAACCTGCGACCGATGCGGGCGTCATACCCGATCGCGTCGGCGATCGCGACCACGTCGCTCCCGGTCGCCTCGCAGAACTCGGCCATTGCATTGATGAAGGAGATCTTGGTGGCGAGAAACGAGTTCGCCGCCACCTTCACCAGTTGCGCGGTACTCAGATCGGTCACGACCAACGGAGTCCGCTGCGCGAGAAGCTCGGCGTAAAGCTCGTCAAGGGCGCTCTTAGCCCGCTCGCCCGGCTCTCCGGACGGGACTCCGTAGACCAGCCGGTCGGGACGCAACGTGTCCTCGATCGCAAAGCCTTCGCGCAGGAACTCCGGGTTCCATGCGACGACAGCGCCTGGCTGTGCTTCGGACACCAACTCGGCGATCCGCTCGGCCGTGCCGACCGGCACGGTCGACTTTCCGACGACAACGTCGCCATCCTTCAGGTGCGGCAACAGCGCCTGGGTCGCCTCGTACACATACGTCAGGTCCGCAGCGTTCTCACGACGCTTCTGGGGCGTGCCGACACAGACGAAGTGGAGCGTGCAGTCTGCCACGCCAGCCGCGTCGTCGGTAAAGCGGAGGCGCCCGGTCTGGAGGACCTCCGTCAGCAGTTCGTCGAGTCCGGGCTCGTAGAACGGTGCCGCGCCGGACGCGAGCGCCTCGACCTTGGTCGTATCGGTGTCCAGGCCGACAACGTCGTGCCCCAACTTGGCCATACAAGCGGCATGAACAGCTCCGAGGTAGCCGCATCCGATCACTGAAACTCGCACCCGGACAGGCTAGCAACCCGCGCCACCCGGCGTCGTGAATCCCCGCAGGATCGGCGATCCGCCGGATTTTCACCCGCGACGGTGTTTCCCTTAAGGTTGTCGAGTCCGCCGAACCAAGAGAGTCTGCACGCTATGTCCTGTCTCCGGGCATCCACCGCCCTGGGTGCGCTCGTCAGTTCGGCGCTCATCCTGACATCTCTCGCGGCCGACCCCGTGGCATCCGCTTTGCCCGGCACATCCGCATCGACAGCGACATCCGCGCGAGC
Source organism: Nocardioidaceae bacterium (assembly GCA_047605165.1). Lineage (GTDB taxonomy): Bacteria > Actinomycetota > Actinomycetes > Propionibacteriales > Nocardioidaceae > SSC3. Next base: position 22,219 of record JASGGG010000046.1, read on the forward strand.
GTCGCAAGGTGGCCACGCCGCGAATCTGGTCCGGAACGGCGCGTTCAGCCGTAGCAGCAGCGGCTGGAGGGGCTCCGGCCTGAGGTGGCAGCGGCTCAACTCGGCCCACCGTGGCGTAGGGGTGTTCCGCGCCAACTCCCAGGGGGTTGCGCGACTGCGAAACACCGTTGCCAACGCAGCCGTCGACATCCGCCCAGGGGATACGGTCACCGCATCGCTCTCCGTGCGGTCAGCGGGTCGGTCCCCTTCGCTTCAATTGACCCTCCAAACACGCTTGCGTCACCACCTCGTTCAGAGCGCGCGAGTCACCGAGACGCTGACAAAGGGCCGCTGGCGAACCGTTCGGGTGACGCTTCCAGCCGACTCGCGGGCCGGGTCCGCGATGATCCAGGTGCGTGCGATCGGCCTCGAGCCCGGTCAACTCTTTCTCGCCGACAACATCACGCTACGGAACGATGCGGTCAAGCGCGTGCTGGCAACCGGTTTCGACACCGCGCCGATCGGGCCGATGAGGGTGCGCACCTATCGCTCGACGATCGGTGGACCGGTCGGAGCCAAGAACCTGGACGATACCTCGATCCGGGTGGACAAACGCGGCGGGCGAGTGATCCGTACCACACTCCGCGCCAAGACCATCCATTCGATCCCGGCCGGAAACAACGGAATCAACACCTTCCGGCCCCTCCGCAGGCTGGGGGCAACCAGCAAGCGTATCGACGATGCCTGCCTGGCTTACCGCATCCGGTTCGACAAGCACTTCGACTGGTCCCTGGGCGGCAAACTCCCGGGCCTGGAAGGCGTCGCTCCAGGAGTCGCTCCGAGCTACCCGACTGGAGGGACCCGACCGGGATCCAAAGGCTGGTCCGGGCGCCAGATGTGGGTCGGCCCGGAGGCATACAGCTGGGCCGCACCCACCAACATGGGGCTCAACTACATGTACGGCCCCGACCAGGCGAGCGCTTACGGCGACAACATCTTGTGGCACCGGGCCTTCGACCGTGGACGATGGCACAGCGTCCAGGTCTGCTACACCCTCAACACCGTGGGCCAGGCCGATGGAGTCCTGCAGACCTGGTACGACGGCCAGATCGTGGTTCGAGACACCACCTGGGTCTATCGCACGGCCGGCAATGTCCACATCAACTATCTGGCATGGAGCGTCTTCCGCGGGGGCCACACCGCAGCCTGGGCAGGCAAGCGCACCGGCTACGTCGAGTTCGACGACCTTCGCGTGACTGCTCGCTGATGTCGACCTCCACTCGGCTTGGAGACTCCGCCGCGCGAGGGACAGGCATCACCCTGCTGGTACAGGCCGGCCGTACCGTGCTGCAGTTTGGCTCGGTCGTGGTATTGGCCCGGCTGCTCACCCCGGAGGACTTCGGGCTGATCGCCATGGTCACCGCCGTGATCGGTATCGCCGACCTGATCCGTGATTTCGGGTTGTCGCTGGCCACGATGCAGGCCAAGGACCTGACCCACGAGGAGCGCGACAATCTGTTCTGGGCCAACCTCGCGATGGGCGGCGGCTGCACCGTGATCGCGGTCGCGGCGACTCCGCTGATCGTCTCGGGATACGGCGAGCCACGACTGGCGCCGATCGTACTCAGCCTGGCATGGGTCTTCACGATCAGCGGGTTCACCACCCAGTTCCGCGCCGGCCTGGCGCGCGATCTCCGGTTCCGGGCGATCGGCACGAGCGACCTGGGCTCGCAACTGATCGCCACGATCGTGGCGATCGTCCTCGCGGCGTCAGGGGCGGGCCTGTGGGCCCTGGTGGCGCAGCAAGTCGTGAGTG
>JASGGG010000047.1:0-23450 GCA_047605165.1 Nocardioidaceae bacterium
GTACGCCGAGCGCGCCGGCAGCGCGTCGTAGTAGCCCAGCACCATGGATACCGACGTAGGGGAGCACCACGCCTCGCCCCCGCCGTCGTACTGCGGGTAGTCGCCGGCATGCAGCATCTGTGAGTAGCGCGGCACGGCGAGCACCTTGCCGGCCGCGACACCCGTCGGCTTGCTCGTGGCGGGAATGGTGGACGGCAATCTGCTCGCGACCGCGCCAACCGCCTTCACCCGGGGCGTCACCGTGCGGCCGGTCGGCCGGAACAGCACGACGCGCACCTGCCAGGAGGTGACGCCCTTCGTGGCCTGCCAGGTGTCGTAGGCGACGCGGGTGCTGTCGTCGGGCTGAGCAGCACCGCTGCTGCGCTTGAGGTAGGTGTCGTTGGCGGCCCAGGTCGAGATGGTGTCCCACGACGTGGTGGCGCCGGCGGCGGTGCGGCCGCGGACCTGCGTGCGGAGGAACGTGCGGCCCGGTGTGGCCGCCACCCAGCTCGGGATCAGCTCGGTTGCCGCGAACCCGGGGGAGACCCAGGGCGAGGTCCAGCGAGCCAGGTCGTACGAGCGTCCCGCGACCGTGCGCCGCGCCACCGGCGTGGAGATCGTGAGGGTGCCCGCCTTGGCGACCACGCCCGCGCGCGTGCCGGCCTCGAAGTCGGCGTTGCTCGTCCAGGACCGGTAGTCGATATGGCGAGCCGCCGCAGCCGCAGGTGGGATCGGTAGCGCCATGACCACGAGCAGGGTGGCTATCGCGGCGATCCGAGAGCGGGGCACCATCGCAGGCTAGCCGAGTTGGCATGAATCCTCGCCGAGTTGGCATGAATCGTCGACGATTCGCGCCAACTCGGCGTCGATTCGCGCCAACTCGCTGAGGATTCGCGCCAACTCGGCCTTCTTGGAGTCCGGCTCGGGTGAGGGCGCCCCTAGACTTGCCCGGTGACGATCCGCCTGTACGACTCCGCCGCGCGCGAGGTGCGCGACTTCCAGCCCTTGGTCGAGGGGCAGGTCGGCATGTACGTGTGCGGCCTGACCGTGCAGTCGGAGCCGCATGTCGGCCACGTGCGGTCGGGGGTCAACTTCGACGTGCTCCGACGCTGGTTCGAGGCGTCCGGCTACACGGTGTCGTTCATCCGGAACATCACCGACATCGACGACAAGATCCTGATCAAGTCGGCCGACCAGGGCCGGCCCTGGTACAACCTCGCGTACGCGATGAGTCTCGAGCTGACCAAGGCGTACGACGCCCTCAACGTCGCGCCACCGACGTACGAGCCTGCCGCGACCGGGCACATCCCGGAGATGATCGAGATGATCGAGCGGCTGATCGCGGACGGGCACGCGTACGCCGCGGCCGACGAGTCCGGGGACGTCTACTTCGACGTGCGTTCTTGGCTGGCGTACGGCGAGCTCACCGGCCAGCGGGTCGACGACATGGAGCCCGCGGAGGACGCCGATCCTCGGGGCAAGAGGGACCCGCGGGACTTCGCGCTCTGGAAGGGCCACAAGCCGACCGAGCCCGAGACGGCTTCGTGGCCGTCGCCCTGGGGCCGCGGTCGCCCGGGCTGGCACATCGAGTGCTCGGCGATGGCGCTGAAGTACCTCGGCGGCGCGTTCGACATCCACGGTGGCGGCGTCGATCTGCGCTTCCCGCACCACGAGAACGAGCAGGCGCAGTCACGCGCGGCCGGGCACGGCTTCGCGGCGTACTGGATGCACAACGCCTGGATCACCACCGCCGGCGAGAAGATGAGCAAGTCGCTGGGCAACACCTTGTCGATCCCGTCGGTGCTGACCCGGGTCCGTGGCATCGAGCTGCGGTTCTACCTGGTCGCGGCCCACTACCGCTCGCACGTCGAGTTCTCCTTCGAAGCGCTCGACGAGGCCGCCGCCGGCTTCCAGCGCATCGAGCACTTCCTCGCCCGGTCGCGTGACGTGCTCGGCGAGGTACCTGTGGGTGAGCTTCCCGAGGCCTTCCGTGCGGCGATGGACGACGACCTGGGTACGCCGGCAGCGGTCGCGGTGATCTACGACGCCGTGCGGGAGGGCAACAAGGCATTGGCCGACGGATCCTCTCTCGCCGAGCACGCCGGGTCGGTGCGGGCGATGCTCGCCGTGCTCGGGCTCGACCCGCTCGACGAGCACTGGGCAACCGGCTCCTTCGGCAACGAGGAGAAGCTCACCAGTGCGGTCGACGTGCTGGTCGGACATCTTCTGGAGCAGCGCGCTCAGGCCCGTGCGGCCAAGGACTTCGCGACCGCCGACGCGATCCGCGACCGGCTCAAGTCGGCCGGCATCGAGATCGTCGACACCCCCTCCGGCTCCCAATGGAGCGTCTGATGGGGAAGGTCTGATGGCCGGCAACAGCGCGCGCCGAGGCGCGATCAAGAAGACTGGCAAGGGCAACCCGACGGCGGGCTCCGGCGGCCGTCGTCGCCGGGGGCTCGAAGGCAAGGGCCCGACGCCGAAGGCCAAGGACCGTGAGGGTCACAAGGTCTACAAGAGCCGCAAGAAGGCGGAGACCGAGGCGGCCAAGCGTCCGCAACGGCGTACGCCCAAGACCGGGGACTCCGAGTGGGTGGCCGGCCGCAACTCCGTCGTCGAGGCGCTGCGCTCCCAGATGCCGATCACCACGCTGTACGTCGCCGAGGGGGCCGAGCGCGACGGCCGGCTCCGCGAGGCGTTCAGGGTGTCGGCCGAGCGCGGCATCAAGCTCTTGGAGGTCACCCGCAACGAGCTCGACCGGATGACCGGCGGCGCCGTGCACCAGGGGCTCGCCGCCCGCATCCCGCCCTACGAGTACGCCCACCCCGACGACCTGCTCGACGAAGCAGCCGCCAACGGCGAGAAGCCGCTGATCGTGGCACTCGACTCGATCACCGATCCGCGCAACCTGGGCGCTGCCGTACGTTCCGCCGCCGCGTTCGGAGCCCACGGCGTCGTGATCCCCGAGCGCAGGGCGGCCGGCATGACCGCGGCCGCCTGGAAGACCTCGGCCGGCGCGGCTGCCCGGCTCAAGGTCGCCCAGGCGACGAACCTGACCCGGCAGCTCAAGGCGTACCAGGACGCGGGCTGCATGGTCGTCGGTCTTGCCGCCGACGGCGACGTGAGCCTGCCCGACCTCGACCTGGCCGACGGTCCGCTGGTCGTGGTCGTCGGTGCCGAGGGAGACGGGCTGTCGCGGCTGGTCGCGGAGACCTGCGACCAGCTCGTGTCGATTCCGATGGTCAACTCCGTCGAGTCGCTGAACGCGGGCGTGGCCGTGAGCGTGGCGCTCTACTCGATCGCCGAGAAGAGGGCCCAGAAACGAGTAGAGCGTGGCTGACGCGGGATTGCTGCTGGCAGGCGTCGACGTCGGGGGCACCGGGATCAAGGGCGCGGCGGTCGACCTGGACGGCGGGGGGCTCGCCACCGATCGGGTCAAGATCGCGACGCCGCAACCGGCTACGCCCGAGAGTGTCTTCGAGGTGATCGAGCGAGTCGTGCGTGACACTCACACGGACGGAACCGCTGTCGGTGTGACCATTCCCGGCATCGTCCGCCACGGCGTGGTGTACTCGGCCGCCAACATCGACAAGTCCTGGATCGGCACCGACGCCGACGCCGCGCTGGAAGCCCGGCTCAAGCGGCCCGTGCGCGTGGTCAACGACGCCGACGCGGCCGGGTACGCCGAGGTCCGGTGGGGTGCCGCGAAGGGCGAGCACGGTGTCGTCATGGTGACCACGCTCGGCACCGGGATCGGCTCGGCGATCGTCTACCGCGGCGTACTCGTGCCCAACACCGAGCTCGGCCATCTGACTCTGCACGGCGATGCCGCCGAGAAGTACTGCGCGAACGTCGTCCGCGAGCGCGAGCAGCTGTCCTACCGCGAGTGGGCCGAGCGGCTCACCGAGTACTACCGGATGCTCGAGCGGCTGTTCAGCCCCGACCTGTTCGTCGTCGGCGGAGGGGTCAGCAAGAGCTGGCCGAAGTTCGGGCCGCTGATCAGGATCGACACCCCGATGGTCCCGGCGAAGCTCGGCAACAACGCCGGCATCGTCGGTGCCGCATTGCTCGCCCACTCCGCCGAAACGGTTTAGGATGGGATGCCAAAACAGTTTAGTATAGTGAGCCGAAACGGTAAAGTAGCGGTGTGGAATCCAGGATTCGCCGGCTTGCCGATGACGAGGTCGAGACGCTGATCGCCGACGGCGCTCCGGCAATCGCCATCGACGGCGCCAAGGGTGTCGGCAAGACCGAGTCCGCTCGCCAGTTCGCCGATCGGGAATTCCTCCTCGACGATCCCCTCGTCGCTGAACGTGTCCGCGCCGATCCGTCGTTGCTGGTTACGCAGCCGGGGGCCACCTTGATCGACGAGTGGCAGCACCTTCCCGAATCTTGGGATCTGGTGCGGCGGGCAGTCGATGCCGATCCTGGGGGCGAGCGACGGTTCCTGCTGACTGGCTCGGCGTCCCGTGAGACACCCACAACCCATACTGGGGCTGGCCGGATCATCACGACCCGGATGCGGCCGTTGACTCTTGCCGAGCGAGGCGTCCCCTGGGCGGTGGGTCTCGGTGACCTCGTTCACACGTCGGCTACGTCTATCGAGGGTGAGACCGACCTTGGCCTGCCGGACTACGTCGAGCAGATCACTCGCGGTGGCTTCCCCGGAATGGCGCGACTGCGCGGTCGCGCGTTGCGTGGGCAGCTGGACGGATATCTGGAGCGGATTGTCGATAGGGAGGTGCCGGAGGCCGGACTTCGAGTCCGACAGCCCGATCGCCTGCGCCGATGGCTCAACGCGTACGCCGCGGCAACCGCTTCGACGGCCTCCTACGAGGCTATCCGGGGCGCCGCCACGCCTGGCGAAGGAGAGAAGCTGAGCAAGCCAACCGCTCAGGTATACCGCGACTTACTCGAACGGATCTGGGTCGTTGATCCGGTGCCGGCCTGGCTGGGACCCACTGCTCAGATCATGCACAATCTGGGCCAGGCGCCTAAGCATCACCTGGTCGATCCCGCCCTCGCGGCGCGAGCGTTGGGTGTCACCTCGGAGGCGTTGCTGGAAGGTGCGACACCGGGGTTTTCTATCTCGCAGGCACACAAGTCGTTCCTTGGTGCGCTGTTCGAGAGCCTCGTGACGCTGAACATCCGCGTCTATGCTCAGGCTCTCGAATGTCAGGTTCGGCACTTGCGGACCCACAAGGGTGCCCACGAGGTCGACCTCATCGTCGAGAGGCCAGATGGTCGCATCGTCGCGATCGAAGTGAAGCTTGCCGCGCGCGTGGGCCACGAAGACGTCAGGCATCTGCTGTGGCTACGGGACTCGATCGGAGACCGCTTGGTCGACGCGGTCGTCGTGACGACCGGACCGTACGCGTTCCGCCGAGAAGACGGTGTCGCGGTGATCCCCGCAGCACTTCTCGGGCCCTGATCTGCCCAGCCGGCCTCTCCGATCTGCTCAGACGGAGCGCTTCAACTACGATTAGCCCGGCCCCGGGGCCACGCCGGTGTAGCTGAGTTGGTACAGCAGGGTCCTTGTAAGACCAAGATCGCAGGTTCGAGTCCTGTCACCGGCTCCGCACGAATGGATGGTGAGCCAACGTGGTGAGTCTGCTAACCCCGGCCGAGGTTGCGCGTTACGCGGCCCTGCCGCTGACGTACGACACTGTGGGCATCACTCTCGATGATCAGGTTGACGTCGTGCGTCGCCGGAAGCTCGGGCACTCCGACTTCGACCGCGCGGCGACGGGCTTGTTCGGGTGGCAGGTGCATGAGCGCTCGGGGCTCTACGTCCGGGCCTCGGCCGATCGCGCCAGCCTGGACGCGGTCGTGATCTCTGTCTTGGGCATCGGCAGGGTCGGCATCAAGGCGCCCTGCCGGGTCGTCCGCGTTGTCGACCAGCCGGACCGAGCCGGCTTCGCCTACGGCACGTTGCCTGGTCATCCCGAGTCCGGCGAGGAGCTGTTCCTGGTGGAGAAGGTGGGCGACGAGGTGTACGTCGAGATCCGGGCGGTCTCCACGCACGCTTCGGTGATGGCGAGGCTGGGCAGCCCGGTGGCGCGCCGCGTACAGAGCTGGATGACCGAGCGCTACCTGCGCGCCTTGGACTGACTCGCTACGGGTTCTGGTCCCACGGGTTCAGGCAGGCGATGCCGAGTGGTTCGAAGTGCCGGGTGTTGCGGGTCGCGACGATCATGCGTGCGGCCGCGGCGACGGCGGCGATGAGAGCGTCGTCGAGTGGGGCGTGTTCAGGGACTCGGTAGGTGGCCAGTATTCGCGCGGCGGCCAGGTCGAACGGCAGCACCCGGTCCGCGAACGCCGGCAGGACACGGTCTTCGAACCATCGGCGCAGAACCTCGCCTTGGGCCGGGTCGGATCGTTCCTTGGTGGCCACGCCTCGTTCGATCTCGGCCATTGTCAGCGCGGTCACGAACTGGTCGGTGACCGGTATCGACGATGCCCAGAGCTCCACATTCGGATGACGTCCTCGCACCCGAAGGGCAGAGATCACGTTGGTGTCCAGCACGTACCGTGTCGGCCGGTTCACAACTCAGGGGTACGAGCAGTCAGGCCGAGACGCTCGGGCTCGAACTCGACGGCGGCTCCTTCGTCGGTGCCGAGCAGGTCGACGAGAGTGACGGGCTGGCGCTCCAGGGCGTCGGCGAGAATTTCTCGCGCCTCGGCCTCGACAGACCGGTGATGCCGCTCGGCGCGCATCCTGAGCGCGGCCTTCGTTCCCGTGGGAAGGTTGCGGATCAGTATCTGCTCCACCAGGATCACCCCCGATATCGAAGCGATGATATCACTCAGCTCCGGATCTGCTCTCCGGCACAGGCCGAGGGCACGGTGGATGGATCTGGCCAGTTGTGGGGTTCGCCATCGCTCACTCTCGCCGCCGCACACGAGCCCGGGCGAACAGCGGCCGCGCGGCGAGGTTGGATGCTCGCGCCTTGGACTGACTCGCCAGTCAGGTGGTTAGATCGGCGGGGTAGTCGTCTCTTTCGAACGTTAGGGAGTGTCATGCAGCGGGTGCAGGGTGTGGTCGCACGGGGCAAGGGTCAGCCGGTCACGTTGGAGACCATCCTGGTGCCGGACCCCGGGCCGGGTGAGGCGCTGGTGAAGGTCGAGGCGTGCGGGGTCTGTCACACCGATCTGCACTACCGCGAGGGTGGCATCAACGACGACTTCCCGTTCCTGCTCGGGCACGAGGCTGCGGGTACGGTCGAGGCGGTCGGCGAGGGCGTGACCGACGTGGTGCCGGGCGACTTCGTGATCCTCAACTGGCGGGCGGTATGCGGCAACTGCCGTGCCTGTGACCGCGGCGAGCCGTGGTACTGCTTCGCCACCCACAACGCGACCCAGAAGATGACGCTGGAGGACGGCACCGAGTTGTCGCCCGCACTGGGCATCGGGGCGTTCGTGGAGAAGACGCTGGTCGCGGCGGGCCAGTGCACCAAGGTCGATCCTTCGGCGGATGCGGCCGCGGTCGGCTTGCTCGGCTGTGGCGTGATGGCCGGCTTGGGTGCTGCGATCAATACGGGTGCGGTGGGACGCGGCAAGTCCGTCGCGGTCATCGGCTGCGGTGGTGTCGGTGCCGCCGCGATCGCGGGCTCGGCGCTGGCCGGTGCAAGCAAGATCATCGCGGTCGACCTCGACGACCGGAAGCTCGAGGGCGCGAAGAGGCTGGGTGCCACGCACACGGTCAACTCCAGGGACACCGATCCGGTCGAGGCGATCCAGGCCCTGACCGACGGCAACGGCGCTGACGTGGTGATCGACGCGGTCGGCCGCCCCGAGACCTGGAAGCAGGCGTTCTACGCCCGTGACCTGGCCGGCACCGTCGTGCTGGTCGGCGTACCCACTCCTGACATGCGCATCCCCGACATCCCGCTGATCGACGTGTTCGGCCGCGGTGGCGCGCTCAAGTCCAGCTGGTACGGCGATTGCCTGCCGTCGCGGGACTTCCCGATGCTGGTCGATCTCTACCAACAGGGCCGGCTCGACCTCGACGCGTTCGTCAGCGAGAGGATCGGCATCGGCGACATCGAGGCGGCGTTCGAGAAGATGCACCACGGCGACGTACTCCGCAGCGTCGTAGTCCTATGAGCGCGGTCCGTGTCGACCACGCCGTCGTCTCCGGCACGTTCAGCCTGGACGGCGAGACCTTCGACGTCGACAACAACATCTGGGTGGTCGGTGACGACCAGGAATGTCTGGTGATCGACGCCCCGCACGATGTCGACGCGATCCTCGAGGTGGTCGGCGACCGGCAGATCAAGGCGATCGTGTGTACGCACGCCCACGACGACCACGTACGCGTCGCGCCTGCTTTGCGCGAGAGGGCGCAAGCGCCGATCATGCTGCATCCTCATGACTTGCCGCTGTGGGAGCTGACCCACCCCGACTACCTGTGGGACCTCGACCTGGCCGACGGCCTCGACGTGACGATCGGTGACGCCACCGCGACCGTGCTGCACACGCCCGGGCACGCACCGGGTGCTGTGTGCCTGTACTTCCCCAGCCTGGGCTGCGTATTCACCGGCGACACCCTCTTCAACGGCGGCCCCGGTGCCACCGGCCGGTCATTCAGCGACCGGCCCACCCTGGAGGCCTCGATCCGCGCCAAGCTGTTCGGGCTACCCGACGACACGATCGTCCATACGGGGCATGGCGACGACACCACCATCGGTGCGGAGAAGGCCCTCCTCGGCGAGTAAGGGTGAGCGAGCGGAGCGAGCCAAGAAGCATTGCGGACGTACCCCGCGCTGACCGCACCGCGGCGCGGCCGAGTGGAAGGAACTGTCGCCGACGCGCTCTGCGTGGCAGGAGCGTCCCCAGCTCCTGCCGGCAGGTGGGGGTGTGACGATGAGCATCACCATCGCCGCGTCCGGCATGTTCGTCCACGACCAGGACGTCGCTCTCGACTTCTGGACCAACAAGGTCGGCTTCGAGATCCGCACCGACTGGACTGTCCCCGAGATGGGCGGCTTCCGTTGGGTCACCGTCGGCCCGAAGGACCAGCCCGACTTCGAGATCTCGCTGCTCTCGATCCCCACTCCTCCGATGGTCCCCGAGGAGCAGTCCGCGCTGATCACCAAGGCGATGGCGTCGGGAATCAACGGCGGGATCTTCCTGGTCACCGACGACGTCTACGCCGAGTACGACCGCTTGGTCGCGGCGGGCGTCGAGATGATCGAGAAGCCCGAGCGCCGTCCTTACGGCATCGACTGCGGCTTCCGGGACCCGTCGGGCAACCGGTTCCGCCTCATGCAGCCACTGCCGGCAGAAGGCTAGCGTCTCAGCGATTGCCTGCTGATGGCTTCACGTGTCGGCCTCGCAGCAAGTCTGCCGGACTCATTGATCGATGCGGTTGCGCCAGTAGCCGGGCTCTCGCCGCTCATGCGCGACGGCGACGACAAACAGCACGTTGTTCTCTACGAAGTAGACGATCCAGAGGTCGGATCGCGCGATCTTGACCTTCCGAACCTCGGTATCGGAGTCGTTGTAGAAGTCTCGCGTACCCGACTCCGGCCAGTCGCGGACCCGATCAAGCGCGGCGTCGTATGCGGCCTTGATCTTGCGACCGCGCCCTCGGCCACCGAGGTTGTACCGGATGACCGCGTCGTGGAGTTCCTGCGCTGCTTCGCTGTAGATCGAGTAGGGGAGGCTCAACGCTCACTCGCAGCGAGGGCCGACTCGATCATCGCGTCGACTTCCTTGCCGCTGAGCATTGTGGCGTTGCCTCGGCGGATCTCATCGACTCGCCGCTTGATCTCGGTATCCCAGGCGGAATCGATCTGGGTTTGATCGATCGTGTCCCCATCGAGGCTGTCGAGAAGAGTCAGAGCAACGGCTTCGCGGTCAGCAGGCGGAAGCGACATCCCGGCTCGGACGACTTCTGACGGCTCGGCTGTCATGTCTCAAGAGTAACGCGAGCAAGCGAGCAGGGGCGCGTGCTAGCGCTTGTCCTTGCGCGGTGCCTTGCTCGGCGATTCCTGTTCGCGGCCGACCGCCATGAAGTAGCCGAACGCGAACGTACACACGACCGAGATTGCGATGTAGAAGGTGAGTCCGTAGGCGGCTGAGATAGCCAGGCACACGACGGAGCACATCAACATCGCGAAAGCGAAGCGATACATGGTCATTGGCTGTTCCCCTTTGCCAACGAGTGGTTGAGTGCTCCCCCGAGCACCTTAACCCCAGTCTTGCACGGCATCGTTCGTTCGGCCAGGGGCGGGGTCGTCGAATCGGTCATGAGGGCATCGGCCGTTCGGAGGCGGGGGCTGTAGAAACCACGGCCACGGCGCTGCTGCCGTGAGCGATCCCGCAGACTGCTCGCCCTCCCCCGCTGAAGCCGGTGTTGTCGGTGCTGGGTGGTCTGCTGACCGTGGGCGTGGTCATCCCAAGCTGTACGTGCGGGTTGATATGCCGACCCGCAAGTGAGGCGCTCCCTATATGAACATCGGAGAGGGCCAGCGTCAGGCGACCTGCAGGCTGCGCTTCGAGAGCCCCATCCAGTAGCCGTCGATACGCTGGTCGCCAGGGACCTCGGGGTCGGTGGCCGCGCCGAGCGTGACGAACAGTGGTGTCAGGTGCTCGACCGTCGGGTGCGCGTACGGCAGGCCCGGAGCCTTGTCTGCGTACGCCGCCAGCTCGTCGACGTCGCCACGGGCCAGCGCCTCAGCTGCCCAGAGGTCGAAGTCGACCGACCAGCCCGGCGGCGCGGCGTCGATGCGCCAGTCACGCAGGAACGGCAGCCCGTGGGTGAGGAAGCCCGACCCGATGACCAGCACGCCCTCGTCGCGCAGGGGCTGGAGCCGGCGACCCAGCTCGATCAGCCGGCCGGGGTCGCTGGTCGGCAGGGACATCTGCAGCACGGGAATGTCGGCTTGCGGGTACATGATCTTCAGCGGCACCCACGCGCCGTGGTCGAGGCCCCGGCTGGGGTGTTGGTGCACCGGTTCGTACGCCGGCATCATCGCCGCGACGCGCGCGGCCAGCGAGGAAGCATCCGGGGTCCCGTAGGTCATGCTGTAGTACTTCGCCTCGAACCCGCCGAAGTCATAGATGAGCGGTGTCGCGGCGGTTGCTGCTGAGAGCATGACCGGAGCGGACTCCCAGTGTGCCGAGACGATGAGGATCGCCTTGGGGCGTGGCAGGTCGGCGGCCCACGCCGCCAGTTGCCCGCTCCAGACCGGGTCGTCGAGCAGGGGCGGGGCGCCGTGACCGATGTACAGGGCAGGCATCCGTTCCATAGCACCAGCGTACGCGCAAAAGTTGAAACGTCAAGTATTAGTCGGATAGGATGCGCGCATGACCAAGTGGCTGACCAAGAACGAGCTCGCTTCGTGGCTCGAGCTCGCCGGCGTCATGCTGCGCCTCAACCCCGCGCTCGACTCCCAGCTCGTACGCGATTCCGACCTCACCCACTTCGGCTACCTCTGCTTGGCGATGCTCAGCGAACGCGACGACCGCACACTGATGATGAGCACGCTCGCGGCCCGCACGAACGCCTCGCTCTCGCGCCTTTCGCACGTGGTGACCAAGCTCGAGGCCCGCGGGTACGTCGAGCGGAAGCCGTGCGAGCACAGCCGCCGGATCACCATGGTGCGGCTCACCGACGAGGGGTACGCCGCCCTCGTCGCCGCTGCCCCCGGCCACGTCGAGAACGTACGCGCGCTGGTCTACGACGGGCTCAGCACCGAGGACGTCGAGGCGCTGCGCCGGATCATGCGACACATCCGGCTGCGTTTGGAGGGAGTCGACTCAGTCTGCGACAGGCCCGCGTAGTCGGTTGGGAGAAGCCGCGACGTCGGCGCCTCGCGTCCGGTTGGCGTCTCGATACACCCGGCTCGTTCCTCGCCGGGCACTCGACGACCGAACGGGCTCGTACACACCTCCAAGTTCGGCGCACTCGACGACCGAATGTGGCTCGATACGCCACCCTCAGGCTGATCGAGTAGATCGCGAGGTACGAGCGGTCGTATCGAGATCCCGCGAAGCCCGGCTACAGGGTCCAATCGACGGGTTGGCCGCCCTGCTGCTCCAGCAGGGCGTTGACCCGGCTGAACGGACGCGAGCCGAAGAAGCCGCGGGCCGCGGAGAGCGGTGACGGGTGCGGCGACTCCACGCAGGGCACCGGGCTGAGCAGCGGCTTGAGCGAACGGGCGTCGCTGCCCCACAGGATCGCGGCCAGTGGCCCGCCGCGGTCGCGTAGCGCGGTGATCGCGCACTCGGTTACCCGCTCCCACCCTTTGCCCCGGTGGGATCCGGGCGCGCCGGGGCGCACGGTGAGCACTCTGTTGAGGAGGAGTACGCCCTGCCGGGTCCACGGGGTCAGGTCGCCGTTGGCGGGCGTCGGGACGCCGAGGTCGTTGCCCAACTCGGTGAAGATGTTGACCAGGCTGCGCGGCACCGGGCGCACGTCGGGCGCTACTGAGAAGCACAGCCCGACCGGGTGCCCAGGGGTGGGGTACGGATCCTGACCCACGATCAGCACGCGCACGTCGGCCAGCGGCTGCTGGAAGGCACGCAGGATGTTGTCGCCGGCCGGCAGGTAGCCGCGACCCGCGGCGATCTCCTCGCGCAGGAACCGGCCGCATGCCTCGATGTCCGACTCGACCGGCGCAAGTGCCTCCGCCCAGTCGGCGGCGATCAGCCCTCGCTCGACCAGCGAGCCCAGCGTGTCGCTCACCAGCCCGCCGGCCTCGTCGGTCGTTGCAGGCGGTCGAGGAACGCGACCAGCAACGCCTCGCGCAGCCGTGGCTCGGCGAGATCGAGCAGCGAGTTGATCTCTGCCATCTTGTCGGGCAGCCCGGCGCCGCCCGTCATGCCGGCCGCCACCAGGAGTCCGTCGAAGTCCTCATCCCTCAGACTGTATGCGTCGAGCGAGCCGATGAAGTCGGCGATCCCGGGGTCGATCTGGATCGGCCCCTGCCGGCGAGCTAACTCGACGGCGTCCTCGAGAGCGGCGAGGAACTCCGGTACGTGTGGGGCGGTCGCGGCGCAGACGGACAGATGCAGGCTCGGCGGGAGGCCGGCGAAGCTGAGCTGGGGCTGGACGTACCAGCCGGCCGCGCTCATCAGGTCGGCGATCGTGAACACGTCGCACGAGTCGTCGGACCTGAGTGCGACCAGGGACGAGTCCGGTGGCGCGACCACGGTCATCCCGTCGATCCGCGCGACTCCGGCCAGGATCGCGTCGAGCCCGGCGAGCAGCTCGGCCGTGAGCCGGTCGTACCCGTCGAGTCCGAAGTGCCGGGTCACGGCCCACGCCGCGGCGAGAGGGGCACCCGATTTCGTCGACTGCATCGTGGAGTTGAGCATCGTGTAGCCCGGCCAGTCGGCGTACGCGAAGTACTGCGCCTTGCGCAAGGCGGGAGTCGCGTGCAGCAGCAACGAGGCCCCCTTGGGCGTGTAGCCGTACTTGTGGAGGTCCAGCGAGATGCTGGTGACACCCGGCACTGCGAAGGTCCACGGCCGCACGACGCGGCCCAGTCGCTTCGCGAACGGAAGCACCCAGCCGCCGATGCAGGCGTCGACGTGGCATCGCACCTCGCGCTCGGCCGCTGCTGCCGCGATTTCGGCGATCGGGTCGATGACACCATGCGCGTACGAGGGCGCGCTCGCCACCACGAGCACGGTGTCACGATCGATCGCCTCGGTCATCGCCTCGGGGTCGGCCCGGAAGTCGTCCCGCACGGGGACCACCCGAGCCTGGACCTCGAAGTAGTGCGCGGCCTTGAGGAACGCGGCGTGGACGGTCGCCGGGACCACGATGTTAGGACTGCGCGACGGGTGACCGTCCCGGGCTGTCTGCACCGCCAGCAGGCACGACTCGGTGCCGCCGCTGGTGACGTTGCCGACGGCCGTGTCGGGCGCGTCGAGGATCGAGCAGGCCATGCCCACCAGGTCGTTCTCCATCGCCAGCATCGACGGGAATGCCGTGGGGTCGAGGCCATTGGTGGCCGCGAAGGCGGCGACCGCCTGCCGCCCGATCTCGTCGGCCTCGGGGTGTCCGCTGTCGTACACATAGGCGAGCGTCCGCCCGCCATGCGTCGGCAGGTCACCCTCCTGGAGTTCCGCGAGCTCTCTGATGATGTCGGTCATGCGTCCACCTTCTCCTCCGCCAGTGAGTAGCGCGCGAGCCACCAGAAGCTGAGCGCGACCAGCAGTGCCGGGAACAACGAGAACCCAAGGGTGATCGCGGTGAGTGCGCTCTCGGGCTGGGTCGCCGATTCGCCGCCATCGGCGGAGACGTAGCTGCCGAGCGCGAGGATCAGTCCGTAAGCTCCCGGGCCGAGCGCGAGCCCCAACGTCTCGCCTGCGGTCCAGATGCCGGTGAACACCCCGACCCGGTTGGCGCCGCTGGTGCGGGCGGCCACGGCGGCGACGTCGGGGAGCATCGAGAGGGGGAATACCTGGATGCCGGCGTACCCGGCGCCGACCAGCCCGGTCGCGGCGAACACCAAGGACTCCGGCACGGATCGTGCCGTGACCAGCAAGGCTGCTCCGACCATCAGCACCAGACTGGCGAGGGTGTACCCACGCTTCTTGCCGACCCGCTGCCCGAGCGCCGACCAGCCCGGGGTCAGCAGGATCGCCGGCCCGACGAAGCAGACGAACAGGATCGTCGAGGTGCCCTTGTCGCCCAGCACCCAGCGGGCGAGGTAGTCGACACCCGCGAGCATCGCCCCCGTTGCCAGCGCCTGGATCACGAACGTGGTGAGCAGCAGTCGGAAGTCGCGGGACTGCGACACGATCCGCAGCTGCTCGCGCAGCGTGCCGGACGCGGCCCGCACGTCGCCGATCGGTGCGCTCGCGGTGCCACGGTAGGCGGCGACACTGCCGAAGCAGATGATCAGCGCGACCACGATGCCCATTACTCGGTAGCCATCGCGTCCGCCGATGGCATCACGGATCGCCGGAGCACTCGCCCCGGTGAGCAGGATCGTGAAAGCCAGCAGGGCAACCCGCCACGACATGATGCGAGTGCGCTCGTCGTAGGAGTCGGTCATCTCGGCGGGCATGGCGACGTAGGGCACCTGGAAGAACGCGTACGCCGTCGCGCACGCCAGGAACAGCAGCACCACCCAGGCGCCGTCGAGGAACGTCGAGCCGAGCGGTGGTCCGACGAACAGCAGCACGAAACAGACCGACAGGGCGATGCCCGCCCTGATCAGGAACGGTCGCCGCGGGCCGAGTGCTGACCGGGAGCGGTCGCTGATGCGGCCGGCGATCGGGTTGAGGATGACGTCCCATGCCTTGGGCACCAGCACGATGAGGCCGGCCAGGAGCGCCGCGATGCCGAGGGTGTCGGTGAGATAGGGCAGGAGCATCAGCCCCGGCACCGTGCCGAACGCGCCTGTGGCGACCGAGCCGAGCCCGTACCCGACGCGCACCTTCCGCGGCAGCTCGGTGTGCGCTGACATGGCGGCACCCTACCCGGCGCATCCCGCGTCGGATCCCAGTCACCTGATGACTGCGATCCGACGTACGGAGACGTCGCCGTCTAGCTGATGCTCCTGGCAATCGCGTCGGCCGCTGCCCGCATCTCCGCGACGAACGGGTGGAACGCCGCGGCCTTTCCCGGGAGATTCTGCTGGCCGTTCACCCACGGAGTCTTGGAGCAGATGCCGTGTCCCTTCGAGAGTGCGAACATGTCGATGAATCGGCTGTCCGTCGCCGTCGCTGCCCGCCGCATCGCCCGGTTGAGTTCGCGCTGCACCTGGATTGAGGTGTGCAGCAGAGTCGAGTCGGCGGAGAGCCGGCGCGGGCAACGGGTGCCCGGGTCGACCAGCCGCGGATAGCCGACGAGGACGACAGTGGCCTCCGGAGCCTTGGCGTGCACGGCTTCCAGCACGCGGCGTACGCGTGCCCCGATCTTGTCGACGGTGCCTGCGGCAGGGGCGGCGCCGGAGCTGATCCCCTGTATGAACAGGCCGAAGTCGTTGCCGCCGATCCCGACCGTGACCAGATCCGTGTCGGGCGTGACCGCCTTCAGTTGGGGAGCGACGACGGGCCCCGGCAGCGTGTGCTGCCTGCCGGCGTAGTCCTTGGTCTCCGCCGCGCTGCACGTCACATCGACGAGGGTCGCCTTCAGCCGCTCGGCCAGCAGGTGCGGATAGTTGTGATCGCTGCGGAAGCAGCCGGTCTGACTCTCGGTCGTCGCGATGAGCGGACCCGCGGAGTACGAGTCCCCGGTGGCCACATAGCGCTGGTAGCGGGGCGGGTCGCTCGCCGTGGCCGTCGGTTCCGGCTGGTTGGTCGCGGCCGGAGCCCCCGAACATGCCGCAAGCAGCGCGAGCAGCGACAGGGCTGCCACCGCGATCACCCGAGACCTTCCCACCTGGTCGATGATGCCTTACCGGTCAGGAGCGGCGAGAAGGAAGCAGCTGTTTGTCGTGCGGCGGCCTGACGTCCTCGAGCGCGGCGAAGAAGCTGCGTGCCCACCGTCCGACCGTCTTCTCCGAGACCGTGCGACGCATCGCGCGCATCCGCCGCGTGAGCTCCTTCGGGTCGGCGCGCAGGGCGTCGAGGATCGTGGTCTTCATGCCGTTCACGTCGTAAGGATTGACCAGGTACGCCTGGCGGAGCTCGTCGGCGGCGCCGGCGAACTCCGAGAGCACCAAGGCGCCGTTTTCCTCGTACCGGCAGGCAACGTACTCCTTGGCGACCAGGTTCATGCCGTCGCGCAGCGGAGTGACCACGCAGACGTCGGCGGCGCAGTACAGCGCGGCCATCTCCTCGTGTGGGTAGGAGGAATGCAGGTACTCGATCGCCGGCCGGCCGATCTTGCCGTACTCGCCGTTGATCCGCCCCACCAGCCGGTCGATCTCGTCGCGCAGCAATCGGTACTCGTCGACCCGCTCCCGCGAGGGAGTCGCGACCTGCACGAACACCGCGTCGTCGACCGACACTTCGCCGTCGCGCACCAGCTCGCCGTAGGCGCGGAGCCGGTCGTAGATGCCCTTGGTGTAGTCGAGCCGGTCCACGCCGAGCAGCATCTTGCGCGGGTTGCCGAGCTGCTCGCGGATCTCGGCCGCACGCCGCCGGACGGGCTCGGAGCGGGCCAGCTCGACCAACCCGTCGAACTCGATCGAGATCGGGAACGCGGCGGCTTGCACGACGCGGCCGTTGGGCAGGTACACGAGGTCTCGGTGGGTCTTGTGCCCGACCCGTTGGCGGACCAGGCGGACGAAGTTCTGCGCGCCGCCGGGAAGCTGGAAGCCGACGATGTCCGCGCCGAGGAGGCCCTCCAGCACCTGCCGGCGCCAGGGCAGCTGTTGGAACAGCTCCGGTGGCGGGAACGGGATGTGCAGGAAGAAGCCGATGCGAAGGTCCGGGCGTAGCTCCCGCAGCATGGCCGGCACCAGCTGCAGCTGGTAGTCCTGCACCCAGACCATCGCCTCTTTGGCCGCGATCTGCGCGGTCGCCTCGGCGAAGCGCCGGTTGACCCGGACGTACGCGTCCCACCACTCGCGGTGGTAGACCGGTTTGGCGACGCCGTCGTGGTAGAGCGGCCACAACGAGGCGTTGGAGAAGCCCTCGTAGAACTCTTCGATGTCCTGAGCGGTCATGGCGATGGGTACGAGGGTCAGCCCGTGGTCGACGAAGCTCTCGTCGGCGGTGTCCACGCCGCCGTCCCACCCGATCCAGGCGCCGGCGTGGGAGCGCATCACCGGTTCCAGTGCCGAGACCAAGCCACCGGGCGAACGCCGCCAGGTGACGCTGCCGTCGTCGGCGACCACCCGGTCCACGGGCAGGCGGTTGGCGACGATGACCAGGTCACTGCCCGAGGCACGTCGCGGACTCACGAAACCCAACCTAGCCCGCCCCGGTGCCGTCGAGACACAGCTGCCCCAAACAGGCGGGTAAACGACATTGATGTAGTTTGGCGTCTACGATGCTTCTAGCAACCGCGTCGCAGCAGCGAGGAGAGCCGGATCCATGGACGCAGCAAACGCGCTCAATGGAGTCACCCCCGTGGGTGGCGTACTGTCCGACCGCGATCGCGAGATCCTCCGGTTCGAGCGTCACTGGTGGAAGTACGCCGGCGCCAAGGAGCAGGCGGTCCGGGAGAACTTCGACATGTCGAGTACCCGCTACTACCAGGTGCTCAACGCGCTGATCGACCGGCCCGAGGCGCTGGAGCACGACCCGCTGCTGGTACGCCGGCTGCGTCGGCTTCGTGCCGCGCGCCAGCGGGCCCGGTCCGCGAGGCGGCTCGGCTTCGAGGTCTGACCATGCTCGTGCTGTCGTCGCCGCTGGCGCTGATCAGCGCTGGCGCCGTGCTGATCGCCGGTGCCGCCTTCGTTGCCACCGCCCCAGCCCAGCGCAAGCCCGACGTCGTACTGAAGTCGGCACCCTACGTCGTGGAGCCGGCTGTCAACCTGAGCCGCAACCCCGAACTCGACCAGACCCAGCGGCGTGAGACCTACGTCGTGGTCTTCAACAACTCCCGGGTCAGCGGCCTGGCCGGCCGGATCAGCCAGCAGCTCAGCGGTGCCGGTTGGAACGTGGTCGGCAGCGACAACTGGTACGGCACGATTCCCGCCACTACCGTCTACTACCCGCCCGCGCTCAAAGCGCAGGCCGACCTGCTCGCCGCCGACCTCGGTGTCTCTCGGGTCAAGCCTGCTGTCGACCCGATGGCCGGCGACCGGCTCACCCTGATCCTTACCGGCGAACTCGGCTGAGCTCGTACCGCCGCTTGGCTGTTGTCCGCTGCCGCCGGAGCTGGATTGTGGCCGATGGCGACAGCATTTGCTGGCTTGTGGCCGATCACGACAACATCCACCGGCGAGTCGGCGTACCCATCGGCCACAATCCGGCCTTCTCTGCCGCCATCGGCCACAACTCAGCCCGGAGCCCTCGGGACGGGCTCGGGCCAACCAGAAGGGTCCCGGGCATGATGGGGCCATGCAATTCGCGTCGAGGCTTGCCCAGCAGCGCTTCGACGACCTCGTGGCCGATGCCGCACAGGCGGTCGTCGGGTTGGACTTCGACGGCGTCCTCGCGCCGATCATCGACGAGCCCGACCAGGCCCACATCCACCCTCGTGGCCCCGAGACCCTGATCCGGCTGGCCGACGTCGTCAAGCAGGTCGCGGTCATCACCGGCCGGCCGGCTCGCCAGGCCGTCGCGCTGGGTGACCTCGACACCGTCGGCGCGGAGATAGCGGTGCACGGCCGCCGGTTGCTCGTCCTGGGCCAGTACGGAAACGAGCGCTGGTCGTCGACGGACCGCCGGGTACTCTCGCCGAGACCGCCCCGCGGGCTGGCCTCGTTCATGCTCGAGTTGCCCGACCTGCTCAAGGCCAAGGGGTACGCCGACGCGTGGGTGGAGGAGAAGGGGCTCGCGGTCGCCGTGCATACCCGCACGCTCGCCGACCCGCAGGCGAGCTTGGAGGTCCTAGAGCCCGCGGTTCGCGATCGGGCCGGCCGCCACGGGCTGGTTGTCGAGCCCGGCCGCTACGTCGTCGAGGTCCGTGCTCCCGGGATGGACAAGGGCCGGGCCGTCCGGCAGCTCCATCGTGAGTTGCGGGCCGACGCATTCATGTTCATCGGCGACGACCTCGGCGACGTCGAGGCGTTCCGCGCGGTGATGGACCTGCGTACGCGCGGGATGCTCGGCCTGCTGGTGTGCTCGGCGTCGGCGGAGCAGCCGGTGCTGCGCGATCTGGCCGACGTGATCGTCGACGGCCCCGACGGGGTGATGGAGTTGCTCGACCGCTTCGTCACGGCCGCTGCCGAGGTCACGACCGGGCCTGCCGGCTGAGCAGGGGATAGCCGCCGTCGGCGAGCCCGGCCCGGGTCTCGAAGACGTTGTAGGTCGCGTGGTCGCCACCGCGCGCGTACGACCAGAGCGCGGCACCGGCGTACATCGGCAGCATCAGCACCCCGAGGCAGCAGGCGTACTGGGTCGCATGGCGCTCCTCGTGTCGTAGCAGGTCAGCACGTCCGATCAGGTCGGGTAGGTCGTGCTGGCTCAGGATCACGTTGCCGATCGTGAACGCACTCGCGTGCGGGAAGCCGAGGCGGTAGCCGGTGGCGAGGATCAGCCCGCGAGGGCCGCGGGCCAACCGGGCGCGGCCTGCTGCCGCCGTTACCAGGCCGAGAGGAGTCGACAGGTTGACGACGTTGAGCGCGAATCGGAGCCGCCACCACATCGCCTTATGATGCCGGAGATCTCGATATGGTCGCTCGTTCCTCGCGCCTCTCCTCGATCGGCCCCGATCAGCGGAAGGCGCTTCCTTCGGTCGTCGAGTGCCGGGCGAGGCACGGGCCGGTTGTACCGAGACGCCGACCGGACGCGAAG
This sequence comes from Nocardioidaceae bacterium, assembly GCA_047605165.1. GTDB lineage: Bacteria > Actinomycetota > Actinomycetes > Propionibacteriales > Nocardioidaceae > SSC3. Next base: position 20,296 of record JASGGG010000047.1, read on the forward strand.
CGCTGAAGGCGGGGACTTCTCGTGCTGCCCACAATTTGAGATAACTGCCCGTACTCTGAGATACCGATGTGCGGTGAGTCGGGCCGTCCCCGTACGCTGGTGCTTGCTCATCGAGAGGGGCAGAGGGACACGGCCCGTCGAAGCCCCGGCAACCCGTGACAGTTCGGACCTCCCGTTCTTCGCTGTCGCCACGGTGCTAAGTCCGTCCCGGCGCGAGGGTCGCTCTGGGGAAGATGAGAAGGAGGTCTCCTTGAGCACATCGGTGGTTCTGCGACCCGGCGCCTTCGGCAATGCCCACGGGCTCGTCTGTCGTGAGTGCGGAGCGACCCAGGAGCTGGGGCCGTACTACGCGTGTATGGAGTGCTTCGGTCCGCTCGAGGTCGCCTACGACTTCGGCGAGGTGACCCGGGAGCAGATCGAGGCCGGCCCCCGCAACATCTGGCGCTACAAGGCGTTGCTGCCGGTGCCCGACGACATCGAGACCAGCCCCAACACCGAGCCCGGCTTCACCCGGCTGCTCGAGGCCGGCAACCTCGCCCAGGAGCTCGGCATCGCCAAGCTCTGGGTCAAGGACGACTCGACCAACCCGACCAACTCGTTCAAGGACCGGGTCGTGGCCTGCGCGCTCTCGGCCGCCCGCGAGCTGCACGCCAAGGTCTTCGCCTGCCCGTCGACCGGCAACCTCGCGAACGCCGTCGCCGCCGCCGGCGCCCGTGCCGGCATCAAGACGGTGGTGTTCATCCCCGCCGACCTGGAGCACCCCAAGCAGGTCAACTCCGCGGTCTACACCGACTCGCTGGTCGCGGTGAACGGCAACTACGACGACGTCAACAAGCTCGCCTCCGAGATCGCTGGCGAAGAGGACGGCTGGGCGTTCGTGAACGTCAACGTCCGGCCCTTCTACGCCGAGGGCTCCAAGACGCTCGGGTACGAGATCGCCGAGCAGCTCGGCTGGCGGCTGCCCGACCAGATCGTGATCCCGGTCGCTTCCGGATCGCAGCTGACCAAGGTGGACAAGGCATTCGGTGAGCTGATCAAGCTCGGCCTGGTCGAGGACAAGCCCTACAAGGTGTTCGGCGCCCAGGCCACCGGCTGCTCCCCGGTCTCGGTCGCGTTCAAGGAAGGGCACGACGTCGTACGCCCGGTGAAGCCCGACACCATCGCGAAATCGCTGGCGATCGGCAACCCGGCCGACGGCCCGTACGTGCTCGATGTCTGCCGGCGTACCGGCGGTGCCGTCGAGGACATCACCGACGACCAGGTGCGCGAGGGAATCCTGCTGCTGGCCCGTACCGAGGGCATCTTCACCGAGACCGCCGGCGGCACCACCGTCGGCGTGCTCAAGAAGCTCGTCGAGACCGGGCAGCTCGACCCCACGCTGGAGACCGTGGTGATCAACACCGGCATGGGCCTGAAGACCCTCGACGCGATCGCCGACCAGGTCGGCCCGGCCGCGACCATCGAGCCCAGCTACGACGAGTTTGTCCAATCCGGGATCGTCTGACCAGCGCCTCGCCTATGGATAGGATCACGAAACCGCGGCAGCGGCGGCCGACCGCACCGCGGAGCAGCCAGCCACCCACCTGACGTCGCTACGAGCGCAGCCTGCGCGGCACTGCGTCATTGCTGCGAGGGGGCGCCCCGACATGGCACATCGGCAAGATAGGAGAGACCCATGAGCGCCACAGTCCGCATCCCGACGATCCTGCGCACCTACACCGATGGTGACTCCGAGGTGGCCGCCGCTGGCGCGACCCTGAGCGCGGTGCTCGACGACCTCGACGCGAACTACCCGGGCATCAAGGCCCGCATCCTCGATGACGACGGTGCCCTGCGCCGATTCGTGAACGTGTACGTCGGCAACGAGGACGTGCGCTTCCTCGACGGCCTGGCCACGCCTGTCCCCGACGGCACCCAGATCTCGGTGATCCCGGCGGTCGCCGGAGGCTGACCAGTCCCGTAGAAGTCAAGGGGCCGGAGCAGGGTTCCTGCTCCGGCCCAAACCTCGTCGCACCCACGAGGTGCCGCAAGACTATGACCTAGATCACGCCAGGTCAATCGCTGCCGCGCCCCGGCGTACCCCTTCTTGCACTCTCAGGGGTCGAGTGCTAAAAAGGGGATTAGCACTCTCCTTGCGAGAGTGATAAACCCAGGACTGGGGAGGCGAGGTTCACAAGCGCCGGCGAGCAGGGTTCGCCGGGCAGCGTGAGCCGGCCGTCGCGGGCGCCGATCTGGTTCATCCAACTCTTACGCGAAGGAATTCGTAGGAGCTATGCCGAAGCTGATTGCTTTCAACGAGGAGGCCCGGCGCGGTCTCGAGCGTGGCATGAACACGCTCGCGGACGCCGTCAAGGTCACCCTCGGTCCCAAGGGCCGCAACGTGGTCCTGGAGAAGAAGTGGGGCGCTCCCACGATCACCAACGACGGCGTCTCGATCGCCAAGGAGATCGAGCTCGACGACCCGTACGAGAAGATCGGTGCGGAGCTCGTCAAGGAGGTCGCCAAGAAGACCGACGACGTTGCCGGTGACGGCACGACGACGGCCACCGTGCTGGCCCAGGCCATGGTCCGCGAGGGCCTGCGCAACGTCGCCGCGGGTGCGAACCCGATGGCGCTCAAGCGTGGCATCGAGAAGGCTGTCGAGGCCGTGTCCTCGCAGCTGCTCGAGATGGCCAAGGACGTCGAGACCAAGGAGCAGATCGCTTCCACGGCCTCGATCTCCGCTGCTGACACCCAGGTCGGCGAGATCATCGCCGAGGCCATGGACAAGGTCGGCAAGGAGGGCGTGATCACTGTCGAGGAGTCCAACACCTTCGGGCTCGACCTCGAGCTCACCGAGGGTATGCGCTTCGACAAGGGCTACATCTCGCAGTACTTCATGACCGACACCGAGCGCATGGAGACCGTCCTGGAGGACGCCTACGTGCTCATCGCCAACCAGAAGATCAGCAACGTCAAGGACATGCTGCCCCTTCTGGAGAAGGTCATGCAGTCCGGTAAGCCGTTGCTGATCATCGCCGAGGACGTCGAGGGCGAGGCCCTGGCCACGCTGATCGTCAACAAGATCCGGGGCACCTTCAAGTCGGCTGCCGTCAAGGCTCCCGGCTTCGGTGACCGCCGCAAGGCCATGCTGCAGGACATCGCGATCCTGACCG
>JASGGG010000048.1:0-23107 GCA_047605165.1 Nocardioidaceae bacterium
CGTCCGGCCGGCGTCTCGATACACGCCTCGCAAGCTCGGCGCACTCGACGACCGGAAGCGGCTCGATACGGGCTCGTGCCTCGCGCTACTCGACCAACGGCTGGCGCGGGTACCCTGGTCGCCGGTGTGCCGGGAAGTCTGGTCGGCATCACTGCTGTCTACCCAAAGGCACCGATGAGCGACCAGCACCGCCGGATGTTTCCGGCCCAGACCGAGCATGAGGAGCGCTTCCTCGGGCAGCTCCTGCGCCGCGAAACCGTCGGGGGCGCGCTCGTCTTGGTGGCGGCCCTGGTCGCACTCGTCTGGGCGAACTCTCCGGTCAGCAACTCGTACGAAAGCCTGCTCCACCTGCGGATCGGTCCCCTCGACGTCGAGCACTGGGCTGCAGACGGCGCTCTGACCCTGTTCTTCTATGTCGCCGGCCTCGAGCTCAAGCGCGAGCTGGTCGTGGGATCTCTGCGCAATCTCTCGGACGCGATCGTGCCGATCGTCGCCGCGGTCTGCGGAGTGGCGCTGCCGGCGCTCATCTTCGTTGCCGTCAACCTCGGCAACGGCACCACGCGCGGCTGGGCCGTCCCCGCCGCGACGGACATCGCCTTCGCCCTCGCCGTGCTCGCAGTGGTGGGCAGCTCGTTACCGAGCCAGTTGCGGGCCTTCCTGCTCACCCTTGCCGTGGTCGACGACCTGATCGTCATCGCGATCATCGCGGTGTTCTACTCCGGCGAGCTGCACCTGCTCTGGCTGCTCGGGGCGCTTCCCCTGCTGGCGGTGTTCCTGGTGTTGCAGCGCTACCGGGGCAAGTCCTGGCTCTGGTACGTCCCGATCGCGATCGCGCTGTGGTGGTGTTTCCACGAGTCCGGCGTACACGCCACCATCTCCGGCGTCGTGCTCGGCCTGCTGACCCGGGTCACGACGTATGACGGGGAGGACCAGTCACCCGCGGAGCAGCTCGAGCACACGCTTCAACCCTGGTCAGCCGGCCTGGCCGTGCCCTTCTTCGCTCTGATATCGGCCGGCCTGCCCATCACCGGAGGCAGCGAGCTGATCCGCGACCCGGTCGCGCTCGGAGTGTTCTTCGGGTTGTTCATCGGCAAACCACTCGGCGTGCTCGGCGGAGTCTGGCTGGCGACGAGACTGCGCGGCGTCACTCTCAACGAGGGGCTGACCTGGCGCGACCTCGTCGGCGTCGCGATCATCGCGGGCATCGGATTCACCGTTTCGCTCCTCGTGGCCGACCTTGCCTACGACGGTGTCGAGGTCGACGCGGCCAAGGCCGCGGTGCTCGCCGGCTCGGTGGCTTCAGCCGTGCTCGGCGGACTCGTACTGCATCGCAGAAGCCAGACGTACGTGGATTAGTCTGGCCTCCATGTCGTCGCTGAACTCGTCCTCCACCCCGCAGCCGCCGGCTCCGCAGGAGCCCGAGCCCACCGTGGGCGAGCTCGTGTCCTCGGCCTTGGGCGATGTGTCGTCGCTGGTCCGCAAGGAGATCGACCTGGCGAAGGCCGAGGTCGCCTTCAGCGTCAAGAACGGCGGTATCGCCGGCGCGCTGATCGGCGCAGCGGTCTTCCTGCTGCTGATCGCGACGGTCATGTTGTCGATGGCGTTCGCGTACCTGCTGCATTTCACCGGCCTCGACGTCGCCTGGTGCTTCCTGATCGTGTTCGGCGCCTACCTGCTGATCGCGGGCCTGCTGATCTGGATCGCCGTACGCAAGTTCAAGTACGTCGGCCCGCCCAAGCGCGCGATCGAGCAGGCCAAGGAAACCAAGGACGCCCTGACCAAGCGGGGTTAGGCCAGGGTTGGGCCGCTACGCGCAGGCTCCGGTCGACACTCGACGGGAGCTGCTGCTGCCGGCCGCGGCCGCTTCCCGGAGCTGGTCGGCGGTCAGCGCGTAGCCGGTGTCGTGGTCGGAGATCGAGGCGGCGAAGATCATCCCGAGCACGTCTCCCGAGGTGGAGACCAGTGGTCCACCCGAGTTACCGGGCAGGATCTTGGCGCGCAGCGAGAACACCTCCCGGATGACCGTGCCGCGGCCGTAGATGTCCGGGCTGCGCAGTCGCTGCTCGGAACGGATCCGGGCAGCCGTGACACGGTACGGCCCGTCCTGGGGGTAGCCGAGCGCGGCGGCGGGCTGCTTGGCCTGGCCGTCGAAGTCGAAGTGCAGGTAGGGCAGCCCGAGGTCACGCACCGCCAGCACCGCGATGTCCTGCTCGGCGTCGTAGTAGACGACCTTGGCACTGACCTCGTCGCCGTCGGCCAGCACGACGTGCGGCTCCCGGATGCCCGCGACCACGTGGGCGTTGGTGAGCAATCGATCCGGCTGGTAGAGGAAACCCGACCCCTCGACGCCGCGACCGCAGGAGTTCTCCCCCCGCACCTTGAGCACGCTCTTCCCGGCCGCCTGGACGTTCTCGTTCTTGGCAATCCGGCCGGGAGGCGCGGGTACGTCGACGATGCGCTCGGGCGCGAACGGCTCCAGATAGCGGGGGAAGAAGCTGGTCCCGACCACGTTGTTGAACGACCTCAGCGCGTCGACCGCCTGCGCCGGCATGACGGTGTTGACCCGGCTGAGGATCAACGAGCCGTTCACCTGGCGGGTGACCGCCGGAAGACTGGCTCCGCTCAGCGCGACACCGAGCGCCCAGGCCACGACGAGCACGGCCACGATGCTGAGCGCCGCGCCACCGACCGCGTCGAGCGCGCGCACCGGCTGCCACGGGATGCGATCACGCAGCCGGCTGCCGGCGAACTGCAGGATCGCCTGGCCGAACGACGCGCACAGCAACACGATGAACAGCGCACCCAGAGACACCCACAGCGACGGGTCGGCTTTACCGAGCAGCTTCGGCGCCACCCAGATCCCGAGCAGGCCCCCGACCAGCAGGCCGACGGTGGCGAACGTACCCGAGATGAATCCTTGCCAGTAGCCGGAGACGGCGTACCCGATCACCAGGATTACCAGCACGATGTCGATGATGTTCACGACTGGTCAGCGCTCCGACTCGATGCTGGGCTCGTCACTGGGCTCGTCACTGGGCTTGTGGTCGCGGTCGTCACGGTTGATGCGCGACCAGTCGATCAGGTTGTCCGGCAGCGGGCGTCGGACTTCTTTGTCCCAGGGCTGGGACCAGCCGAGGAACCGCAGCAGCGCGTCGATGATGCCTGCGGTGAACCCCCACAGCAGCACGTCCTTGTCCGGGCCGATCATCCAGCCCGGGCCCTTCCATCCGAGCGGATGGTGCACGGTGAACCGAGACGCCGGGTCCACCAGCCGCGAGATCGGCTCGTTGAAGATCGCGTGTACCTCGATCGGGTCGACGACCTGAAGAGGTACGGGGTCACGCCAGTAGCCGACGACCGGCGACACCGCGTAGTTGCGCGGCGGCAGCCAGATGCGTGGCATCTCGGCGACGATCTGCACCGAGTCGGGATCCAGCCCGGTCTCCTCGTTCGCCTCCCGCAGGGCCGCTTCCACGGCGGTCTCACCCAGCTCCATGCCACCGCCGGGGAACGACACGTGCCCCGGTTGAGAGCGCATCCGGTGCCCACGTTCGGTCAGGAGCACCGACGGACCCTCGCTCGGCTCACTGAGCAGCACCAACACCGCGCCCTCGCGGGTCTCCGGATCGTCTTCGGGAGGCAGGAACGCGCTGACGTCCTCGCCGCGCATCTCCCCGAGCCGCGCGGGAACCGGCGCGAGCCAGTCGGGCAGCGGAGCAGAGGCGTCGGGCACGCAGCAACTCTAGAGCCCGGCTCCAGCACAATCCCGGAGCCGAGCCCGTCTTCGGTGCGTACGAGGCGAGCGAGCAGGCCTTGGGGCCGAGAAGATCTCTCTCGGCATACTGCCCGACCGGCCGCTACGCGCGTCCCTCGGTACGCACCAGTGCGGCAGCCTTGGCGGGATCGACCGGCCCTTCGCCGTACGCCGGGCACCAGTGCGCGACCGTGCAGGCGCCGCACGCGGGGCTGCGGGCATGGCATACCCGCCGGCCGTGCCAGATCAGGCGATGGGACAGCAACGTCCAGTCCTTGCGGGGGAAGAGCGTACCGACCTCGTGCTCCACCTTCACCGGGTCGGTCTCGTCGGTCCAGGCGAACCTCCGCGCCAGCCGCCCGAAGTGCGTGTCGACGGTGATCCCCGGGACGCCGAAAGCGTCGCCGAGCACCACGTTGGCCGTCTTCCGCCCGACCCCCGGCAGTGTCACCAGGTCGTCGAGCCGGGCCGGCACCTGACCGTCGAACCGCTCCACCAGTGCCTGCGAGAGCTTGATGATGCTGGCGGTCTTCGCCCGGAAGAAGCCGGTGGGCTTGACGATCTCCTCGACCTCGTCAGGGTCGGCCGCCGCAAGCGCCTGGGCGTCGGGGTAGGCCGCAAACAGCCGGGGGCTCACCGAATTGACCCTGCGATCGGTGGTCTGGGCGGAGAGCACGGTCACCACGAGCAGCTCGAAGGCGCTGTCGAAGTCGAGCTCGCACCCGGCGTCGGGATAGGTGTCGGCGAGGACGCGATTGATCTTGCGCGCGCGGCGTACGAGCGAGATGTCAGGCACGTGCCCACTGTAGGAGGTCGGACCGACGAATTATGTGCCCCGATGGCGCGCTTCGGGCCAAGATGCGAGAGACTGTGGCCTGGAACACCGCACGGCGTTACCGCCGTCCCGCGGGAGTCCAGCCCAAGAACTGAGAGAGGAGACGCTGGTGGATAACGACGTGCTTCGCCAGGCGCCCCTGTTCCAAGCCCTCGACGACGAGGCCGCCACAGCCCTGCGCGGATCGATGTCGACCACCAAGCTACGCCGCGGCGACGTGCTGTTCCACGAAGGTGACACCGGCGACAAGCTCTACATCGTCACCGACGGCAAGGTGAAGCTCGGGCGGACCTCGACCGACGGCCGGGAGAACCTGCTGGCGATCCTCGGCCCGGGCCAGATGTTCGGCGAACTCTCGCTGTTCGACCCCGGTCCGCGTTCGGCCACGGTCACAGCCGTTACCGATACGGCATTCCTCTCGCTCTCGCACGAGGACCTGCTCAAGTGGCTCGAGGGTCGTCCGGTCGTCGCGAACGGCTTGCTGGCCCAGCTCGCCGGCCGGCTCCGCAAAGCGAACGACGTCGTGGCCGACCTGGTGTTCTCCGACGTGCCCGGCCGCGTCGCCAAGGCGCTTCTCGACCTGGCCGGACGCTTCGGGCGTACTGCCGACGACGGCGTACACGTGCACCACGACCTCACCCAGGAAGAGCTGGCCCAGCTGGTCGGCGCCTCCCGTGAGACCGTCAACAAGGCGCTGGCTGACTTCGTCTCCCGCGGCTGGCTGCGCCTCGAACCCCGCTCGGTCGTGATCCTCGACGTCGAGCGCCTCTCCCGGAGAGCACGCTGACCCTCGTCGTCCCGCCACCCCGCAGCCGGATTGTGGCCGATCCCGACACTGATCACCGGTTTGTGGCCGATGGTGACGACGATTTCGCCACGAACACCGTCATGATCGGCCACAAACCAGCCGGAACAGTCGCCATCGGCCACAATCCGGCTAGGCCTGCCCGCGCAGGTAATCGAGCTGGGCTCGTACGCTGAGCTCCGCGGCTCCCCAGAGGACCGGGTCGACGTCGGTGTAGACCTGCTCGACCACTTGGCGGGCGGAGGCACCGGATCCGAGCGTCCGCAGGGCCTCGCGTACCTGCTCCAGCCGCTCGTGCCGGTGGCTGAGGTAGTAGTCGAGCGCAGCGCGGGCATCGTCGATGACCGGACCGTGCCCGGGCAGCACCCGCTGGATCTCCCGCGCCTCCGCGAGCGCGTGCAGCCGCTGTAACGAGTCGAGGTAGGCCCCGAGCTTGCCGTCGGGGTGGGCGACCACGGTCGTGCCCCGTCCCAGCACGGTGTCGCCGGTGAGTACGGCACGTTCCTGGGGCAGCACGAAGCACAGCGAGTCGCTGGTGTGGCCGGGCGTGCCGACGACGTGCACCTCGAGTCCGTCCACGGCGACGACGTCGCCGTCGCGCAGGCCCTCGTCACCGAGCCGGTGCGCGGGATCGAGGGCGCGCACACCGCACCCCACGCTCTCGGCGAAGGACCGGGCCGCCTCCGAGTGGTCCTCGTGGCCGTGAGTCAGCAGCACCGCGGCGATGTCCCCCGCGGCTGCCCGGACCGCGTCGAGGTGGCCGGCGTCCAGCGGGCCTGGATCGACGACGACCGAGCGACCATCGGCGCGCAACACCCAGGTATTGGTGCCGTCGAGCGTCATGATGCCGGGGTTGGGAGCGAGCAGGCACTCGGCGAGCGAGCCGAACCGGCCTCCTGCCCACGGCGTACTCATCGCGGCCACCGCTTGCCGAGCTCGACCAGCCGAGGCGGTAGCTCGATGTACCCCGAGCCGTCCTCCTGGACGACCATCGTCGGCAGCACCGGCTCGTAGTGGCGTGACGCGGCGCTGGCCAGCACCGCTTGTGCGGTCGGCATCTCGGCGACCTCCATGCAGGTGCACAGTGTCGGCGGCAGCATGGTCAGCTCACCCGCCTCCGCCCCGCGCACCGCGTCCATGGCCGGTATCCAGGTCACGCTCGCCGACTCCGTGGATACGTCCCGGGTGATCTGGCCGTCGGGAAGCACCGCGGCGAAGAACCGGGTGTCGTACCGCCTCGGCTCGAACTCCGGGGTGATCCAACGTCCCCAGAACCTCAGCAGGTCGGTGCGCAGCACCAGTCCGCGCCGGGACAGGAACTCGGTGAAGGACAGCTCGCGACCCTCGAGCGCGCGGCGGTCGGTCTCCCAGTCGTCGCCGGTGGTGTCGCCGACAACCGCGTCCCAGGTCGGGCCGGCCAGCAGCACGCCCGACTCCTCGAAGGTCTCCCGCACTGCCGCGCAGACCAGAGCCCGGGCCGTCGCCTCGTCGCAGGCGAGCACCCGGGCCCATTCGGCGGCGCTCGGCCCGGCCCAGCCGATCTCGGCGTCGAAGTCGCGAGGGTCGACGCCGCCCCCGGGGAACACCCAGCAGCCGCCCGCGAACGCCATCCCCAGATGACGCTCGAGCAGGTAGACCTCGACGGCGCCCTGGTTGGCGGCAGCCGGCCCGACACCGTCGCGAATCAGCACGACGGTGCACGCGTCCTTGGCCGGCACCGGCTCGCTGGTCCCGCCGAGGTAGTCGTCGAAGTGTGCGAGGAACTCGGCCGGCAAGGTCCGGCGCGGGTCCATCAGGCGACCTCGACGACCAGTTCGACCTCGACGGGAGCATCCAGCGGCAGCACGGGTACGCCGACGGCGGAGCGGGCGTGCCGGCCCGCGTCCCCGAACACCTGGCCGAGCAGCGTGGACGCGCCGTTGGCGACCTGAGGCTGACCGGTGAAGTCGGGTGTGGACGCCACGAACACGACTGCCTTGACGACCCGCACGACCGACTCCAGCGGCACCTCGGCCTTGATCGCGGCGAGCGCGTTGAGCGCACACTGCTGCGCACAGGCAGTCGCCTCCTCGGCGCTCACCTCCCCGCCGACCTTGCCGGTGTGCATCAGCTGGCCCGACCGCATCGGCAGCTGACCGGAGGTGAAGACGTACGAGCCGGTGCGGACAGCGGGGACGTACGCGGCTACCGGCGCCGCTACCGCGGGCACCTCCAGGCCGAGCTCCGCGAGGCGCTCCTCGGGCGTACCCATGTCGGCGCTCGTGGTGGCGCTCATTGCTTGGGCCGCTTCAGATAGGCGACGAGGTTCTCCGGGTTCATTCCCGGCACTACCTGCACCAGCTCCCACCCGTCCTCGCCCCAGTTGTCGAGGATCTGCTTGGTCGCATGCACCAGCACCGGCACGGTCACGTATTCCCACTTGGTCATGACCTGACTGTACGGCCGTCCCGATTCGTCGGTGACATAGCGTCTGTTCATGACGGAGCCGACGCAGACGAATCCCGGGCCCTCTCCTGATCGGGTGCTCCGGTACGCCGGCCACGACGACGGCATCGTCGATCTGCATCTGCCCGCGAGCTTGTCCGTCGGCCAATCCGCCGACCGGCCCGCACCGCTTCTCGTGCTGATCCACGGCGGCTTCTGGCGGGCCGAGTGGGACCGCACCCATACCCGTCCGATGGCTGCGGCGCTGCGCGACCTGGGCTACCTGGTCGTGACACCGGAGTATCGGCGCACCGGCGCGGGCGGTGGCTGGCCGGCGACGTTCGACGATGTCGGCCGGGCGACTGCGGCGATCCCGGTGCTGCTCGGCGAGGCAGACATCGAGGTGACCACGACGACTGTCGTCGGGCACAGCGCCGGCGGGCATCTCGCGCTGTGGCTGGCCAACGAGGGACTGCCCCTGGACCGCGTCGTGGCCCTCGCTCCGGTCGGCGACCTACAGGACGCGTACGCCCGGGATCTCGACGGCGGCGCGGTGCGGGACCTGTTCGGCGGGGCTCCCCGCGACGACGCCGACCCCGCGCAACGGCTGCGCGAGGACCCGGGCTGTCCGGTGATCGTGTTGCACGGCACCGCGGACCTCCAGGTTCCGGTCGAGAACTCGCGGGGCTGGGCGAGCACCAATCCGTTCGTGGAGTTGCGGATCCTCGACGGAGCCGAGCACTTCGGCCTGATCGACCCCACCTCGACCGTGTGGCCGGAGGTCGTGGCGGCCGTAGGAAACTAGAGATTCCACCAACAAGCTGTCACCACGAGCGGCGCATCCGGTGGATGCATCGCAAGGCCGAGGAGCGAAGCGGGGCTAGGAGCGAAGCGCCCAGCGAGCGACGAGAACGCAGCGAGGCGCCGCCGGGGCGTCGCGCTAGACCACCGGGACGTTCGCCAGGGCAACGGCGAGCGCCTCGTCCGACAGCGGGTCGTCCTCCAGCCGGCCGGCGAGGTAGGAGTCGTACGCTCCGAGCTCGAGCAGGCCGTGGCCGGAGAGTCCGATCACGATGACCGGCTCGGCGCCGCTTTCCTTGGCTGCAAGCGCCTCCCGGCGGGCTTGGGCGAGGGCATGCGAGGACTCCGGTGCCGCGACGATACCCTCCGTGCGGGCGAAGTCGAGCGCGGTCTCGAAGCACTCGTTCTGGTGCAGCGCGGTCGCGTCGATCAGGCCTTCGTGAACCGCGTGGGAGACCAGCGGTGCCATCGCGTGGTAGCGCAGGCCACCGGCATGGATCGGCGACGGCACGAAGTCGTGGCCCAGCGTGTACATCTTCAGCAGCGGCGTCATCCCGCCGGTGTCGCCGAAGTCGTAGCGGTACTCGCCACGCGTCAGCGTCGGACACGAGGAGGGCTCGACCGCGAGGATCCGGGGCGTCTGGTTGCCGGCGAGCTTCTCGCGCAGGAACGGGAACGCCAGGCCCGCGAAGTTGGAGCCGCCGCCGGCGCAGCCGACGACCAGGTCGGCACCGGACTCACCGGCGAGCGCCAGCTGCTTGAGCGTCTCCTCACCGATCACGGTCTGGTGGAGCAGCACATGGTTGAGCACGGAGCCGAGGGAGTACTTGATCGCGTCGTCCTGAGCGGCGACCGCGACGGCTTCGGTGATCGCGATGCCGAGCGAACCGGGGTGGTCCTCAGGCAGGCTCTTGCCGAATTCGGTGAGCCGGCTCGGCGACCGATGCACCTTGCCACCGAACACCTCGATCAGCGTGCGACGCTGGGGCTTGGTGTCGAAGGACGCGCCGACCTGCCAGACCTCGCACTCGAGACCGAACAAGGAGCAGGCGTACGACAGCGCCGTGCCCCACTGGCCGGCGCCGGTCTCGGTGGTGAGCTTGGTGACGCCGTTGATGGAGTTGTAGTAGACCTGCGGCACCGACGTGTTGGTCTTGTGCGATCCGGCCGGCGAGACACCCTCGTACTTGTAGTAGATCCGTGCCGGCGTACCCAGGAGCTTCTCCCAGCGGCGCGCCCGGATCAGCGGGGTGGGCCGATACTGCCGGTAGACGTCGCGAACGGCCTCCGGGATCTCGACGAACCGCTCCCCGGTGACCTCTTGGGCGATCAGCTCCGGCGGGAACAGTGGCGCCAGGTCGTCGGGACCGACCGGCTCACGCGTGCCTGGGTGCAGCGGCGGGGGTGGTGGTGTCGGCAGGTCCGCCACGATGTTGTACCAATGCGTCGGGAGCTCCGACTCGTCCAGCAGGAACCGCACCTGTTCGCCCATCTGCCCACCCTTTCGTCGCGTCACGTCTGGCCCGAGCCTACTGATCCGCCCGCTCGCCGGATAGCCGCCGCTTCCTCACCCGACCGCAGCCGCATTGTGGCCGATGGTGGCAACCGCGGCCGCATGGTGGCAACCGCGGCCGCATTGTGGCCGATGCCGACAGTCCTCACCCCACTTTCGCAGTCACCATCGGCCACAACCCGGCGTTAGCCGTCACGATCGGCCACAATCCAGCGCCAGTCGCACCCGGCGCGAAGTGCTCAGAGCGTGGCACCGGCGAGGAACGTCTGGCGGACCAGGGGTACGCCGGGACGGTAGGCGAGGTGGCGGTAGGACGGGGCTGCGAGCAACTGGAAGTCGGCACGAGCACCGACCCTCAGGTGCCCGACGTCGTCTCGTCCGAGCGCCCGGGCACCGCCGAGTGTGGCGGCCTCGATCGCCTCGGGAACGGTCAGATGCATCTCGCGCACGGCGAGCGCGATGCATAGCGGCATCGAGGAGGTGTAGCAGGAGCCGGGGTTGCAGTCGCTGGCCAGCGCGATCCGGCAGCCGGCGTCGAGGAGGTCGCGTGCTCGCGGGTACGGGGATCGGGTCGAGAACTCCACGCCCGGCAGCAGCGTGGCGACGCAGCCACTGCCGGCGAGCACGTCGATGTCGTCGTCGGACAGGTAGGTGCAGTGGTCGACGGCGGCCAGGCCGAGCTCGGCTGCCAGCTGTACGCCAGGCCCGGGTCCGAGCTGGTTGGCATGCAGCCGTCCCCCGAGGCCACGCTCGCGTCCGGCGACGAGGATCGCCCGGGCCTGGTCGGCGTCGAAGGCACCGCACTCGCAGAACACGTCGATCCACCTGGCGTGCGGGGCACAGGCGTCGAGCATCGGCCCGGTCACCAAATCGACGTAGCCGGTGGGATCGTCGGCGTACTCCGGCGGTACGACGTGGGCACCGAGGAACGTCGTCTCCTGCGTGTGCCGGCGGGCGATCGCGAGCGACCTGGCCTCGTCGACGACGGTCAGCCCGTACCCGCTCTTGATCTCGACCGTCGTCGTACCCTGCGCTCGCATCTCGGCCAGGTGCCGTACGACGCCGGCCTCGAGTTCTTCGTCGGGCGCGGCGCGCGTGGCGGCGACGGTGGAGCGGATGCCACCTGCCGAGTACGCCTTCCCCGCCATCCGGGCCTCGAACTCCCCGGCGCGGTCCCCGGCGAAGACCAGATGCGAGTGCGAGTCGACGAACCCGGGCAGCACCGCGGCCCCGCCCGCGTCGTAGGCGAGGTCGGCCGCCGGCGCGGAGATCCGCGGCCCCGTCCAGGCGACTTTGCCTGCCTCGACCACGAGTGCGGCGTCCTCAAGGAGGCCGAGTGGGCCGGCGTGCGCGGCGTCGAACGTCACCAACTCGCCGATGTTGGTGACCAGCATGCTCGTCATGACCACTCGAGGATCTCGTGCAGCACCGCGACCTCGGCGCTCAGCTCGTGCGCGGCATCGGCCCGGACCCCCGCCTCGATCTCGCCCGCAGCCATCTCGCGCGACACCACCTCGGCCGCGACGAGACCCCGGATGTCACCCTCGGAGAGCTTTCGGCGAGTCGCTTCGGTGGTCCCGAGACCACTGACGGCACCGGCGTTCGGCGAATCCCCCGTCGGCGCAGCTCCGAGGACAGTGGGCTGCGTGCTGGACATGGTGACAACGTACTCGTCGTCCACGCCCCCTGCCCCGTGGCTCGGCGCGTCGGCTCGCAGTCACCTGGTGACTGGGATCCGACGCGGGAAAGACGAGGGTGGTGCCTCGTCCCAAGCCGCATCGATCGCATGATCGAGGTCCGCGCCGATCTGTCCCGGGTCGATGTCACGGAGTACGCCCGCGGTGATCACCGAGACGATGTCGGCCGTCGTCGCGGCGAAGACCGCGGTGTGCTCGTCGCGGCCCGTGCCGGCCGTGCGCGGGCTCGCCAGGTCGATGGTGACCAGGTCTGCGGGAGCCCCGACTTCGATCCGGCCGCCTGGACTACCCAGTGACGCGTGCCCGTTGATCGTCGCAGCGGCGAGCAGCTCCACCGCCGGCCAGTGCCCGCGCTGCTGGGTAGCGAGCCGCTCGTCCAGCTCGACCGCGCGCATCTCCTCGAACAGGTCGACGACCGCGTGGCTGTCGCTGCCGAGCGTGAGCGAGGAGCCGGCCGACGCGAGCTCGCGAGACGGCCCGATCCCGTCGCCGAGGTCGCGCTCAGTGGTCGGGCAGAAGCAGGAGTACGCCCCAGCCGCGCCGATCAGCGCGATGTCGATATCGGTCAGATGGGTCGCATGGACGAGGCTGGTCCGCGCGTCGAGCACACCCAGGTCGTGCAGCAACTGCGTGGGTGTGACGCCGTAGGCCACCAGGCACTGCTTGTTCTCCGCGACCTGCTCGGAGACGTGCACGTGTAGCGGCCCGCCACGCTGCGCCACGACCGGCATCGCCGCGCGCGGCACCGCCCGCACCGAGTGGATAGCCGACCCGCCGGCCAGGCCCTCGACTCGCGCCGCCCAGGCGTCGACGGTCTTGTCGCTGAACCGGCGCTGCACTCCGGAAGGCGGCTGGTCGATCCCCGCGGCGAGGTAGCAGGTGTCCAGGAGTACGACCCGTAGTCCGGCTTGCGTGCCGGCGTCGACCAGGAGGTTCCCGATCAGGTTCGGCTCGTCGTAGGGCGTGCCGTCGACCTGGTGGTGCAGGTAGTGGAACTCGCCGACGACGCTCACACCTGCCGCGACCATCTCGCGGTAGGTGGCTAGGGCAAGCTCGTAGTAGGTCTCGGGCGTCAGCCGGCCCGCCAGGGCGTACATCTGCTCGCGCCAGGTCCAGAACGTGCCGCGCTCACGTTGGGTACGCCCGCGGAGCGCTCGGTGGAAGGCATGGCTGTGGCAGTTGGCGAGGCCGGGAATCGTCAACCCGGCAAGGCGATTCTCGCTGCTCGGCGGGCTGGCCGGAAGGATGGCGGTGAAGACGCCCTCCTCGACCTCGACCCGCACGGATTCGGCAAGGCCGGTCGGCAGCCAGGCCCGCTCGAGCCAGTACGCCGTCACTGGGCGACCCTCTCCAGCGCGTCGGAGAGGGCCTTCACCCCGGCGAGGCAGTCGGCCGTCTCGGCATGCTCGGCAGGAGAGTGCGAGACCCCGGTCGGGTTGCGCACGAACAACATCGTGGTCGAGATCCCTGACTGGGCAAGGATTCCGGCGTCATGGCCGGCGGCCGTCGGGATGACCGGGATGTCGCCGGCAAGCTGAGCGGTGAGGTCGGCGTCGAACCGAACCTCGGCAGTGACCGACTCGGCGGTGAGCGCCAGACCGGTGCCGTCACGTCCAGCCCGATCGCGGGCGAGTCGCTCGATGGCGGCGAGCATCGCGTCCAGGTGCTCTTGGGACTCCGCACGTGCGTCCAGCCAGGCGGTGACGGCCGAGGGTACGGCGTTGGTGCCGTTGGGTCGCACCTCGATCCGGCCGAAGGTCGCGCGCTGATCGGCGAGCCTGGCCTGCTTGTTGGCGGCCAGCGCGGTCATCGCGTAGCTGAGCATCGGGTCGCGGCGGTCCTCCATCCGGGTGGTACCGGCATGGTTGGCCTCGCCGGTGAACTCGAACCGGTAGCGGCCGTGCGGCCAGATCGCGCTCGCATACCCGACCGCCGCACCCCGGTCGACCAGATCGCGCCCCTGCTCGACGTGCAACTCCACGAAGCAGCCGACCTCGTCGAGCAGCCCGGGCGCCGGTGCCCCGACGACGTCTCCCAGGCGTACGCCGTCACGGTCGGTCAGTGCCTCCACGTCGGCCCATTGCGTCGCCCCGGTGGCGAGGCGAGATCCCAAGCAGGCAAGGCCGAACCGGCTGCCTTCCTCCTCGGCGAACACCCCGACTCCGATCGGTCGGCCGGGCCGGAAGCCGCGGTCGCGCAGCGCGTCGACGGCAGCCAGCGCGCTCACGACGCCCAGCGGTCCGTCGTACGCTCCGCCGGCCAGCACCGAGTCGAGGTGGGAGCCGGTCAGCACGGCCGGCGGGGTCTCGATACGGGCTCCGCTAGCGCTCCGCCCTACTCGACCACCGGTTGCATCGCCGCCCGCACCGCTGGCTCCGGCCTCGCTGCTTCCCGCGCCGCCGGCACCGGCCTCGCTGCTTCCCGCGCCGCTGGTCGAGTAGCGCCGAGGGACGAGGCGCGTATCGAGACCACCCTCCGGATCCCACCAGGCGATGGTGTTCCAGCCGTCGGTCTCGATCCGCAACCCCCGTTCCTCGGCAGCCTCGACGAACCAGGCATGGCACTCCCGCTCGGCCGACGCGAACGGCTGCCGGAAGTAGCCGCCGCTCTGTGCGGACCGCCCGACGGGGGCCAGGTCACGCCACATCTGCTCGAAGGTCACAATCGCTCCATGGAGTTCCAAGACGCCGTCCGGCGACGCCGAATGATCCGAAACTACGCCCCCGATGCCGTCGACTCCCAGGCGCTCGACCGGATCCTGGCCAACGCGTTGCGAGCACCGTCGGCCGGGTTCTCCCAGGGCTGGGGATTCCTGGCGCTCGACACCGCCGAGGACGTGGCCCGGTTCTGGTCCGCCGCCTCCCCGCCGAGTGAGTCCGAAGGGGACGACTCGTGGCTGCGCGGCATGAAGACCGCCCCCGTGGTGATCGTCGCGTTCTCCAACAAGGACGCCTACCTCGACCGCTACGCCGAGGACGACAAGGGCTGGACCGACCGCGACGAGGCCCGCTGGCCGGTGCCTTACTGGCACACCGACACCGCGATGGCAGTGATGCTGATGCTGCTCACGGTCGTCGACGAGGGCTTGGGTGCCTGCTACTTCGGCGTCCCGCCGGAGCGGCACGACGCGCTGCGCGATGCGTTCGGCGTACCCGCCCATTACACAGCCGTCGGCGCCGTCACAGTCGGCCACCGCGTCCCCGACGCCGGCACGAAGGGCTCGGCCAAGCGGGGGCGCCGCACCGACGTGATCCACCGAGGTCGCTGGGGATCGTGACTAGCATCAAGGCATGACCGAGCCACCACGCTTCAGCGAGGGGTGGGTCGACAAACAGATCCGCGAGGCGTACGAGCGGGGCGAGTTCGACGACCTGCCCGGAGCCGGCAAACCGTTGTCGCTGCGCAACCTCGACGACCCCGACTGGTTCGCGAAGCAGATCAAGGAGCGGGAGCAGCTCGACGGGATGCTGCCCACGCCGATGGCGCTGCGCAAGGAACGCCGCGAGCTCCCAGCTCGCATCGACGAACTGGCCGACGAAGCGCGGGTGCGCGAGGTGCTGCGCGACTTCAACACCCGCGTACGCGACGCACTGCTTCGCGACGCCCACGTCGTCGTCGGTGGCGTGAATGTCGAGGAGTGCGTCGCCGCCTGGCGAGCGCGCCGGCTCAGCAGCTGAGCGGCCGAATCCCGTCGAGGCTGCGGAAAGCATGGTTGCTGCTGACCAGGGTGACGTTCTCGTGCAGCGCTTGCGCGGCCAGAACGCGGTCGAAGGGATCGCGGTTGGTCCAGTGCGTCCGTAACCAGTCCGTGTGTCGCTCAGTTCAATTGGTCTGGTCAGTCGGACCACGGCGGTGATTTTCCCGCGAATTTCTCGGCAATCCGCTTCGCCATCGTCCACAATCGTCTTCATGGGGTGGGGGTTGTTGGACGCGCTGTCCGCGTGCGAGCGCGACGAGTTCATGTCCCACGCGTGCCGCCGGCACTACCCGACCGACACCTATCTGTGGCAGGCCGGTGACCCGGCAGACTGCTTGCACGTGATCGCGAACGGATGCGTGGCGATCACCGTGCCGTTGGCCAGTGGCCAGGTCGGACTGATCGACATCCTCGGGCCGGGCGGCCACTGCGGCGAGGTGTCGATCATCGTGAGACGACCAACCCGGAGCACGTCCGTCGTCGCGCTACGGTCCACCACCACGTACACGATCCACTCGACCGTGTTCAATCGGTTCTCTTCCCACGCCCGAGTGCAGCAAGCACTGACTCATCAGCTCGCGACGCGAGTCATTGAACTCCAACGAAACCTCGTGGAGCAGATGTACTGCACCCTTGAGGCCCGGCTCCTGAGCAGACTCGTCCGGCTTGCGGCGGTGTTCGGCCACGAGGTGCCGCTGACCCAGGCCCAGATCGCCCAGTTGACCGGGAGCACCCGGCAAAGCGTCAACCACGAGCTGCATCAGCTTGCCGATCGGGGGATCGTGGCCGTGTTGCGTGGCCGCATCCAGATCCTGGATCTGCCGGCACTCCGTGGCCGGCTGGAGGACCTGCAAGCCGGTCACGCTCAGACCGCCTCGCCGGCCGGTCACGCTGGACCGGCTGGACTCGCCCTCGATGTCCAGCAGTCACCGCGAAACGGAGCGTCGGTAGTCAGCAGGAGAACAGCATCGTAG
This sequence comes from Nocardioidaceae bacterium, assembly GCA_047605165.1. Classification (GTDB taxonomy): domain Bacteria; phylum Actinomycetota; class Actinomycetes; order Propionibacteriales; family Nocardioidaceae; genus SSC3. Next base: position 16,501 of record JASGGG010000048.1, read on the forward strand.
GCGAGGTGCTCGCACTGGCTTCGTCGTTGCCGTTGAACCGCACCTTGAGCCGGCAGAAGTCGAACTTCGGACGGCTGAAGGTCGTGCTGTACGTGCTCGCACCGGACAGCTGCAACGTCTTGGTCTGCACCGTCTTCCAGGTCTTCTTCTTGGCCTGCAAGGTCACCGTGACCGAGCCGGTCTGAGGCGGTGACACCTCGCCATAGGCCTTGATCTTCTTCATGTCGGCCAGGTACTTGAGCACGGTGGTGGTCTCTACCTTGCTCCCGTAGTCCGGGCAGACGTCCCCGGGGCACGCCAGCCAACCCCTCAGCCGGGAAGCGTGGGCAACCTCGACGGCAGTTCCACCGGTGGCAGACTGGACGTACACGTCCGGTCGGCTCTCGTCGTCGCCGAGAGGCTGCCACCGCTCCATGGCCACCTTGGTGCCGTCGGGAGAGAAGAACGCCGACCCCAAGGTGTAGCTGCCCGCGTCATCGACGGGCACGTCCATCAGCCGAACCGTGGAGCCAGCACGCGACAGCGTCCCGAAGTAGGGATCGGACCCGTCCTCGTCGAAGTCGGCGAGCTGAACCGCGATGCGATCTCCGCTGGCAGAGAAGTCGAAGGCATTGCCGTCGAGGCCGGGCCAGTTGGCTGTGGCGCAGTCGTCGCCGGTCGGCTCCTGGGCCATCCAGGTACAGCCGCCAAGGAAATCGGAGATCACCCCGGTCGCGGGATCGATCAGGCCGATGCGCGCCCAGCGAACGAAGGCGACCTTGCCGGTCACCGGGTCGAAGTCAAGCGTGTCCCACAGGATGGAGTCGTCGTCCAGGTCGTTGATCAGCTCGGTCGGCTCGGCCAGGCCGGTGCTCGGCATCGTGAGCAAGTGACGAACAAGCTTGTTGTCGTCGTTGTACTGCTCGATGACGACCGCGATCCGGGACTTGTCCGGAGATATCGCCGCGGCTTGGGTCCAGCCCGGCACCGACCCGACCGAGAAGTCGTCGCCGTCCCCGGTGTGGACGCGAAGCTGGTCGCCCTCGACCGAGAAGCCGGAACGGTAGAGCATCCAGCTTCCGTCGTCCGAGACGTCCAGCACGTCGAAGAGTCCGTCCGCGTCGAACCCGAAGGCACCGGTCGGGCCCTCCACGTCACTTGGCACCCAACGAAGCTCGTTGTCCGTCCAGCCCTCGACCAGCAGCGGTCCGTTCCCCGCGCTGTCGGCCGCGCCGGCCGGGCTGGGAGCGAGCAGGAGTGTCGCACCCAGCGTCATCGTGACGAAGGCGATGAAGGGCTTGCGCATCCGGTTACCTCTCAGTGCGTCGTTCGGTCAGGAGCACACGGCGAGGAGGAAGTTCTTGACTTTCCAGTCCTTCTTCTTCGCCCGGTCCCAGGTGATGGTGGCGTACATCCAGTAGGACCCGTCGACACCAGCGGTCAGGTTGTTCCACTTGACCCAGGGGAACTTGTACTGGAAGTTCCGCTTGTCGTTGGGGAACTGGGACGACCAGTACGTCTTCTTCCGGAGCACGGGGTTGGTCCACGAGGTGCTCGAGCCGGCGCGCACGGTGTAGGTGACCTTGAACTTGCGCACGCCCTGCTTGCCGAACTCCTTGGCCCAGGCCTGGCCGCCGATCGTCGTGTAGACGCCGTCGTTGGCGCAGGTCTTCCACGTACGCTTCCACACGCCTTGTGAGCCACTCGGCTCGCCCGCGTACGCCGCTACGGGGTTGAAGGCGAGAATGCAGGCCATCGTCAGCACCAGCGCGATCCGCTTGAGAGTCATGGGCGCATCTAACACGCCCGCCCCGACGTCTGTCTGTCGGCTGGGCGACAGACAGACGTCAGCCTTCCCGCATCGGGATGCGTACGCCCTTCGCCTCGGCGACAGCGACTGCCTCGGGGTAGCCGGCGTCGACGTGCCGGATCACGCCCATCCCGGGGTCGTTGGTCAGCACCCGCTCGATCTTCTGCGCGGCAAGGGGGGTGCCGTCGGCGACACAGACCTGGCCGGCGTGGATGGAACGGCCCATACCGACGCCGCCGCCGTGGTGGATCGACACCCACGAGGCGCCGGAGGCGGTGTTGACCAGGGCGTTGAGCAGCGCCCAGTCCGCGATCGCGTCGGAGCCGTCGAGCATCGCCTCGGTCTCGCGGTAGGGCGAGGCGACCGAGCCGCAGTCGAGGTGGTCGCGGCCGATGACGATCGGCGCGGAGATCTCGCCGGAGGCGACCAGCTCGTTGAAGCGCAACCCGGCCAGGTGTCGTTCGCCGTACCCGAGCCAGCAGATCCGCGCCGGCAGGCCCTGGAAGTGCACGCGCTCGGCCGCCATCTCGATCCAGCGCCGTAGGTGCTCGTTCTCCGGAAACAGCTCGAGGATCGCGCGGTCGGTGACGGCGATGTCGGCGGGGTCGCCGGAGAGCGCGGCCCAGCGGAACGGGCCCTTGCCTTCGCAGAACAGTGGCCGGATGTAGGCAGGCACGAAGCCGGGGAAGTCGAACGCCCGCGACAAGCCGGCCTTGCGAGCCTCGTCGCGGATCGAGTTGCCGTAGTCGAAGACCTCGGCGCCGGCGTCCATGAACCCGACCATCGCCTCCACATGCAGCGCCATCGACTCCTGGGCGCGCTTGGTCAGCCCGACGGGATCGGATGCCCTGAGCTCGGGCCACTCGTCCATCGTGACGCCGACCGGGAGGTACCACAGCGGGTCGTGCGCGCTGGTCTGGTCGGTGACGATGTCGATAGGTGCTCCGGCGGCGAGCATGGCGGGCACGATCTCGGCGGCATTGCCGAGTACGCCGATCGACAGCCCACGACGCTCGTCGCGGGCTGCGGTGGCCAGCTCGAGCGCGGCTTCCCAGGAGTCGGCCTGCACGTCGAGGTAGCGGTGCTCGATGCGGCGGGTGATCCGGGACTGGTCACACTCGATGCAGATCGCGACGCCGTCGTTCATCGTCACGGCGAGCGGTTGCGCGCCGCCCATCCCGCCGAGCCCGGCGGTCAGGGTGATCGTGCCGGCCAGGGTGCCGCCTCGCTTCGCGCCCACGGCAGCGAACGTCTCGTACGTGCCCTGCAGGATCCCCTGCGTGCCGATGTAGATCCACGACCCCGCGGTCATCTGCCCGTACATCGTCAGCCCGAGGTCCTCCAGCCGGCGGAACTCCTCCCAGTTGGCCCAGTCTCCGACCAGGTTGCTGTTGGCGATCAGCACCCGCGGCGCCCACTCGTGAGTGCGCATCACCCCGACCGGCTTGCCGGACTGCACCAGCAGGGTCTCGTCGTCGGCCAGCGTCGTCAGTGTCCGGATGATCGCGTCGTACGACTCCCAGTTGCGCGCCGCTTTGCCGGTGCCGCCGTACACGACCAGGTCCTCGGGCCGCTCGGCCACCTCGGGGTCGAGGTTGTTCATCAGCATCCGCATCGGTGCCTCGGTCTGCCAGGACTTCGCGGTCAGGCCGGTGCCGCGGGGGGCTCGGATCTCTCTGGTCATGCTGCTACCTCTCCTTCGCGTTGCGGGTGCGTCTTGGTCTCGATACGGCCGCTCGTTCCTCGCGCCCTACTCGACCAGCGACACGCGCCGCTGGTCGAGTACGCCAGGCCGGGGGGTGCAACCGCTGGTCGAGTACGCCGAGGAACGAGGCGTGTATCGAGACCACCTCACGACAATTCCCCGATCGCCTGCTCGGCCACCTCGATCACGCGGCCGCTGGCCACCAGGTCCACGCAGGTCTCGATCTCGGGGGACAGGTAACGGTCGGGCCCTGGCCCTTCCACCCCTGAGGTGCGCAGCAGGGTCACCACCGCTCCGGTGCCGGGCGACGGTTGCAGCGGCGCGCGCAGGTCGAGGGCTCTGGCGGCGGTGAGGATCTCGACGGCGAGTACGCGCGTCAGGCCGTCGACCGCGCGGCGCAGCTTGCGCGCCGCGTGCCAGCCCATCGAGACGTGGTCTTCCTGCATCGCCGAGGACGGGATCGAATCGACCGACGCCGGCACTGCTAGCCGCTTGAGTTCGCTGACGATCGCGGCCTGCGTGTACTGCGCGATCATGTGCCCGCTGTCGACACCGGGGTCGTGGGCGAGGAACGGAGACAGATCGTGGTTGCGCGCCTTGTCGAGGAACCGGTCGGTACGACGCTCACTGATTGAGGCGATGTCGGCGACGGCGATCGCGAGGAAGTCGAGCACGTAGCCGACCGGCGCACCGTGGAAGTTGCCGTTGCTCTCCACCCGGCTCGCCCCAGAAATGGGATCGGTGAGCACCACCGGGTTGTCGATCGCCGAGGCCAGCTCGCGCTCGGCGACCGCGACCGCATGGGCGAGCGTGTCGCGGCCGGCGCCGTGCACCTGGGGCGAGCAGCGCAGCGAGTACGCGTCCTGCACCCGGTTACAGTCCGGACCCCGGTGGGAGGCGACCACACCCGACCCGGCGAGCAGGCGTCGCAGGTTGGCCGCCGACGCGGCCTGCCCGGGATGGGGCCGCAGCGCCTGCAGGTCCTCGGCGAACACCCGGTCCGTCGCGAGCTGTCCCTCGACCGACATGGACGCGGCAATGTCGGCCGTCTTGAACAGGCGAGAGAGGTCGGTAGCCGCGAGGACGAGCATCCCGAGCATGCCGTCGGTGCCGTTGATCAGCGCGAGCCCCTCCTTGGCGGCGAGCCGCACCGGCGTGATCCCGGCCTCGGCCATCGCCTCCCCGGCGGGTCGCAGCGTGCCGGTGGAGTCGCGTACCTCTCCCTCCCCCGTCGCCACCAGCGCACAGTGCGCAAGCGGCGCGAGGTCGCCCGAGCAGCCCAGCGAGCCGTACTCCCGCACCACGGGTGTCAGGCCCGCGGACAGCAGGCTGGCGTACACCCGCGCGGTCTCGGGGCGCACGCCGGTATGCCCGGTGGCCAAAGTCGAGAGCCGCAGCAGCATCAGCGCACGGACGACCTCGCGCTCGACCTCCGGTCCGCTGCCTGCGGCATGCGAGCGTACGAGCGACCGCTGCAGCTGCTCGCGCAGCTCGTCGGGGATGTGCCGGGTCGCCAGCGCGCCGAACCCGGTGCTGATGCCGTACGCCGGCATCGAAGCCCCCGCGAGCGCCTCAACCGCTCCCCGGGCCCTCTCGATCGCCGCCAGCGCATCGTCGCCGAGCACCACCGACGCACCCTCGCGAGCGACCGCGACCACATCCGCGAACGACACCGGACCGACCCCGACCGTGACGACTGCTGTCATACCGCCATCCAACCCCTCCGCGACCCGGCAGTCGAGGACGGGAGATCCCCACCTGGATCGGCTAACGGCAACTCGCCGTCTTGGCCCGCTAGGAACACGCCGGCGCCTTGGTCTGTCAGGGAAGTCCTCGACGTCGGCGCCTCACATCCGGCCGGCGTCTCGATACACGCTTCGCAAGCTCGGCGTACTCGACGACCGGAAGCGGCTCGATACGGGCTCGTGCCTCGCGCTACTCGACCAGCGATCGCATCCGATGATCGAGTGCTCGGCGAGGAACGAGCCGGGCGTATCGAGATCACGCCGGCTACCCGCCAGTAGGATCTTGTTCACACGCCGCCAGGCTGCCCGTCGGCCGCCTCGGGGCAATAGGCTCCGCGTAGGTTCGGTTCTGGCAGCCGACATTCCCTGACGAGGAGCGCAAGACACATGGAGCCCGTGCAGATCGTTGCCGTGGTCGTCTCGATCGGCATCGCGCTGGTCGGCATCACCTTGTTCGTCAAGGCGATCCGGCACATCATCGCGGTGGTCAAGCTCGGCCAACCGGTCAACCGCACCGACAACCCCGGCGCACGCACCGCGAACATGCTCAAGGAGACGATCGCGCACACCCGGATGTTGCAGTGGACCGTGGTCGGTGCCGGTCACTGGTTCGTGTTCGTCGGGTTCGGGCTGCTGTTCTTCACCCTGGTCACCGCCTTCGGCCAGCTCTTCGACCCGCACTTCGCGCTGCCGCTCATCGGCCACTGGTTCTTGTGGGAGTGGATCACCGAGTTCTTCACCGCGGCCATGCTCGTCGCGATCATCGCGTTCATCGTCTACCGCAGCACGCGGCCCTCCGAGCGCGAGCGCGGCACCCGCGGCAGGTTCTTCGGCTCGGTCATGTGGCAGGGCTTCTTCGTCGAGTTCGTGATCCTCGGCGTGGGTCTGTGCATCGCGGCACTCCGAGGGGCGGAGTACGCGATTCTGCAGTACGGCGACCACGCCGGCAACGCCACGGCGCTGCACTTCCCGCTCACGTTCTGGCTGGGCAAGCTGATGGAACCCCTGAGCGAGTCGGCTCTGTCCAATGTCATCTGGATCGTCGCCACCTTGAAGATCGTCATCTCGTTCACCTGGATGATCACGATCTCGCTCAACCCCAACATGGGCGTGGCCTGGCACCGCTTCCTCGCGTTCTTCAACATCTTCTTCAAACGCAAGTCCGACGGCGGCACCGCGCTCGGCGGGCTGTCACCGATCATGATCGGTGACAAGCCGTTCAACCTCGAGCTGATCGACGAGATCGACGAGGACACGATCATGGGCGTCGGCAAGCTCGAGGACTTCGCCTGGAAGGGCATCCTCGACTTCAGCACCTGCACCGAGTGCGGCCGCTGCCAGAGCCAGTGCCCCGCGTGGAACACCGAC
>JASGGG010000049.1:0-23100 GCA_047605165.1 Nocardioidaceae bacterium
AACAGCCGTGAGACCGTGTGCTTCTCGGAGAACTCACTCATGTCGAGCTGGATCAACGCGTCCTCGTCGCCGAACAGGAACTCCGCGAGCGTCTTGGACAACCACGTCTTCCCGACACCGGACGGGCCGGCGAAGATGAACGAGCCGCCGGGGCGCTTGGGGTCCTTCAGGCCGGCACGAGTACGCCGGATGGCCCGCGACAGCGCGCGCACGGCCTCTTCCTGGCCGATGACCCGCTTGTGCAGCTCGTCCTCCATCTTGAGCAGTCGCGTCGACTCCTCCTCGGACAGCTTGACGATCGGGATACCGGTCGCGACCGCCAGCACCTCGGCGATCAACTCCTCGTCGACCTCGGCGACGACGTCCATGTCGCCGGCCTTCCACTGCTTCTCCCGCTCGTTCTTGGCGAGGATCAGCTTCTTCTCCTCGTCGCGCAACGATGCGGCCAGCTCGAAGTCCTGGCTGTCGATCGCCGACTCCTTGCGCCGGCGGACCTCGGCGACCTTGTCGTCGAACTCGCGCAGGTCGGGCGGCGCGGTCATCCGGCGGATGCGCAACCGGGAGCCGGCCTCGTCGATCAGATCGATGGCCTTGTCGGGCAGGAACCGGTCCGAGACGTAGCGGTCGGCCAGGGTCGCCGCCGAGACCAGTGCCTCGTCGGTGATCGTGACCCGGTGGTGGGCCTCGTAACGGTCCCGTAGGCCCTTGAGGATCTCGATGGTGTGCGCGATCGACGGCTCCTGCACCTGGATCGGCTGGAAGCGGCGCTCCAGCGCGGCGTCCTTCTCCAGGTGCTTGCGGTACTCGTCGAGCGTGGTGGCACCGATCGTCTGCAGCTCGCCGCGGGCGAGCATCGGCTTGAGGATCGATGCGGCGTCGATGGCGCCCTCGGCGGCGCCAGCACCCACCAGGGTGTGCAGCTCGTCGATGAACAAGACGATGTCGCCGCGGGTCTTGATCTCCTTGAGCACCTTCTTCAAGCGTTCCTCGAAGTCACCGCGGTAGCGGGAGCCAGCGACCAGCGCGCCCAGGTCGAGGGAGTAGATCTGCTTGTCCTTGAGCGTCTCGGGCACGTCGCCGCGCACGATCGCCTGGGCCAGGCCCTCGACGCACGCGGTCTTGCCGACTCCGGGCTCGCCGATCAGCACCGGGTTGTTCTTGGTGCGGCGCGACAGCACCTGCATGACGCGCTCGATCTCCTTCTCGCGCCCGATCACCGGATCGAGCTTGCCCTCTCTAGCCGCCTGTGTGTAGTTGCGGCCGAACTGGTCGAGGACCAGCGAGCTGCTCGGCGATCCTTCGGGAGCGGTGCCCGCGGTCTGGGTCTCCTTGCCCTGGAAGCCGGAGAGCAGCTGGATGACCTGCTGGCGTACCCGGTTGAGGTCGGCACCCAGCTTGACCAGCACCTGGGCGGCGACGCCTTCGCCCTCGCGGATCAGGCCGAGCAGGATGTGCTCGGTGCCGATGTAGTTGTGACCCAGTTGCAGCGCCTCGCGCAGCGACAGCTCGAGCACCCGCTTCGCGCGGGGGGTGAACGGGATGTGCCCCGAGGGCGCCTGCTGGCCCTGGCCGATGATCTCCTCGACCTGGGCGCGAACCGCCTCCAGCGAGATGCCCAGGCTCTCGAGCGCCTTGGCAGCGACGCCTTCGCCCTCGTGGATGAGGCCAAGGAGGATGTGCTCGGTGCCGATGTAGTTGTGCGACAGCATGCGGGCCTCTTCTTGGGCCAGCACCACGACGCGACGGGCTCGGTCTGTGAACCGCTCGAACATGTACCACTCCTTGCTGGGCCACCCGGGATGCACGAGGTTTGGGCGGCGACTGTTCAAACCACTCTAGTCCCGGTCACCGACCCGATTTCACGCAATTCGGGTCACGATCGGGACAACTGGTTCAACTCCCCGCGGCGTGGGCGTGTTCCGGATCCGGCTTTCGCCGAGGGCGAACAAGGGCAGAGCAGCGATGCTCAGTGAGCGGCGGCGTACGCCTCGCGCACCTCGGCGGGCACGCGGCCGCGGTCGGCCAGCTCGTATCCGTTGGCCTGTGCCCAGGCGCGGACCTCCGCGGCGGGAGCCTCTCCGGCCGAGCGAGTACGCCGTGACGTGACCCGCCGCCCGGCGCCACCGGCGCGGCCGGTCTTGCGAGCAACGCCGACATAAGGAGCGAGCGCCTCGCGCAGCTTCTTGGCGTTCTTCGTGCCGAGGTCGATCTCGTAGCCGACACCGTCGAGCCCGAAGCGGACGGTCTCGTCCGCCTTACCTCCGTCGACGTCGTCGACAAGCACGACCGTTACCTTCTGCGCCATGGACTTCTCCTCGATTGGTCGGCACGTTCGCATCCGGCCCGAATGGGCGTACCCAGCCTAATATCGAATTGCCTACTTTGGCTATTCGATCTGTAACCGAACGTCCGAGGATTGCTATTCGGGACGCAGCAACGGGAAAAGGATCGACTCGCGAATTCCGACTCCCGTGAGCAGCATCACAAGCCGGTCGATGCCCATGCCCATTCCGCCTGCGGGCGGCATGCCGAATTCCATGGCCTTCAAGAAAGCCTCGTCCAAGTCCATCGCCTCGGGGTCACCGGCGGCCGCGAGCAGGGACTGCTCGGTCAGCCGCTGACGCTGGATAACGGGATCATTGAGCTCGGTATAAGCCGCAACCAGCTCGACACCGTTGATGATCAGGTCGAACGCTTCGACCAGCCCGGGCTTGCTGCGGTGCGGCTTCGCAAGCGGACGAACCGACTCCGGGTAGTCCTCGACGAACGTCGGCTGGATCAACGTGTGCTCGACGAGCTGTTCGTAGATCTCCAACAAGATCTCGCCGGCGTTCCAACCGGGCTGCAAGACAATGTCGTGGTCCGCGGCGTACTGCTTCAATTCACCGATCGGGGTCTCGACCGAAACTTCGACGCCGAGCTTCTCGGAGACCAGGTCAGATATCGAACGGCTCCGCCAGGGCGCGGAGAAGTCGATCTGCTCACCGGTGCGCGCCGTCACCGTTGTTCCCACGGTGGCGTTCGCCGCATTGACGATGAGTGCCTGGGTGAGCTCTTTCATCGTGTCGATATCGCCATAGGCGCAATACGCCTCGAGCATCGAGAACTCAGCCGCGTGCGTGGAATCGAGGCCCTCGTTGCGAAATGTGCGCCCGATCTCGTAGACCCGTTCGACACCGCCGATCATCGCTTTCTTCAGGTCGAGCTCGAGCGCGATGCGCAGCAGCATCTCCTGGTCGAACGCGTTGAGGTGTGTGCGGAACGGGCGCGCGGCCGCGCCGCCGTTGGTGAGCTGGAGAATCGGCGTCTCCACCTCCACGTAGGCGCCCTCGTCGAGAGTGGCGCGCAGGCTCTTGAGCACGCTGGCCTTCACCCGCACGATCTCGCGGGCCTCAGGGCTGACCACCATGTCGACGTACCGCAGCCGCACCCGTGCCTCGTCGCTGAGCGGCCGGTGCTCGTTGGGCAGTGGCCGCAGCGTCTTGGCGACCATCGACCACGACGTCGCCTGCACCGAGAGCTCGCCGCGACGGCTGGTGATCACCTCGCCGGTGACGCCGAGGAAGTCGCCGATGTCGACGAACGCCTTGAACTCCGCGAGCTCGTCGGTGCCCAGGTCGGCCAGGCTCAGCATCACCTGCAGCTCGGTGCCGTTGCCCTCGCGGAGCCGCACGAAGCAGAGCTTGCCGGTGTTGCGCAGGAAGATCACCCGGCCGACGACGCTCACGATCTCACCGGTGCGGGTGTCGGGCTCCAGGCTCCGGCCGTCGTACTTCTCCCGGATCTGGGTCAGCGTGTGGGTCTGGGCGACCTGGATGGGGTACGCGCCGCGGCCCGAGTCGATCAGCCGCTCACGCTTCTCCAGCCTGACCCGCATCTGCTCGGGGACGTCGTCCTCGGCGGAGGCTGCGGGCGGCTGCTGGTCGGTCATGCTGGAAGCCTATCGACGGGCACGAGGCGTCCGGCGCTGACCTTGGGCTTGTGGCCGATGGCGACCACGACACGCCGGGCGAGCCTGTCCGCATCGGCCACAAACCCGCATCAGCTGCCGGGATCGGCCACAATCCGGCGAGTTGACCTGGAGGCACGCTCGGCCATCATGCGTTCCGCATGTAGGCGATCTCCAGTCCCAACAGGGTCAGCCAGGGCTGGTGGTCGGTGATGACCGTCGCCTCGTCCACCACCACGTGGGCGAGGCCGCCGGTGGCGACGACGTTGACCTGTCCGGCGGGTACGCCCAGCTCGGCGATCATCCGGGTCACCACCCCGTCGACCTGGGAGGCGAAACCGTAGACGATCCCCGACTGCAGTGCCTCGACGGTGTTCTTGGCGATCAGCGACCGGGGTCGGAGCAGCTCGACCCGACGTAGCTGGGCTCCGCGATCGCCGAGCGCCTCCAGCGAGATCTCGATGCCCGGCGCGATCGCGCCGCCGACGTACTCGCCTTTGGCCGAGATCACGTCGAACGTGGTCGCGGTGCCGAAGTCGACCACGATCGTCGGCCCGTCGTAGAGCTGCCCGGCAGCGAGCGCGTTGACGATCCGGTCGGTGCCGACCTCGCGCGGGTTGTCCGTCAGCACGGGTACGCCGGTGCGGACGCCCGGCTCGACGACGACATGACGTAACTCGGCGAAGTAGCCCGCGAGCATCTGCCGCCACTCGTGCAGCACCGACGGTACGGTCGCGCAGACCACGATGCCCTCCACATCACCGGCGTAGCCCGAGCCGGCCAGCAACCCCTGCACGAGCAGACCCCACTCGTCGGCCGTCCGCGCCGTCACCGTGGAGACGCGCCAGTGCGCGAGCACCTCGCCGTCGTCGAGCAGGCCGAGCACGACATGGCTGTTGCCGATGTCGCTGGCGAGGATCACGACGCGCCGGTCCCGGACCGCAGATCCATCGCGATGTCGAGCACGGGCGCGGAGTGGGTCAGCGCACCGACGGCCAAGAAGTCCACGCCCGTGGCCGCGACCTCCCGGGCATCCTCGAGTGACAGCCCACCCGATGCCTCGAGCGCGGCTCGGCCTGCGTTGATCGCCACGGCCTCGCGCATCAGGTCAGGTGGCATGTTGTCGAGCAGCACCTGGTCGGCTCCTGCTTCCAGCACCGCGCGAAGCTGGTCCAACGTGGTGACCTCGACCTGCACCGGCAACTCCGGGTACGCCCGGCGCACGGCCTCGTACGCCTCGACGACGCCGCCTGCCGCCAGCACGTGGTTGTCCTTGATCAGTGCCTGGTCGGACAGCGAGGTGCGGTGGTTGACGCCGCCCCCGCACCGCACGGCGTACTTCTCCAGCAGCCGGAAGCCGGGCGTGGTCTTGCGGGTGTCGCGTACCTTCGCGCCGGTACCCGCCAGGGCGTCGACCCAGCGCGACGTCGCGGTCGCCACCCCGGACAGGTGGCACAGGAAGTTCAGCGCGGTGCGCTCGGCGGTCAACAACAGCCGCGTCGGGCCTGAGACCGCCAGCAACACGTCGCCGCGGCGTACCCGGGTGCCGTCGGCCACCAGCCGCTCGACCGCGACGTCAGCGCCGACGACGTAGCGGAGCACCAGCTCGGCCACCGCCAGCCCCGCCACCACCCCGTCGCCGCGAGCGATGAAGTCGCCCACGGCCTGGTCGGCCCCTGGGATGGTTGCGGCACTGGTGACGTCGACGCCGGTCGGCAGGTCCTCGGCCAGCGCCCGAGCCACCTGGCCGTAGACCTCGGCCGGTTCCAGGCCGTCGTCGGTGAGCTCGGCGATCAGGGCCGGCGGCAGCGCGGCGTACTGGGTAGCGGCGATCTCGGTCACTGGTCGCCTCCCGGCGCCGAACGCTGGTCGAGCCCCCCTGAACGCTGGTCGAGCTTGTCGAGACCCGTGAACGTGGTCTCGATCAGGGCCTCGTCCCTCGGCCCACTCGACCGCCTGCGCAGCACGACGTCGATATGACCCTGCCAGTGGGCGTCGTCGCGGTCGGGGAAGTCTTCGCGCCAGTGCGAGCCGCGGGTCTCCTCGCGCATCGTGGCGGCCTGGAGCAGCGCGGTCGCGAGCGTGACCAGATTGGTGGTCTGCCAGGCCTCGGTGTTGGGCTGGTCGGCGCTCTTGGCCGCGAGCGCGGCGATCTCGGTGGCGCCGAGTGCCAGGCCCTCCGCGTTGCGCAGCACCCCCGCACGCTCGGTCATCGTGGTCTGCAGCGTGCTCAGCATCGCGGGATCCACCAGGGCCGGCGTACGCGGATCAGCGGCCGGCTCCCGGCGCTCCGGCAGCCCTTCGGCGAGCAGGGCGGCGATGCGACGCGAGAACACCAGCCCTTCGAGCAGCGAGTTGGACGCCAGCCGGTTGGCGCCGTGCACACCGGAGCAGGCGACCTCGCCGGTGGCGTACAGGCCGGGAATCGGCGTACGCCCCCACAGGTCGGTCGCCACGCCGCCGCTGGCGTAGTGGCAGGCGGGCGCGACCGGGATCAGGTCGGTGACCGGGTCGACGCCGTGGCTGCGGCAGGTGGCGAGGATCGTGGGGAACCGGCGCTCCCACTTCTCGGCGCCGAAGTCGCGGGCGTCGAGCCACATGTGCTGCGCGCCGGTCTCCCGCATCCGCCGCATGATCGCCTTCGCGACGACGTCACGGGGTGCGAGGTCGGCCAGCTCGTGCTGGCCCTGCATGAACCGCACGCCTCGGTCGTCGACCAGGAACGCGCCCTCACCTCGTACGGCTTCGGAGATCAGCGGCTGCTGCCCACGCGAGTCGTCGCCAAGCCACATCACCGTGGGGTGGAACTGCACGAACTCCAGATCACGCAGCACCGCACCGGCGCGGAGGGCGAGCGCCATGCCGTCCCCGGTCGAGACCGGCGGGTTCGTCGTGGCGGAGAAGATCTGGCCGAGTCCGCCGCTGGCGAGGATCACCGCACGACAGTGCACCGCGCCGACACCGTCGTGCTGGCCCTCCCCCATCACGTGCAGCGTGACGCCGGCGATGCCGCCGCCCTCGCCGGGGATCAGGTCGATCACGAGTGCGTGCTCGGTGACGCTGATGTCGGGGGCGGCGTGTACGGCGGCGATCAGGGCGCGCTGGATCTCCGCACCGGTGGCGTCCCCGCCGGCGTGCGCGATGCGGTCGCGGTGGTGGCCGCCCTCGCGGGTCAGCGACAGCTCACCGGCGGGGGTGTGGTCGAACTCGGTGCCGAGCGCGATCAGCTCGCGGACGGCCTCGGGTCCTTCGGTGACCAGAGCCTCGACGGCTGCCCGATCGCAGACACCGGCCCCGGCGACCAGGGTGTCCTCGAGGTGCTGCTCGGGGGTGTCGCCCTCGCCGAGCGCGGCGGCGATGCCACCTTGCGCCCACTGGGTCGAGCCGGCCGAGAGCACGTCCTTGGTGACCAACCGGACCGTGCCGATGCCGGACTCACGGATCCGCAGTGCGGCGGTAAGGCCGGCGATGCCGGAGCCGATCACGACGACGTCGGCGTACTCCGTCCAGCCCGGAGGTGGGGCGAGCAGACGCTCGGGCAAAGGAGCCATTCGCGCAGGCTAGCCGATCTGCTGCGTAGGGCAGGTTCGCGGGCTCGTCCTGGGCCGGGATCGCTCCGCCAGCTCACCAGCGGGATTGTGGCCGATCGTGACATCTCCAGCGGGTTTGTAGCCGATGGTGACAGCGACATGCCGGGCAAGCCTGTCGTCATCGGCCACAAGCCAGCGGGGCTGACCCCCGGGTAAGGCTCTCTGCCGGCCTGAGTCGGCGATCGACAACAAGCCCGAGCGGGTCCGGGACCGGGTCTGGCTCCGGTTGTCGCGGCGGCTGTTGGTTACGCCTCGGGAGCGGCGGATGCGCCAGACCGGATTGTGGCCCATGGCGACCCTCGATCCACCCGAATCGTTGCCTCCATCGGCCACAAGCCGGCAATCAGTGCCGGGATCGGCCACAATCCAGCGCGCAGGGGCCCGGTGACCGTGCATCATCGAACAACGGGGGCCAGGACGACGGGGAGGTTGTCGAGCAGCCGGGTGGTGCCGACCCGGGCCGCGACGAGCAGCCGGGCAGAGCCGGATCGCGGCGCCGGACCGAGGTCGGGGGCAGCGAGCTCCAGGTAGTCCAGCTTGACCTCGGGCACGCCAGCCAGGACTTCCAGGGCGGCAGCGCGGGCCGCGTCTGCCCCGCGTACGCCGGCGGCGGCTCCGGCGCGCAGCGCGCGACTCAGCGTGAGGGCTAGCTCGTGCTCGGCCGGGGACAGATAGCGGTTGCGACTGGACAACGCGAGGCCGCTCTCCTCGCGGACCGTCTCGGCGCCGACGATCTCGATGCCCAGGCACAGGTCGGCGACCATCCGCCGGATCAGCGTGAGCTGCTGGTAGTCCTTCTCGCCGAAGACCGCGAGATCGGGGCGGACCAGCCCGAACAGTTTGGCGACGACGGTCAAGACCCCCCGGAAGTGGGTCGGTCGGGAAGCACCTTCGAGCCGGCTGCCGAGCGGGCCGGGGTCGACAGTGACAGCGTCGCCAGTGACAGGGTCGCCAGTGACAGGATCGCCAGTGACGGCGTCACCGGGGAGCCCCGCGGGGTACATCTCCTCGACTGTGGGGGCGAAGACCACCTGTGCTCCGGACTGGCCACAGATCTCGAGATCGGCGTCGAACGTACGCGGATAGCGAGCGAGGTCCTCGCCCGGTGCGAACTGGGTCGGGTTGACGAAGACGCTGACGACGACCGCCTCGGCGCTGCCGGCCGCACGACGGACGAGTGCCGCGTGTCCCTCGTGGAGGGCGCCCATCGTGGGTACCAGGGCGACGCGGCCGCTGGCTCGCCGGATCCCGTCCAGGGCCGTGGCGAGCTCCGCGCGCGTGCCGACGACCTGCGGAGCGGGCACTAGGGCGTGTCTCCCGGTTCGCGGCGGGAAGCGGCCGCGGTATCCGCGTTCGATCCACCCACACGGACAAGCGAGCGAGCAACGGGCCGCGTCGAGCCTGTCCAACGCAACCGGTCGGGATGCGGGGCCGTGGATAGGTCGGCGATAAGAGGAGACATGCCCAGGGTCAGCGGACGGACACGAGGGCGTCGTTGAGGATGCCGACCAGCTTGGCCGCGCGGATCGGCAGCAGGCGGCCGTCCACGACCGCACGATTGGCGGTGGCGCGGGCCAGGGCGATGTAGGACGGAAGCGTGTCGGGCGCGGTCGCGGCGATATCGCGGAGGTGGGCTCGTACGGTCTCGACGTCTCCGCGCACGATCGGCCCGGTCAGGGCGGCGTCGCCGAACGAGAGAGCGTTGTCGAGTGCCGCGGTCAGCAGCGGGCGCAGGGTCGCGGCCGGGTCGTCGGCGCCCGAGGCGCGCAGCAGTTCCATCGCCTCGGCAACGAGGGTGACCAAGTGGTTGGCGCCGTGGGCGAGACCGGCGTGGTAGAGGACGCGGCGTGACTCGGGCACCCAGACGATCCGGCCGCGCAGGTCGGAGACCAGGGTCTCGGCGAGCGCGATCGCGTCGGGCTCGTCCGCGGTCGCGCCGAACGCGCACCCGGGCAGACGCGGCAGGTCGAGGTCGGTGCCGGTGAAGGTCATCGCCGGGTGCAACGCGAGCACGTGCGCACCGACCGCCTTGGCCGCCGCGAGCACCGAGAGACCGTGCCGACCCGAGGTGTGCACGACGTACTGACCCTCGCGGATCGCACCGGCGGCGGCGAGCTGGGTGACGACGTTGCCCAGCATGTCGTCGGGCACCGTGAGCAGCAGCAGGTCGCAGGCGCGGGCGACGTCGGTGGGCTTGGCGACGGGTACGCCGGGAAGGAGGAGCGCGAGCCGGCTGCGCGATGCGTCGGACTCACCGGCCGCGGCAACGATCTCGTGCCCCGCAGCACGGAGCGCCGCAGAGAGAACGGCACCGACCCGGCCGGCACCGACAACGCCGATGGACATCATGCTGATCTGCCTTTCGTTCCAGTCCCTCGCGGGTACCGGACTACTTCGACAAGACGAGCGTACGCGCGAGACCTGGCAGTGGGCCACGTAACGTCCCTCACACTCCAAAGGAAGCCGAGTTGGCGGGTTCGGCCGACGCTGTGGTCGAGTTCGTACTGCAAGGAGGAGCGGCCAGGGCCGGGTCTGCTGTCGCAGTACAGTCCGTGCACCCCAGCGTCGGATCGCAGTCATCCCATGACTGCAATCCGACGCACGGTACGCAGGAACTAAAGCGCAGAGACAAATCGCACCCGGAACCGGTGCGGCCGCTCCTCCTTGCTGGCTCAACTCAACCAGGCAGGATGCAGCAGCCTCCCACCACGATGCGTCGACGATTCGTGCCAACTCGGCGACGATTCGTGCCAACTCGGCGGAGATTCGTGCCAACTCGGCGCTATTGGCGGGCGCGACGGGCGAGTTCGTCGGCATGGTCGAGGACGGGGCGGAGGGTGGTCGCGTCGCGGTGCCGGAAGCGGACTCCGACCGGTCCCGGGGGTGAGTCGACCTCCAGATCGGCGACGCCGAGGGCCCGCTGCCACGGCCCTTGCTCGATCCGCAGCGACTGCACCCGCCGGTGCGGCACGACCATCGTGCGCCGGTTGAGCCAGCCGTTGCGGCTGACCAGCGTGCTGTCGTCGAGCCCGGCGCTGGCGAAGAAAGCGCCGATCGGAGCGCACCAATGGGCCCGGCGCGGGGGCGGCGAGAGGGGAACGCTGCGGAAGTCCAGGCCGCTCAGGGCGTGCTGGGCCAGGGCGAGAGCCTCGGCGAGCGGAGCCACCGGGATCAGCGTCGGGCTGAAGCTCGACTCGTCGTCACCTCCCTGCGCGCCCGCGACCGACACCTCCACCCGTGCCCAGCCGAAGGCGCGCCACAGGATCGGCTCGGAGACCACGACTCCCTGGATCCGCCGGGGCACGATCGTCTGGGCGTTGCGGGCGAGCAGGCCCCCTTCGAGATGCAGGCCCGCGACGGTGTCGGAGACCGTGAACCCGTAGAACCGGTTGAGCCGGTTGTAGACCGCCGCTCCGGTGCCGACGAGCACCGGCAGGATGGAGAAGCTGCCGACCGATCCGGTGAACACGAGCAGGACGCCCAATGCCACGCCGCCGAGACCGAACGCCACGAACTCCGGTGTCAGCGCCGACGATACGACGAGCAGTCCCGGGTCGAGCTTGGCCAACAGCCGGTCCGGCTGGGCGGGCAGCTGGCCAGACGCCTGGCCAGGCAGCTCGGCGGACGCCCCAGACAGCTGACCGGACGCCGGAGCCCCGGCGGGCGTACCCTCCGTGACGTCCGAAGCACCCGGGTGAGCCGGGCTCTCCTGGTCTCGCCGGTACCGGTCACGGCGTTCCAGGAGCGTCGCGCGCAGCCGACCCGCTTCGGCAAGCGGGAGGAATGCCAGCGACCCCTCGGCCTTGCCGCCGGCGACGTCGAACTTGAGTTCGGCCAGCCCCAGGATGCGCGCAACCACCGGCTGGGCGATGTCCACGGCCTGCAACCGGTCGATCCGGATCCGGCGCGACTGCCGGAAGACCACCCCGGTCTCGATGCGCAGCTCGTCGCCCTCGATCCAGTACTTGGTGAGCAGCCACGACACGAACCCGGCGCCGATGCCGATCACCGTCACGCCCAGCAGCCCCAGCAGGACGAAGCCGACGTCGTTGCCGGTCAGGTTCTGCCAGGTCGCGCCGAACAGGGCCAGGAAGAAGACCCAGCCGCGTACGAACGGCGACAGCGGAGAGAGCCGCTTGAGCTCCCCTCGTGGTCCGGTGTCGTCGGGCGCGGTGTCGTCGGGACGACTCACAGGCCGGCCGCCTGAGTCTCGCCGAGCTCGGTCAACCGGTCACGCAGCCGCGCGGCCTCCTCGCGTGGCAGCCCGGGCAGGCGAGCGCTCGTGCCCGGCGCGGCGGTATGCAGATGGACGCTCGCGATGCCGAAAACCTGCTCGACCGGCCCAGCTTGTACGTCGACGTACTGCATCCGGCCGTAGGGCACCACGGTCAGGGAGCGCCACATCATGCCGCGCCGGATGTACAGCTCGTCGGCGCTCTCGGCATACCCGAGATTGCGGGTCATCCGGCCGATCACGAACCACCCCCAGGCCAGCACGACCAGGCCGAGAACAGCGGCGACCCCGGCCCAGACGGCGATGCCGGACACCAGCAGCACCACGGCGGCCACGATGGTCACCAGGAGTACGCCGGGCACCAGCACCAGGCGCCGCGCGGTCGACAGCTTCGGCGAGACAGGCCGCCACTGCGCGCCCTGCCGGCCCTCAGGCGGTGAGAAGAGTGAGTCCACGCATTTCACACTACGGAATCACCGAGTTTGATCGGCCCACCACGCGCCTGAGAGAGTTCCGTCATGGCTTTACGCAAGAACGTCGCCGTCGTTCTCGCCGGCGGCGTGGGCACCCGCATCGGCCTGGACATCCCCAAGCAGTTGCTCAAGATCGCGGGCCGCACGATTCTCGAGCACACCATCGCCCAGTTCGACGCCCATCCCGACGTCGACGACATCATCGTCTTGATGACGCCCGGCCACCTCGACTCGGTACGAAAGATCGTCCGCGACGGCGGTTACACGAAGGTGACCGACATCCTCGAAGGCGCGCAGACCCGCAACGGCACCACCCTGCGCGCGCTGGCGGCGCTTCCGGACGACGACTGCAACGTCTTGTTCCACGATGCCGTTCGCCCTCTGGTCACCGCGCGCATCATCAGCGACGTGTTCGCGGCGCTGCGGCAACACCGGGCCGTCGACGTGGCCATCCCGTCGGCCGACACGATCGTCGAAGTGGACGAACACAACACGATCAAGGACATCCCGCCTCGAGCGACACTCCGGCGCGGCCAGACACCTCAGGCGTTCCACGCCGAGGTCATCCGGCGGGCCTACGAGCTCGCCGGGGCCGACCCCGACTTCGTGAGCACCGACGACTGCACCGTGGTCCTCCGCTACACACCCGAGGTGCCGATCTACGTGGTGCACGGCGACGAACGCAACATGAAGGTCACCGAGCCGATCGACGTGTTCTTGGCGGACAAGCTCTTCCAGCTGACCAGCAGTGACGCACCCAGCGCCGGCACCGCCGAGGACTACCGCGCCGCGTTGTCCGGCAAGACCGTCGTGGTGTTCGGCGGCTCCTACGGGATCGGCTCCGATGTCGCCGGCCTGGCCCGCGAGCACGGCGCGACCGTGTTCGTCTTCAGCCGCTCGGCAACCGGCACCGACGTCGCGAAACGTGCCGACGTCGCCGCCGCCGCCGCGACCGTCCTGGAGGCCACCGGCCAGGTCGACTTCGTGATCAACACCGCGGGAGTGCTGCCCCGGGGCACGCTGGTGGAGACCTCCGAGGAGACGATCTATTCGGCCACCGAGATCAACTACCTCGGGCCGGTCTTCATCGCCCAGGAGTTCTTCCCGCACCTGGCCAAGTCCCGTGGGTCACTGCTGCTCTACACCTCCTCCTCCTACACGCGGGGTCGCGGTGGCTACAGCCTCTACTCCTCGGCGAAGGCCGCCGTGGTCAACCTCGCCCAAGCACTCGCCGACGAATGGTCGGCCGACGGGGTACGCGTGAACTGCATCAACCCCGAACGCACGGCGACACCGATGCGCACCAAGGCGTTCGGCGACGAACCGGTCGGCTCACTGCTCGAATCGCAGACGGTCGCCCGGGTCTCGCTCGACGTGCTGATCTCACACTTCACCGGACATTTGATCGACGTACGCAAGGACGACCCGTTCCAGGGCGTTCTCGACTCGGCAGTGGAGGAAGGCTGACGATGCCCATCTTCTTCAAAGGCGACCGCAAGGTGTTGTTCATCCATGTGCCGAAGACCGGGGGCACCAGCATCGAGCGGGCCTTCACCGCCTCGGGGTGGTCGATGTGGATGCTGGAGACGCCGAAATCCAATCCACGGCGCTGGCCCTTGCGTCGATGCTCTCCGCAGCACTATCAGGCGTCCCTGCTCGTCGAGATGTTCAACATCTCGATCTTCGACGCCACCTTCATGGTGACGCGGGAGCCGATGGCGCGCTTCCGCAGTGAGTACGCCATGCGACGCAAGGACCTGGTCGCCACCGACACGGCTCAGGATGTCGCCGAGTGGCAGCAACGGATGTGGGCCAAGTACGCACAGAACCCCTACACGTTGGACAACCACCTGCGGCCCCAACACGAGTTCTGGGTACCCGAGGCACAGGTCTACCGCTTCGAGGACGGTATCGCCGGCATCGTCGCCGACGTCAGTCGCCGGTTCGACCTCGGGCTCACCGGCGAGGTGCAGCACCACATGAGTAGCGTCAAGCGCGGCAACGTGTCGAGCACCGAGGTGCCGGTCGCGGCTGCCACGGAGGCGGCGGTCAAGGAGTTCTACCGGGCCGACTTCGAGAAGTTCGGCTATCCGCTGTAGCGGGCGGACCCGGTCAGCGACGAACCCTGGCCTTGGCCCGGCGCCCCAACAAGCGTGCGATCTGCCCGGCCGTGAGCTCGTCCGGTGGGGCGGCGAGGCGGAGGTCACGCTCGGCTCGGGCGATCGCGTCTTCGAGGTCGGCCAGCTCTGACCGGGCTCGCCGGCCTCGCTTGTCGGTCCTGATCGCGTGCTCGACGGGTCCGGAATCGCGGGCACCCGGCGGGACGTAGGGCCGGATCTGGTCGACCTGGCGGATCATCGCCGCCACGAACCCAGCGGCGATCTCCGGGGGCACCGGCTGCGAGCCGTCGTTGTCGCCCACCTCGGTTGCCATGGCCGGGTCGCTCAGCGACTCGAGGTCGCCGATGACGTGGCCCAGGCCCATCGAGCCGATGCCGTCAGCGATCTCCTCACCGATGGCGCAAGCCTTCTCCACGGCCCACCTCGGCGTGCGTAGCCGTGGCTCGCCCGGGTCCGGCTGCCGGTCCAGCAGGTTGCGGACCAGGCCGAAACGGACGAAGCGTGTGTAGTCGGCGATACCCCAGCCGGACGCCATGAACAACTCGTTGAACGCGCACAGCACCCTGAGCTCCGGGTAGGTGAGGGAGCGATTGGCCGCCGCCTGTTCGGCGCGCAGAAGTTCCTTGCCGACGCCGAGCAGCCGCGCGAAGGCCGCCAGCACCATGCCGCGGTCGGACTCGTCGATCACGATCACCGTCACCCGCTCGGGGCCGACGACCCGCGCCCAGCGCTGCACCAGGTGGTCATGTCGGTGCCGACGCCAGAAGGAGGGGGTCACCCCGCGGTCGGGGTGGTTCAGCACCGCGTCCAGCCAGCCTTCGTATCCCATGGTGTCGTCGTAGGACAGCGCCGGCCGGTTCTGCATGTACTGCTGCCATTGCGAGCCCAGCAACCGCACCAGCGGCCGCACCGTCACCACGACCTGCACCCGATCGGCACCGATCTCGCCGACGATCGTCTCGATCCGGCCTGGTGTCGTCTCGCAGAGGAACTCACTGCTCACCACCGCGGTGTGATCGGGGTGGGCTCGAATCTCCGCCACCAGGTCGGCCCAGAGCTGGGGGCCGTTGCTGGCGGGATCGGTCGCCAGCGCGCGTCCGCCTGCAGCGGCCATCGCCGCTCGCATCGGATGGGCGGTCGGGCCCGGATAGAGGACACCTGCCTCGAACAACCGGGCCCGGTTCGCGTGGAAGGCGCGCTGCACGGTGGTCGTGCCGGTCTTGTGCGGGCCGATGTGCAGGATCCGGGAGCCGGATGGCAATGCGGTCATCGGCCGGCCCCCCCGGTGGGTCGTGAGTCACGTCCGCCCCGTCGTCGCCAGAGCTGCCGGACGAGCTCGCGGCCCGACGCGTTCGCGCTGGAGGCCGGGTCGGCTCGTCGTTGCCGGAGCTCTTGGCGAAGATCCTGGAGGCGGTCCACGGTGATCGCGGCGGCGGCACGCTCTTCGGCATCCGGCTGTGCCTCGCGGGTCCGGGTCACGGCGTACGCCGCACGCAAGGGGGCCAGCGCCAGCGCACCAGCACGTTCCGGCGACAACGGGTCCTGGCCGGCGCTCGGCCAGAGCAGTTGCTCCGGGTCGACGGCGAAGACGGCGCCGGCCCGGGTTAACTCCGCGAGCCATCGTTCGTGGGCGTCGGCGATCGCACGGTGGCTCCCCTCGGGGAGGGGCGGCGACACCAGGGTGCCAGGCCGGGACGGCAGCCGGTCGACCATCAGACGGGTCACTTCCACGGAGAGCAGGTCCGGTGCGTCGGTGAACACACCGCCGGGCCCGGTCAGGCCATCGGCTCGAACACGACGGTCTGCCAACTCCAGAACGCCCACCTCCGCGGCGGCGACGGAAGGGAGGTCGGCCGGCACCAGCCGGACTCGGTGGCCGGATCGCACCGCGGAAATCGCCGGCCCGATCATCGACCACGACGGTGGCGTATCGGACCAATCCTGAGCCGCCATCCAGTCGCCGAAGGTCGCCGGGTGCATCGGATCATGAGCGTGCCGCCACGCCAGGACCGCATCCGCGAGCGCCGAGCCGGCCTCGAACTCTTTCGCCGGCTCTGCGAGCTTGCTCATCGGCGGGTCCCGGCGTCGGCCGGCATGGACATGAAGGTCTCGGCAACGCGCTGCGTGCTTCGCCCGTCCATGCAGTAGTTGTATTTCGCATGCATCGCCGCGTACTGCCCGGCGTAGTCGCGCCGGACCTTCTCCAGATCCTGCAGGGCAGCGACCACCTCGCCGGTCGTGGCGAGCAACGGGCCGGGTGCCGTCTCCCGGTAGTCGAAGAGGAAGCCACGCACCCCTGTCGTGTACGCGTCGAGGTCCGGCACGAGGAAGATCATCGGCTTGCCCGTCAGCGAGTAGTCGAACCGCAGCGACGAGTAGTCCAGGACCGCGGCATCCGAGGCCAGGATCAGGTGGTTGATCTCCGGGTAGTCGGTCACGTCGATCAGTCGAGCACTCCCGGCTGTGCGTTCGCTGTCCTTGTGGAACCGATGTCCGCGCATCAACAGCACGAACTCGGGGCCGAGCCGCGTGCTCGCCGCCCCGAGATCGAGGTGATCGGTCAGCGCCGCCGACCGGTAGGTCGTCGCCTGGTCGTCGCGCCACGTGGGCGCGTAGAGCACCGCGGTCTGCCCCTCGCCGATGCCGAGCCGTGCCCGGGCCTGCTCGCGGAGCTTCCCGGCATCGTGTCCCACCAGCATGTCGTCGCGTGGATACCCGTGACTGTGGATGGCCCCCCGGTAGCGGTACTGCTCCCGGTAGTGGACGTCCATCTCGGGCGTCGGCGTCAGGATCAGGTCCCAGTCCGCGGCGCAGCGCTGCAGCTCGAGCTCGATGCGCCGGGGCGTGTAGTTCTTCGCCTCCCAGAGCATGACGCCCATCGCCTTTGCCGGGTAGCCGTGGAAGGTCTGCAACACGAGCTGGCCCGGCTTGCGTGAGAACCAGCGCTCGAAGTCGATGTTCATCACCAGCCGGTGCGCGGACCCGAGGACGCGATACCACTCCCGGGTATGCATCACGACCGGCACTGCTCCCTCGGGGAGATAGGCCGACCGGTCGGCAACGCCCCAGTAGAGAGTCAGCTCGGGATGCGTCCTGCGCAGCTCGTGATGGAGGGCGAGCTGGCTGTCGGTGGCGCTGGCGCCGTTGTACGCCTGCAGGTAGACCGCGCCGGGATCGATCTCCAACGCGTCCGAGAGGCACCACGTCCTCAACTGGGCCTGGGCGTGACGGCCGCGCTCGTCGTCGGTCAGCGGGGCAAGCAGATGAACGCCGTAGGCCGAGCCGCGCCGCCCCAGCCGGAACCGGTAGACCGACGAGGTGGTGAACGCGGTGAGCCTGGCCAGCAGGTCGCCGCCGAGCCGTACCACGCCGGGCGCGGACGTGCCCGGTAGCTCCATCTGGAACGCATAGAATCCGCTCGGCGCGGGCTTGGCGCCCCAGCCCCAGGGGTCCGCGAGCATCTCGAATCGCCAGGTGACCGTGCCGTCCTCACCGACCGTCCGGGTCCCCGGCACCGACACCGCGTCCCGCACCAGCCGCAACTGCTCCCCGTCCCAGCTACGGCCCGCGAAGGAACCTGTCGCGACGACGGTCCCCCCGTCGAGCCGCACCTCGTCGAGTGTGAGGCGGTTCCGGCCGGGCACCACCAGCAGGCCTCCGCTCGGTCGGCGCTCGACGACCAGCTCGCGCTGGCCCACGACGTGCTCGGGAGGCAGCGCTTCGGGCAGCCCGAGCTCGGATCCGTCGGCGTTCAGAGCCCAGGGTGCGTGAGCAGCGGGAAGTGTCATGGCGAACCGGCCGTCGACCCCGACCGGCGCGCGGACGACGCGGCCCGCCCGGCCGGTGGCGACGACCTGCCCGGGGCGCGTGGTCTGACCGCCGATCGTCCCGGTGAGGAGCTCGCCGTCGATCGCGAGATCCGCGACCCGGGGGATCGGGTCCGGCTCGACGACGATCGCGAACCCGTGCTCGTGGTCGCGGCGGATGCTGACTTGCCGGCCGCCGACCGGGCGCGGCGCCAGCACCGCCCCGCCCAGGTGGGACGGGGTGCCGCGTCCGTCCAGTTCCGTCAGGTCCGTCGTCCGCCGAAGACCGTCTTGGGCGCGTGAGGAACGCAGTATCCAGGTGCCCGGCCCGAGCGCGGCGAGATCGACCGTCACGTCGAGCAGACCTCGGGCGTAGTCCGCGTAGGCGTGGCCAGCGCGCTGGTTGATGTCGGGTGCTACACCAGCACTGGCCCGAAGCGGCAGGGCATCACCGGCTCCCGACGCACAGATGAGCGCGACCTCGGCCGTGGAGCCGGCTGACACGCTGGCGTGCTTGATGTAGACCGCCAGCTCCAATTCGAGGGAATCCCCGGGCCACCGGATGTTCCGCAGTTGCTGTACGAGCACGGATTCGGTCTCACCGACTACCCGGAGCTCCTCGGGCACAGGGGGGTCGAACTTCGCGACCTCGGGGAATTCGGCGTACAGCTGGCCGTCTCGGGCGACCGTGGGCATGCTCTCGATATCGAACATCCGCGAGATCACGAAATCGACCAAGTCTTCGCGGCGGTTCTCCGCGGCCAGCCAGGCGCGGATCCGCGGCTCGACGCGCACCTGCTCCCAGACCGCGGGGCCGGCCCGATCCACCATGACCGCGATCTGCCGTTGCAGCCGCTGCCACTGCTCGGGGGTCGCCCGCTCCGCGTCGAGAAGGAACGGTTGCACCCCGGCATCGAGAAGCGAGCCGAGCCATTCGATCCGGGCCAACCCAGAGCCGATCAGGTCGACCCGGCGCCAGGTCGCCTCGGTGTCGGCAATCCATTGTTCGACGCCGGCCATGGCGTCCTCGACAGCACCGATCGGCTTCCCGGCGGGGCGGCCCGACGGCGTGTAGGTGACTTCGCGGAGCAGGTCGAAGGTCGCTCCTTCGTAGGCCGCCAGCATCGCGTGCTCGGTGCTGTTGCGCTCTGCGCCGAAGCGAACGCCCTTCGCCCGGAGGAACTCGACCCGGAAGAGCCGGTTTCCCAGGGCGAGATCTGAAATCGCCAACGGCGCCTCGTCCATGGTCACGTGATGACGGGCCACCTGGTGCGCGCGGGAGCTGGGAGTAGCCACGGTGATCAGGGTCTTCGGCTCGGCCAAGGCCCCGACGGCGAAGTCCGACCCGCTGGCGCGAAGCGTGCCGAGCAAGATCGCTACCGCGCGACGCGGCAGGCCGTCCCCCGGGCGCACGAACATCAGGTACTCGCCGCTGGCCGCGGTGAGCCCTCGATTGCAGGCCTCGTTGAACGTGTCGACGGGCTGGAGGACTCGCAGCCGCCAATCGCCCTGCGCCGCGGCTCGCACCGTCTCGCGCACGTTCGGCGAACGGCCGAACGGGACCACGACGATGTCGAGATTGCGGTGAGATTGAGCCAGCACGTTGTCGAGCATCGGCTGGATCGCAGTGGTCTCCGAGTCGGAGACCGGAAACACCACGGAGACCAGCGGCCTTCGATACGGGCCACGGAATCGACGCAACCGACGCAGCATTGGCCCTCGGAGGCCGGCCGGGGTATGCCGGTCGGCGGCACGCAGACATTTGACGACCTGGGTACGAAACGGCACAGCCGATGGAACTCCTAGCCAGGACGAAGACCTGAGATTGACCCGAGACAGAGCGACCATGGTACCGGGCAACGTCATGCGCGGTCGTGAAGGGCGCTGCTCTCGGTACGTGTTTAAGAAGTCTCGGCCGTCGCGAGCGGCGCATCCGGGGGATGCTCCGCAAGGCGCGGAATCGAAGCCATACCGGGTTGTCTCGCGAGATTTCGCAACGCAGCGGAGCGCCCTCGGGGCGTCGCGCAGCAGGCCACGGGCTTCTTAAACACGTACTCAGCTGTCCGCGAGCTCGTCCGCGAGCCACACGCCTTCCCGCCGCGCGTCGAACCGGAACGGCGTCTGGAGTCGCTTCCTCACCTCGCCAGCGGCAGCCAGGTCTGGGCGACACCACGCGATCGAGAGCCGGTGCCCCAGCACAGACGAGATGACGTACTCGTTCTTGGCCGTGTAGTACTCAGACGACACCATGACGACACGTTTCGGCTCGTCGGCATAGATCAGGTTGAACAGCGCGCTCCCCGCCCAACCCGCGATCAGCTCTGCCCCGCGGAAGAGCCTGGCCTGGTCACCGAGGCTGTAGTCCTCCGGGTAGACGATGGCGAAACCCCGCTCGGCGAAGAATGCCTCGACCTCACCGGCATTGGTGCACGCTCGCTTGTCATTGCGCCTGGCGCAGAAGAATCGCTTGGGCAGAGTCCGGTCGGTGGCAAGCGGGAGGATGCCCTCGGCGAGAGACGACCACACTGCCGAGATATCCGGATGTGCGAAGGCGGGTTGCACGAACATCGGTGAGGCCGCATACAGCCGATCCACTCGAGCCGGGCCGCCCACCAGCACCAGGTCATCCGCGGGCACGCCCGCGGCCTGGTAGAAGCGGCGCTCGTAGTCGAGCAGCTCGGGCCTCCGATTGGTGAAGAGCAACGCCTTGAGTCCGGGCGCCTCCTGCTTGGCCCGCTGGTACGCCCACAGGCGCGACAGTTGCTCGGTGATCATGTGGCCGAAGTGGCCTCGGAACTCGGAGTCGAGGTGGAAGAACTCGCCGGGCAGCGGCTCGGGGTTCCCCAGGGCTGCCTTCGGTCGCGCGAACCGCATCTCCAGGTCACGGGTGAAAGAGTTGCGCAGCCGGGCCCGGTCGTTGTGCCGATACGTGTCCGGCAGGAGCACGTTCTGCTGTACCACCACCTGCCCGGGTGCACAGACGACGTTGTCGTAGCGACGCAGGTTGAGTTCGGGGACGTCGAACCGGTCTCGGTGCCGGTGGGACTCCTCGCTCTCGGACTGACGCAACTCGCACCGGGAGTCGAAGCTGACCGCCGGAAGGGTCGCGATGACGTCACCCCGGCCGTCCGGCGCGAGGGACAGCCAACGGTTGGTCTCGATGTCGCGAAGCTTGGCCCAGCCTGACCCCCCCCGGAGAGGCACCAGAACGGCCTGGCTTGCCAGTCTCGCCTCACCCGCCGCTCTCGCGATCGCGACGACGTCGGCAGTCTCGTCAACCGCCTCGCCCCGGCGCACGATCGCGAGCCGATCGAGGAACTCCAGAAGCTCGTGCGGTGGGCCGGTAGGCACATGGCAGACGTAGCTTCCGCCCTGTCTGAGGTGGAAGAAGGTCTGCTTGAAGACCTCCGTCGCGCGCTCGGGTCGCGTGGCTGCCACGATGGCGTCGAACCTCCCGCGGGCAGCCATCAGGACATGCCGCTCGTCTGCGGCAAGCTCCCCGGGAACCACGACGATGCGGGCCTGTGGCAGACGGGCCACGAACCGCTGCCGGATGTCCTCGGCATCCCCGTCGACGACGAGGGCCAGTGAAGGGCTCGACCGGGTGAGCGAGTCAGCCACGACGTCGACCAAGGATGTGCCTCGGCGCCGGAACGGTCGTCGGGCGGCGTCGATCAGGTTCACAGCGCTCCTCGCTCTAGAGTTCTGAGAGTATTCCCATGAGGAAACGACCCTCCCGCTCCACGTCGAAGGTGAACGGCGACTGGAAGTCGTCGGGTCGCTCGGGCACGCAGAGCACCGTATCCATCCGGTGTCCACGGACCGCGGCCATCATGTACTCGTTGCGGGCGATGTAGCGCTCGGACGCGATCGTGATGACGTGCTTGGGGTCGCGCACCATCTCGATCTGGAACAGCCCGCTGCCCGCGAGGCCGGCGATGACATCGGCGGTCCGGAAGGTCATGATCTGCTCGGCGATGTCGAGGTCCTCGGGATAGATAACCGCGAACCCGTGGTCGGCGAACAGCTTCTCCACCTCAGGGGTGTTGCGGCAGGACCGCTTGTCGATACGGCGCGAGCAGAAGATCCGCTCAGGCCGCTCCCGGTCGCCAGCCTGGGCGGCCAGGTGGTCGCCGATGCGGTCCCAGACCTCGACGATCTTGGGGTGGACGTACTCGGGATGTGAGAACAGCGGAGCGGGCGAGACGAGGCGCTCGACACGAGTCGGGCAGGTCACGGTGACGATGTCGTCGCGGCTGACGCCGGCAGCCTCGAAAATGCGGTATTCGTACTCCAACACCACCGGGCGTCGGGGGTTGGCGCTGACGAGGACCTTGATGTCCGGGAACTGCCTCTTCGTCTCCGGCCAAGCCCACAGCCTCGAGATCTGCTCGGTCATCAAGTGGCCGAAGTGGCCTCGGATCTCGTTGTCGACGTGGAAGTAGCGCCCCGGCAGGTGGCGCAGGCCGCCTTCGACCAGGTCTGGTTGCAGCTGGGGGTCGAGCGAGGCGAACCAGCGGCCCCGCTCGACCGTCAGTGTGTTGACCAGGCGCCGGCGCTGGTTGTGCCGGTAGCTGTCGGGCAGCAGCACATTGTCGCGCCAGACGACCTGCTGCGGGCCGACGAGCACGTCGGCGTACTCACGCAGCGCGATGTCGGGCGCCTGGTAGGCCAGCGGCTCTCGGCGTGAGCGCGCACCTGAGCTGGTGCGGAGCACACAACGCGACTCGAAGGTCACGCCCTGCACCACATCGAGCACCCGATCGCCGTAATCGGGTCGCAGCCGGAGGTAAGCAGTGCCCTGCACCTCGTTCAGCTTGGACTTCACGTCGTGGGCCTTGAGCGTCAGCCGGACGTTGCCTTCCTCGGTCTGGAACGTTTCGATCGTGTCGAGCAGCGCCTGGTCATCAGCCGACACCTCTACGTCA
>JASGGG010000050.1:0-22907 GCA_047605165.1 Nocardioidaceae bacterium
AGCTCGGGAAGGTGTTGGTCGAGAAGCGGGAGTGCACCACCGCGACCGCCGACTCGATCCGCTCGTCGACCAGGTCGGGGTAGAAGTTGTCGAGCTGGTCGGTCGTGAGCATCCCCTTGTAGGCGATCGTGCGGCCGGACAGCGAGGGGAAGTAGACCCCGGTCTCCCGCTCGGCACGCTTGCGCAGGCAGAACGCCCTGCGCTCCAGTGCCATGCCACGCTCGTGGCCGGTACCGGCCACGAACAGCTGGGCGAACGTCGGCATCACACCGCGCGCGGTCGAGCCGAGGATGCCGGGGTTGGTCGGGACCTCCCGCCAGCCGAGGATCGTCAGATCCTCCTCGGCAGCCAGCTCTTCGATGCGGGCGCGGGAGCCCGCCACCTGCTCGGTGTCGCCCGGCAGGAAGGCCGTGCCGACGGCGTACGCCCCGGCGGACGGGATCGGGAAGTCGACGACCTCGCGGAAGAACCGGTCGGGGACCTGGAGCAGGATGCCCGCACCATCACCCGAATCGGGCTCGGCTCCGACGGCACCGCGGTGCTCGAGGTTGCGGAGAGCGGTGATGGCCTTGGCGACGATGTCGTGGCTGGCCGTGCCGGTCAGGGTCGCCACGAACGCGACGCCACAGGCGTCGTGCTCGTTGCGCGGGTCGTAGAGCCCCTGGGGCGGCGGGAATGCCTGCATTCGCGTGTCCCGTCGTCGTGGCATCCCGGCGTACCCCTAGTGGCCGGGGCGGGCTCGGGAAGCAGTTCGTCAGTGCAACGACAAGGGACGACGTTGGCCCAGGCGGAGACAGCAGCGTACCGCATCACGACGCCAGCCAGTCCTCCGGAGATCTGGACGATACGGACAGACTGTGTCAAACTAGCCGGTGGGGCGCTCCGGCGTCCCCGCCCTTCCGGGGGGAAGGGCTGATGTCAGTCCAGGGGGAAGAACAACCATGACCAAAGTCGAGTCGAGGACCAGCGCCGAGTCGAACATCGACCCGCGCCGTACGCTGCCGGCCTTGCCGGGCCAGCCTGAGTGGTTCGTGCCACCGATGCCCGCTCCGGGCGCGCAGATCCCACAGCAGTACGCGCACGAGAGCGACGAGCTGCCTACCCGCATCCACCGGGCGCCGGGGCATCGCCGCGGTGTCGGCCGGATGCGCGCCCTCGCACAACGCCTCATGCGCTGACCACCCCGCCGAGTTGGCGCGAATCGTCAGCGAGTTGGCACGAATCGTCAGCGAGTTGGCACGAATCGTCGAGGATTCATGCCAACTCGGCGTAGTTTCATGCCAACTCGGCGTAGTTTCATGCCAACTCGGCGTAGTTTCATGCCAACTCGGCGTAGATTCGTGCCAACTCGGCATGAGCCGCGGTCAGGTGGGAGGCCGTGAGATGGTGTGCCTATGTTCACCCCGATGGATCCCACGGCGACCGGTTTCATGCTGGCGGACTCACGGAACACGCCGATGCACGTCGGCGGGTTGTCGCTCTACCAGCCGCCAGCCGACGCCGGGCCCGACTATCTGCGCGAGTTGATGGAGTTCTTCCTCAGCTCGGACCAGATCGCTCCGTTGTTCCACAAGCGACCCTGGCGCGGTATCAGGAGCGGTGGTCAATGGGTGTGGACCGAGGACGACGAGTTCGACCTCGAATACCACGTCCGGCACGCGGCGCTGCCGAGACCGGGCCGCATTCGCGACCTACTCGAGTTCGTCGGGCGCGTACACGGCAACAGGCTTTCGTTCGAGCGCCCGCTCTGGGAGTTCTATCTGATCGAGGGGCTGGAGGACGGCCGCTTCGCCACCTACACCAAGCTCCATCACGCGCTGGTGGACGGCGTGTCGGCCATGCGGCTCCTGCAGAGCACGCTCGCAACCGACCCCGACCAGCGGGACCTGAGACCGCCGTGGGCGGCCACGTCCGCCACCCGGATGGCGGCCGCGTCCACAGCAGAGGCCCACTCCCGGCTCGGCGGCATTCCGACGAGCACGGTGCGGTCGGCACTCGCCATCGCCTCCGAGGCCGCGGGAATACCGTCGGCACTGGCCAGAACCCTCGGCCGCACGGTGCGCGACCAGCCCTCGTCGATCTCCTTCGCCGCGCCGAAGACGATCCTGAACCGGAACATCACCTCGGCCCGCCGGTTCGCGGCCGCGGACTGGCCGCTCGAGCGACTTCGGGCCGTGGGCAAGGCAACGGGGACCTCCCTCAACGACGTGGTACTGGCGATGTGCGGCGGGGCGCTGCGCACGCTCCTGCTCGACCTGGGCGCCCTCCCCGCGACGTCACTGGTCTCGATGGTGCCAGTCGGGCTCAAGGCGAAGGAGGCGGCCCTCGCGTCGACCGAGGGCGGCAACGCGGTGGGCTCGATCATGGTCAAGCTGGGCACCGACCTGGACGACCCGGCGACACGGCTGACGAGCATCCACGCCGACATGCTCTCCGGCAAGCGGGCACTGTCATCGATGACGCCGCTCCAGATCACCGCGATGGCGGGACTCGGGAACACCGCGACCGTGCTGACACCCCTGCTGCGCCTTCAAGGAATCGCGCGCCCGCCGTACAACGTGGTCGTCTCCAACGTGCCCGGCCCACGCAGACGGCTCTACCTCAACGGCGCCGAGCTGGTGGGAACCTACCCGGTGTCGGTGCCCACCAACGGGATCGCGCTGAACATCACCTGCAACTCCTATGTGGACCAGATGGCGTTCGGCTTCACCGGCTGCCGGCGTACGGTGCCCCATCTCCAGCGGCTGCTGACCTACCTGGAGGACGAGCTCACGGCCCTGGAGGTGGCCACCGGGGTCAACGCGCCAGCACCAGCGCCGCGAGCAAAGCGGCCACCGCGATCAGGCAAGCAGTGAGGGCTGGCCACCAGCGAGTGGCCAGTGGCTCGGCGTCGCCAGTAGCCGGTACATCCAGTTGCTCCCCGTGGGCAACCCGGAGCGCAGCCTCGGCGCGGTCCAGGAAGTCGTCCACCTCGTGCTCGTCGTAGCCGCGATGCACCCGACTGATCGCGAACACCTGGTCGTGCACCTCCCAGGGCGCCATCGTCGGTGGCTCGTGGCGCAGCGCCTCCACCACCTTGCTGACGAACGCGTCGACCTGGTCGGGGTCGTAGCCCTCGGCTCCGGGACGGGCCAGTGAGAAGGCGGTGCTGCCCAGGTGATTGCTCGGCTCGCTGCTCAGATCCACGTGTCCATGGTGTCACCCTGAGGGCTCCGACGGATGCAGATCATCGAGCAACGCGCGGATGTCGTCGGCGGTCAGTGATCCGTCGGCGGCGCCCTCGCCGTCCACGACACGGCTGAAGAGCGCCCGCTTGCGCTCCTTGAGGTCCATCACCTTCTGCTCGATCGTGTTGGCCGAGACCAGGCGGTAGACCAGCACCGGACGCTGCTGTCCGATGCGGTGCGCGCGGTCGACGGCCTGGGCTTCGACGGCCGGATTCCACCACGGGTCCATCACGAAGACGTAGTCGGCCTCGGTCAAGGTGAGCCCGACCCCGCCGGCCCGCAGGCTGATCAGGAACACGTCTCCCCCGCCGGCCTTGAAGTCGTCGATGACCTTGGCTCGCGCGCGGGTACGTCCGTCGAGATAGCGGGTCGCGATGCCCTCGGCCTCGAGGCGGTCGCGGAGCCGGCCGAGATAGCGGGTGAACTGGCTGAACACTAGCGCGCGATGCCCCTCCGCGACGGCTTGGTGCAGGTGGTCGACGAGCGTGTCGGTCTTGGCGGCCGCGATGCCGGCGTACGCGTCGTCGACGAGCACCGGATCGAGACTGAGCTGGCGCAGCGTGGTCAGTGCCTTGAAGATCGCGATGCGGTTGCGGTCGAAGTCGTCGATCAGGCCGAGCAGATGCTGCCGCTCACGCTGCAGATGGGTGTCGTAGGCGTGCCGGTGTTTCGCGGTCAGCGGCACCTCCAGGACCTGCTCGGTCTTCTCGGGGAGGTCCGCTGCCACGAGTTCCTTGGTGCGGCGCAGCAGGAACGGGCGGATACGCCGGCGGAACCGGTCGAGCACCGCGGCTTCGCCGGCCTTCTCGACCGGATCGGCCACGGACTGCTGGAACCGCTGGGGCCACGGGTAGAGACCTGGGGCCACGATCGACAGCAACGACCACAGCTCCATCAGCCTGTTCTCCAACGGCGTGCCGGTCAGGGCGAGGCGGAACGGAACGTCGAGCCGGCGTACGGCCTGATAGGTCTTGCTCTGGTGGTTCTTGACCTGATGTGCCTCGTCGAGCACGAGCCCGCCCCACGACAGCGCGGCGTACTGCTCGATCTCCAGGCGCAGCAGCGTGTACGTGCACACCGCCAGGTCGGCCCCGCCGACCACGTCGGCCAGCGGCTGACCGCGGCGGGCCTGCGACTCGGTGATCGTGGCCACCCGCAGGCCAGGCGTGAACTGCTCGGCCTCGTGCGCCCACGCGGAGACGACCGAGGTAGGCGCGACGACGAGGAACGGGCCGGATCCCTGGGCCCTGGCGTACCCGACCAGGCCGAGGGTCTGCAGCGTCTTGCCCAGGCCCATGTCGTCGGCGAGGATGCCGCCGAGCCCGGCCTGCCAGAGCTGGGCGAGCCAGCGGAACCCCTGCAGTTGGTAGGGGCGCAACGTCGCGTGCAACCCGACCGGATCCACCGGGTCGAGCGTGCCGGGCTCGATCAGCCGCCGTGCGGCGTCCACCCATCGGGCCGCCTGCTGGTCGACGATGCCGAGATCGGCCAGCTCGTCCCAGAGGCCGAGGTCGCCCAGACTCAGCCGAACGCCGTTCGCGGGCTGCTCCTGTAGCTCCCCTGCCGCGGCGACGAGATCGGCCAGTTGCCGGAACTCGGGACGGTCGAGCCGGAGGTGCACCCCGTTCTTCATGATGATGATCGAGCGGCCCAGAGTCATCGCTTCGAGCACGTCGGCCAGGCCGATGAAGGTGCCGTCGATCGCGATCACCACGTCGAGGTCCAGCCAGTCGGTGTGGTCGGTGAACAGCTCCGCGCGGTCGGGATCGGCGGCGGCGAAGGTGATCACCGGCGCCCCGGTCGCCTCCCGGTAGTCGGGGCGTACGCCGACCTCGGACACCTCGACATCCGGGTGAGCGAGTAGCGCGGGCATCAGGTCGGCCAGCCCGATCGCGGCCAGGTCGGTCAGGGTCTGTTCGGCGATCACCCGGCCTGCGGGAGTGCACAGGCGGTGTCGCTGTTCGTCGTCGAGCACGAGCGTGTCCAGCAGCTCCCGCTCAGCCGTCGCATCGCGCAGGTTCCGGTGGCCCACCGGATCGTCCAGGGGGTAGGAGCGATCGTCGTCGCCGATGCGATAGCGGAAACTCCAGCCCACCCGGGCCTCGCGGACCGAGCGCCACTCCACGGTCAGGGCCAGCCCCGGCAGCGGGCGCTTGCGGATCGGGACGGAGCCGTCGGCCGAGGCGACCTCGACGTAGCGGCCCAGCCGGGGCAGGTAGTCGGCCACCAGGTCGTCGCGACCGGCGGACGGAACGCGGATCTGACCACCCTTGGCGGCCAGCCGCCGGGTAGCGACACCGGCCGGCCTGACGAGTGGCGCCAGCGTGACGGACGGCGACCCATATCGATCGCTGGCGCCCTCGTCGATCAGGATCACACCATGTGCGTCCATGCCCACCAGCTGCAGCGCGTCGCTGCCGTGCCACTCACCGTCGATCTCGACGCCGAGGCTGAGCCGGACCGATTCGTCGTCGCGGTGCGCGTCGAGGGCCACCGGCAACGGGGCTGGGTGAAGACGCACCGCCGACAAGCCCGGGCCTGGCAGGAACGCAATGCCAAGCTCACCGGCTCGTTCGAGCAGTCGCCAGACCCCGGCACCGAACAGAGTCAGAGACAGCTGCTGCTCCGAGCCGTAATAGCCCATCCTCTGGCTGGCGCGGTAGAGGGCGAGGAATTCGGCGAACCAGCCGAGGTGATCCGAGCGGTACCCGGAGCCGCCCCCTCCCGCCGGCGCCAACACGCCTGAGGACACCGTCTGCCAGTCGACACCGGACTTCACCCACGTGCCGGCGCGAGCACCGGGCCGGACCGGGCGCACGGTGAGGTGCCGGGAAGACAGCGCGGATCGCTGCAGCTCGAACTGGAGACCGAGCGGCTTGGCGGCAGCAGGCTCGCGGCGATCGAACTCGTCCAGCAGCGAGTCGAGGTCGCGCTGCCAGGCCTGGTCGTCGTGCGCTGTGGCCGTCTCGTCGCGCACCGTGATCAGCAACGCGACGGCGTGCTTGCAGTTGACCCCCACCGGGCACGAGCAGTCCCCCGACCACCAAGCCCGGCCGTCGAGCTGACCGACGCCGACGGTGACGACGTACGCACGGCCTTGGGACCCACGTACGCCGGCACGGGCAGTGCCCTCTTCGTGGTCGATCGCCTCGGTCTCGATGTCGGTCAGCCGACCCGAGCCCACGTACCCGTAGGCCCGGGTCAGCGTGCCCGGACCGCACCCACGACGCAGCGCGCCGTCGTCGAGAAGGGCCAGGGTGTCACGCATACCGGGAGCCTATGTGGGCCCCCCGACCGATGCCCCTATTCGACGGTGTCGAGCGCCGACTCGTCGATGACACGCTGGCTCTGCTCGGGAAGCTCGGCGACAGCGGGCGGCTCGTCCCTCACGGGACCCACCGACAGGCCCGTGGCCGGGTTGCCGGTCAGCGTAGCGAGCATCTGGCGAACATTGGCCAACTGGGCGTTGATGCTGTCACGGCGCTGCGACGCGGCGGCCAGCTCACGCTCGGAGTCGGCACGCACCTGCGCGGCGGTGGCCTTGGCTTCGGCGACGGTGCTGTCGGCGAGTTCGCGCGCCTCTTCGAGGGCCCGTTGTGCCTCACGCCGAGCACTCGACCGGAGCGCGTCGGCTTCGGATCGCGCGGCAACAACGGTCGCCTCTGCCTGGGCGAGCCGCTGGCTGGCATCAGCGAGCTGCGCGGCGAACTTCTCCTCGGACTCCTTGCGCCGTGCGGCGAGCGTCGCCTCGAAGTCAGCTGCGGCCTTCGCGGATCTGGCCCGCTGCTCCTCGTGCAGGGCCTCGGTCTCCGCGAGGTGTGCCGCGGCTTGCCGCTCGGCAGAGTCTTTGATCTCGTCGGCCGCGCGGACAGCATCGGCGATCAACCGACTGGCCTCGGTCTCGGCGCCCGCGCGAGTCGTCTCGGCGAATCTCTCCGCCTCCGCTCGGAGCCGTGCGAGCTCGACGGTCACCTCCGAGCGCTGGCTCTCGGCGTCGTCGCGGGCGGTCTCACGGATCGCCGCCGCCTCGTCCTCGGCGAGGTTGAGGATCTTCGCGATCCGCTCACCGAGGTGGTCGAACGTCGCCGGGACCTCGACCACCAGCGGCTCCGTCGGCTCAGCCGGTTCAGGCGTCGCCTGGCCGAGTCGCGTGAGTTCGCTCTCGAGCAGCTCCAGGCGCAGCGCCAGGTCGTTGCGTTGTCGGGTGGCTTCGCGCAATGCGCGCCCGAGCTCGTCGATCCGCCGGTCGACCTGTGCCGCGTCGTAGCCGCGGAGCACCACCCGGAAGGGTGCCGTGGGCTCGCTGACAGGGCCGCTGCTGGGGCCGCTGACGGGACTCGGGGTCACGGGCGCTGGTCCTCTCCGAAGCGGAACATCGCGCGCGGAGTCGGGATGCCCGGGTCGGCAGGCTCCTCGGGTAGCTCAGCGGCGACCTCAGCCAGGTGTGCGCCACCGCCGTAGCTTGCACCGGTGGCCGGTGTCGGCACAGCCAGCGCCTGGATGACCCCGGAGAGCTGGCCCAACTCGCTGTTGATCTCGTCGCGGCGGCGGGCCAGCACGCTGACCTCCTCACGTGCCGCGGCGACGGCCTGACGGGCCTGGGCCTTGATCCGCTCGGCCTCGGTGCGCGCGTGGGCCAGGTGGGCACCTGCCTCGGCCCGCACGGCCCGGGCTTCCTCGTGCGCGTCGCGCTGGGTGCGTACGACTTCGGACGCGACCGTCTCCCGCAGGATCCGGGCACTCTGCTCGGCCTCGGCAAGCCGGCGGGCAGCCCTGGCCTCGGCCTCCGCGACGATGTCCTCGGCATCCTGGGTGAGCCGCGTCGCGGTCACCGTCGCGGACTCGACGATCCGCCGGGCCTCCTCGTCCGCGGAGCGGCGCACGTCGTGGGCAGCGTCGGTCAGCGCTTGGGCGACGCGGGCGTGCTCCTCGGCCTCGACCGCCAGCCGTGCGCGCATCCGGGCTGCGACGTCACCGAGGGTGCGGTGGGTACGCCGGGCGTGCTTCCCGGCCTCGGCGTGCGCGTCGCGAGCGGTGCGGTCGACCTGCTCCTGGGTCTGCTTGAGCAGCCGCTGGGTCCTGATGCGGGCTTCCCGAGCCTCGGTCTCGGCGAGCGAACGCTCCGCATCTGCCTCCTCGCGGGCCGCACGCAAGATTTCGGTGACCTCGAGTTGAGCCTTCCGGGTGGCCTCGATCGCCTCCTGTCGAGTGGTCTCCAGCAGGCTCGCGGCGACCTGGCGCAGCTGGTCGGCGGCAGTCTCGGCATCGTGACGTAGCTGGGCGGCCTCGGTGCTGGCGTTCGCGACCAGCGCCACCGCTTCCGCCGCGGCTGCCTGGGTGTGCTCGAAAGCGGCGTCACGTGCTGCCTTGTCGTCGGTCTCGGCCCGGTGGCGGGCCTGGAGGATCAGCTCGTCGGCGGCGGCTTGCGCCTCGGCACGAATGCGGTCGGCCTCGGTCAGCGCACCTTCGACGTGCTGATCGGCATCGAGGATCCGGCGCGCGGCGCGCTCCTCGGTGTCGCCGAGGATCTCGCGGGCCTGCACCTCGGCGTTACGGATCAGTGCCGTGGCCTGGGCAGCCGCGTCGCTGACCAGTTGCCGGGCTTCCTCCGATGCGGTGGCGAACTGACGCTCGGCCTGCCGCAGAGCCCGAGCGGTATCCTCCCGTTCCGCGAGCGCGGCCTCGT
This sequence comes from Nocardioidaceae bacterium, assembly GCA_047605165.1. Classification (GTDB taxonomy): domain Bacteria; phylum Actinomycetota; class Actinomycetes; order Propionibacteriales; family Nocardioidaceae; genus SSC3. Next base: position 8,914 of record JASGGG010000050.1, read on the forward strand.
GCAGGCGGGTCGCCTCGGTCTCGCGGACACGCGCGAGCTCGGTCAGCCCGCGGGCGTCGAGCTCGGCCTGCAGGCGCAACTCGTCGGCGACCTGCTGCGCCTGCCGCAGGAGTGCACTGGCCGGCGTCTCTAGCGACGCGGCCGCATGCGATCCCCCACGCATCGGTTGATGCATCTGCCTCGGGCTTTCTCGGTCGTCTGGTGGCGACGTACGTGCCCCCGCACGTTTCGAGCTCCCGCCAGCAGGCACTGGCCCCCTACTCGGCCTCTTGCTGTGCCTCTGCTGGGCCTCCTCCTGGCGGAGTCTCTTGGGCCACCACCCTAGGGCGCGTCAAGCCTGTTCCCGCGTCGCCTCGCCGGTGTGTCCAGCAGCGAATTCGACGCCTTGACGGGCCTGCCAGGCCAGGATCGGCTGCCGGCTCTTCGAGCCGGCAGCGACGACGGAACCGCCGAGCACCACGAGCAGATGCCCGGGTGCTCGGCGCTCCTGGCATGTCACGGCCCGGGACTGGCTACTACTCGCCCCGTCGCCCCCGAGACTTGCCGCCGCGTTCACCGTGCTCACGGGTCTCGTCGTTGTGTTCGCGGGGCATTCCTCGGCGTCCCCCTCGGTGCCCACGGCCTGGCCGGCCGGGATCGTGTCCGGCCTCACGGGCGAGGTCGCGCAGCGACTTGCCGTCACTCTCGCGCGCCCACACGCGCCAGCCGCTGACGTCGTACCCGGCCAGGTGCCGGGCGGCGCCCGACGGGGTCTCGAACACCGAGCCGTCGTCGAGGTGGAAGTGCCCCTCGGCGTCGACGGTGGCGACGTAGCGCTCGTCGTTGTTGCGTCGCTCCCACACCAGCTTCTCGCCGGGCTGGAGGGCGCCGGACTCGAAGAAGAACTGCATGCGGTTGCCGTTGAACCTGCCGGGACCGCGGGGACGGCCCTCACCGCGGGAGCCGCGCCGACGCTCATCCGCGTCGCCGTGCCGGCGGCCCCGCCCGCGCCCGCGGCGCTCGCCCGCGAACGCAGCGCCGGCAGTCGAGTCAACGGGTGAGTCGGTTGCGTCGTCATCGAGCCCGAGCAGCCTGCGGAGCACGGAGTTCGGGGTGTCGACGAAAGGCTCGGCTGCGTCGCGCAGGGCCTCGTACACGTCGTGATCGATTCGAATAGTCGGAGTCATGGTTGCCCACTTTCTCTCTCGGGCAAGACTCTCTTTGTCTTGCATCGGAAACAATGTAACACAAAGACAGATTTATTTGCAAGTACGGCAACCCCCGCAGAGAGTCGTGTGCCCTGAACTCTCTCGTCGCGCAACAAGCCACCGGGATCAGAGTGGACGGCAGCGCTCGAACCGGTCCGGCTGGTGCGCGATCTGCGGGGCCAGCAGCGTGTTGAGCCGGGCGTAGGCCCATGCGGAGTAGAGGCCGACGGTGATCTGGTCGGACTGGGACCCGCCCGGGCCGTTGCCCCAGTCGTCGGAGCCGAGCCAGGCCGCATAGCGCCGCTCGCCGTCCTCCACCCAGGTCGCGGTCATCTCCTTGTCGTGGGTGTAGGCGTACGGGAACTTCTTGCGGCCCGTACGCCAGCACCCGTCCTGCAGGTCGGCGCCCGCCTTGCGCAGCGTCTTAACCACCGACGCCGCGACGTCGGGCCCCACCACGAAGGTCAGCCGCGCACCCTTCTTGACCATCGTCGCCAGCCGCCGGGCCAGCCATGCGCCGCGGTAACCCTGCATGGAATACATCGAGATGGTCATCGCCGTGTTCGCGTCGGCCGGGATGGACCGGAGCCGTTCCAGCACCGGATCGTTCTTCGCGGTGATCGGGACCGACGGGAAGAAATAGGCGTCCCAGCCGTTGCCCGAGACCCGCTTCTGCGGATTCTTGCCCGGCCGTCGGTCCTTCGCGGAGGCCCGGAACACCGACTGCACGGCGCGGTACAGCTTGGCATCGGTGAGCGTGACCATCGCCGAGTACGCTCGCCCGTCCGGCGGGTCGCCGTTGTTGTAAGAGCCGATCATCGTGACGCCTCTGGTCGCCCCGACCCGGGAGAACTGCCAGGCCTTGGCGTGCATCACCGTCTCGGGCCCGTCCTTGCCGCGTGCGGTGTTCTTGGTCCACACCACCCAGGAGCCCTTGCGGCCGTGAGCACGCCCCTTGTCGATCAGCTTGGTCAGCTTCGCGCCCTCCCAGGACAACGGGGTCAGCGGCCTCCCCTGTGGCCCGCCGTAGAGCACCGCGCGGATATTCACGCCACGCTGGTACGCCTTGCGCAGCGCGGGCCAGGTGATCGACGAGGACAGGTAGAACGACATGATCGAGATCGTCGCGCCCCGCGGAGTGTGGTTGACGTAGGACCGCAGCTGCCGCGCGATCGTCCCGCGCTTGTGGGTCGGGTCGTTCATCGTCATCGCCTGCGTCACCGTGAACGCCCGGCGCTCCCCGGCGCTCGCCGACTCCGGCTCGATCGGGCCGACCAGGACGCCGAGCAGCAGAGCGATCGCCACGACCCCCATCCGACCCATGGCCAGCGAGCCTACCGGCGACGCGCCGGTGCCCGGAATATGGGCGGATGCCAGAGCAGACGGTCTTCTGTGTCTAAACTAGAGTAAGTCACTAGGAATTAATGACCTTCGCGACGGGTACGCCGAGCAGGTCGCCCGGCTCGACCTGCTGGCCGACCGCATCGTGGGTCACCGCTCCCGCCAGCCGCGCTGGGTCTCCTCGCGGCGGGGAGTGAGCACTGTCACGGGCACGGATCCAACCTTGCGGGCCCTTTATGCATTAAGTTGATTGTCTTACACCAGAAAGCAGGAAGAGAGTCACGATGACCACCACCGTCAACGCATCCGAGTTGCGTCGACTCATCGCCGACACCGGCCGCGAGGTCGCCGTGCTCGACGTCCGGGCACCGGCTACCCGGGCCACCGGCCACCTGGCCGTCAGCTCCGGCCTGCCCCTGCACGTGCTCGAGCAGCGCATCGACGAGGCCGTTCCCCACCGCGACACCACGATCGTGCTCGCCTCCGACCCCGCGCTCGACACGCACGCCGCCGCCATCCTGACCGCGCTCGGCTATAGCGACGTCGCCGTCCTCGACGGTGGCCTCGACGCCTGGGTCGCGGCCGGGGAGCGGATCTACACAGGCACCAACGTCCGTTCCAAGACCCTCGGCGAGTGGATCGAGCACGAGTTCGGCACCCGCACCGTCGACTCCGCCACGGTCGCGCGCTGGCGTCAGGAGGGACGCGACGTCGTGGTCCTCGACAGCCGGCCGCACGCGGAATACGTCCACCACCACGTCGAGGGCGGGCTGGACACCGGCGGCGGCGTCGAGCTCGCCTACCGCGGCCTCCAGGCGGTCACCGGCCCGGACACCGTCGTCGTCGTCAACTGCGCCGGCCGCACCCGCGGCATCGTCGGCGCTCAGTCACTGATCAACACCGGTATCGCCAACGAGGTCTACTCCCTCACCAACGGGACGCCCGCTTGGGCCTGGGCCGGCGAGCGGATCGAGCACGGCGAGGGTACGCCGCTTCCCTCACCCACACAGATCGACGACGACCTGCGCAAGTGGGCCCAGGACACCCTCGACTCCGCCCAGGTCAGCGTTCTCGACGCCGAGGAACTCGCCCTGCTGCGCGCCGACCGCGGCCACACGACGTACGTCATCGACATCCGGCGACCCGAGGAGGTCGCCGCCGGCACCGTGCCGGGCGCGCGCGCGATCCAGGGCGGCCAACTGGTGCAAGGCACCGACGAGCATCTCCCGGTGTTGCGCGCACGCGTCGTGCTGGTGGACACCGAGGACCTGGTCCGCAGTGCCGGCACGGTGCAGTGGCTGCGATACCTGCACCAGGGACCCGTCTCGGTCGTCGTCGCCGAGCCCTCGGCGCTGGGCGACACCGAGCCGGTCGCGCTCGGCCTGCCCGACGTGCCGTCGGTCACCGGGCCCGAACTGGCCGAGGCCCTGGCCTCCTCCGCCCCGCCGCGCGTCTTCGACCTGCGGACGTCGACCGAGTACGCCGCGGGGCACCTCCCAGGCTCGGTCCTCGCGCGTCGCGAGCAGTTGCTCGCCATCCTCGACACCCTGCGGGACGGCGAACCCGTCGTCCTCGTCGGCTCCGCGCACCTCTCCGTCGACGACGGCGACCTGCAGGCGACGCCGGGCGGCGTGCACCACCCGCACTTCACCGCCGCCGACCTGCTGGCGGCCGGGGTCGACGTCCGCGTCCTCGACGGCGGCCCCAGCGACGTGCCGCTCGCGTTGACGTCCGAGGAGCCGCGGTTCCTCGCCGACATCGCCGATCGCACGGGCCCGCCGCCGTTCGGACCCGAGCGGGATGCGTGGTATCGCGAGTACTTCGCGTGGGAGCACTCCCTGGTCCCTGCCTCGGCCGGCGACCCCGACTTCGACTTCGAGGGGAAGAAGCCGTGACCGCGCTGCAGGAACCGCTCGCCGTCACCGACGTGACGACGGTCGAGCTGACCTACGACAAGGAGTCCAAGGGCCGGTCAGCCCGCCGGGCCGGTCGCCTCCCGAGCGTCGCCGCCCGTGTGCTCGCGCCTATCGCGCTGCTGGCGCTCTGGCAGCTCAGCTCCACGCTGGGCTGGGTCTCCTCGCACGTGCTGCCCAGCCCGGTCGACATCATCGAGGCCTACCGCGAGCTGTGGAGCACCGGCGACCTCCAGACCGCGCTGCCGATCTCGCTGCGGCGCGCGGGGATCGGTCTCCTGCTCGGCGGCGTCACCGGGCTGGTGCTCGGCGTGCTCGCCGGGTTGTCGGTCGCGGCTGAGCGGGCGTACGACGCGCCCCTGCAGATGCTGCGCACGATCCCCTTCATCTCGATGATCCCGCTGTTCATCGTGTGGTTCGGGATCGGGGAGGCCTCGAAGATCTCACTGATCACGGCCGCGTCGATCTTCCCGGTCTATCTGAACACCTACCACGGCATCCGGAGCATCGACCCGTTGCTGATCGAGGTCGGCCGTACCTTCTCGATGAGCCGCTGGGAGACCATCCGGCTGGTCGTGATCCCGCTCGGACTGCCCGGGATCCTCATCGGCTGGCGCTATGCCGCCGGTGTCGCCCTGCTCGCGCTCGTCGCGGCCGAGCAGATCAACAGCCAGGCCGGCATCGGCTACATCCTCAACACGGCCAACCAGTTCCAGCGCACCGACATCATCCTTGCCGGGATCCTGATCTACGCCGCGCTGGGTCTCCTCGTCGACATCCTCATGCGCGGTCTCGAGCGCGTACTGCTGCCCTGGAGGCCGACCCATGTCAGTGCGTGAATACGAGCGCGAGACCGACCCGGTCGTCGCGCCCGATGCCGTCGTCGACCTGCGGTCGCTGACCAAGTGGTACGGCGAGCAGCTGATCCTCAAAGACATCGACCTGACGATCCGGCGGGGCGAGTTCGTCGCCCTGCTGGGCCCCTCCGGCACGGGCAAGACCACCTTGCTGCGCATCCTCGCGCGACTGGAGACCGCCACCTCGGGCGAGGCGACCATTGCCGCGCACACGTCGGTGGTCTTCCAGGAGCCGCGGCTGATCGCGGCCCAGCGGGTGTGGCGCAACGTCGTCCTCGCCGACGGCAAGGGCCAGGCCGCCAAGGCAGCCGCCGCCGCGGCGCTGGCCGAGGTCGGGCTCTCCGAGAAGGCCCAGTCCTGGCCGAAGAACCTGTCGGGTGGCGAGGCGCAGCGGGTCGGCCTGGCCCGGGCGCTCTATCGCTCACCCGACCTGCTGCTCCTCGACGAGCCCTTCGGCGCCCTCGACGCGTTCACGCGGCGCAAGGCCCAGGACCTCGTCCTCAAGCTGTGGGGAGAGCACCGTCCCGGTGTCCTCCTCGTGACGCACGACGTCGAAGAGTCATTGCTCCTCGCCGACCGCGTCATCGTCCTCGGGGGCGGCCATATCCAGGCAGACATCCCGGTCGATATCCCGCGACCGCGCGACAACACGTCTGCCGAGTTCAACGCGATCAAGCGCGAGGTCCTGGCGCAGCTCGGCCAGGTCTCACCGCACGTGACTCGGGACAACCCACTCCACCGGAACTACGGAAAGACATCATGAAGAAACTGCTGCTCCTGCTCCTCGCCGCCGTGTTGGCCACCGCAGGCCTGACCGCCTGCGGTGGCACCGACGAGGCCAGCGACGCCGACGCCGACGGGGCCGCCGGCAAGACCGTCCTGAAGATCTCCTACCAGGACGTCGCCTTCCCCGCCCTGATCGAGGCGTCCGGCGTCCTCGACGACGCCGACTTCGAGGTCGAGTGGTCGAACCTGACGGGTCCGGCCGCCAACCTTCAGGCGCTCTACTCCGGCGCCATCGACCTCGGCCACATGGGCGACACCTCACTGACCATCGAGCAGGCGAACGCCGACACCGAGTGGACCACGGACAACGCGCCGCTGAAGATCGTCGCCGGCTGGCGCAACGACTACGACCCGGAGTACGACCCGCTGATCACCGCCGTACGCACCGACGCCGGCATCGACTCCCTCGCCGACCTCAAGGGTCACACCTGGGGCTACAACTTCGGCGGCTACAACCATGCGCAATACCTGGTCTCGATCGTCAAGGCCGGCCTGACCGAGAAGGACGTCAAGGGCACCGAGTTCGCCGACGGCGCCACCTCGGCCGCGGCGTTCAACGACGGTCAGGTCGACGTCTACTCCGGCGGACACGGCGCGGTCAGCGAGGCTATCGCCGCTGGCGATGCCAAAGTGCTGCTGACCAGCGCCGAAACCGGCGTGCCGGCCCTCAACGTGTGGACGGCGACCAAGGAAGTCCTCGCCGATCCCGACAAGGACGCTGCGCTCAAAGACTTCTTCAGCCGCCTCTCGGGTTACTGGGCATGGCACGACGAGAATCCCGACAAGGTCAAGGAGATCCTCAAGACGAAACTCAAGATCGACGACGCGCGCGCCGATTTCGAGTACGAGGTGCGCAGCGGTGCCTTCCGCCTCTTCGACGACGAGCTGATGACCCAGGAGCAGGACGTCGCGCAGGCGTTGTACGACGGGGGCGCCATCGACAAACTCCCCGACGTCTCCATCGGCTTCGACGACCGCTACAACACCGCTCAGAAGGCCGTCAGCGAGGCCGACGTGAAGGCCGGCTCGTGACCCTGACGCCCACCAGGGACGTCTCGGCGCAGGACTTCCTCGACGACCTCTCCGCCGTCGTCGAGGAGGTCCGCGCCGGGGCCGCGGAGCGCGACCGCACGCGCTCCTACGCCTTCGCGGCGATCCGCAACCTGCGCGATCTCGGCTTCTTCGCGATCACCGTGCCGACCGAGTACGGCGGTCTCGGGCTCGGCCCGGACGTCGCCGTGCGCGCCGTCCTCGAGCTCGCAGCCGCGGACGGCAGTCTGGGTCAGATCCCGCAGAACCACTTCATGACGCTGGAGCAGATCCGGCTGACGACGACCGGCGAGCAGCGCGCCTACTGGCTGGAGACGGTGGGCCGCGGCTCCTTCTTCGGCAACGCGACGGCCGAGCCCGGAGAGCTGCACCCGGGAGAGCGGGCCACCACGCTCACCCGCCACGGCGAGCGACTGCGGCTCGACGGTCGCAAGGTCTATTCCACCGGGGCCCTGCTGGCCGACCACATCGCGGTGTCGGTCAAGGACGACACCGGCCGGCCCACGAGCGTGCTGGTGAGCCTGTCCCACCCCGGCGTCACCGTGCACGACGACTGGCAGGGGCTCGGCCAGCGGACCACCGCCTCGGGCACCTCGGTCTTCGAAGGCGTCCTCGTCGACACCCTCGCCGTACTCCCCGCGATCGACGACCCGGTCGCGGCCTATCGGATCTCGGCACTGGGCCAGCTCCTGCACGCGGCGATCGACGCCGGACTGGCCGAGGGCGCGTTCGCCGAGGCGACGCGGCTGGCCCACGTCTCGCACGGGGGTCGCGGCAGCGGGGCCAAGCGCTTCGAGGACGACACCCTCGGCGTCGCCCTGTTCGGCGAGCTGTCGGTGTCGGTGCTGGCCGCCCGCCGGCTGGTCGAGGCCACCGCGACCCGGCTGGGGTCGCTGACCGAGCGGTCGACCCTCGAGGAGGTGCTCGACGTCTTCTACGAGGTGGCCGCCGCCAAGCTGACCAGCACCCGGGCCGCGCTTTCGGTCACCTCCGGCCTGTTCGACGTCGGCGGTGCCGCGTCGACGCGGCCGGACCTCGGACACGACCGCTATTGGCGCGACGCCCGAACCCACACCCTGCACGACGCGGCGCGCTGGAAGCCGCACTCGATCGGCCGCTGGCTGCTCGCCCGCGAGGTCGCCGACCCATGGAGCATCGGACACCCGCTGCGCAGCCTGGCCGACCTCTCCCCGAAACCCGACACCCCCGGGAGGACCCGATGACCGAACGTCAGCTCCACCTCAACGTCAACGTCAACAGCTCCGGCCGGCACCCCGCCTCCTGGCGGGTGCAGCCCGACCCGCGAGGCTTCCTGCGACCGGAGTACTTCGAGGAGATCGGACGGATCGCCGAGCGGGGCCTGCTCGACGCGGTTTTCTTCAGCGACGAACTGAACCACACCTTCAGCCGGCCGTGGCAGTCGCTGGATCCGTTCATCACCCTCGCCACGGTCGCACGGGTGACCTCACACGTCGGGCTGGTCGCGACCGGCTCCTCGACGTTCAACCATCCTTACAACCTCGCGCGCGCGGCCATCTCGCTGGACCACCTCTCCGGCGGTCGCGCGGCATGGAACGTGGTGGCCACCCGCACTCCGGAGGCAGCCCGGCTCTTCGGCCTGCCCGCGCTGCCCGACCACGAGGAACGCTATGCCCGTGCCCAGGAGGCCGTCGAGGTCGTACTGGCGCTGTGGGACACCTGGGACGCCGAGGCGGTGATCGCCGACCAGGAGTCGGGCAAGTTCATCGACCCCTCCGGCGTACACCCTGTTCACTATCAGGGGACCTATCAGCACGTGGAGGGAGCGCTCAACGTGCCCCGTTCGCCGCAAGGCCGGCCCGTCCTGCTGCAGGCCGGCGGGTCGCCGCAGGGGACGGCGCTGGGAGCGAGGTACGCCGACGCAATCTTCTCGGTGTCGCACACCCTGGAGTCGGCGCAGGAGTTCTATGCCCAGGTGACCTCGCTCGCCGAGGGCTTCGGCCGCGACCCCGAGCAGGTGCTCGTACTGCCCGGGCTGTTCCCGATCCTGGGCTCCACCGAGCAGGAGGCACACGAGCGCAAGGCGTGGCTCGACGGGGTCGCGGGCTTCGCCGAGGAGCTCGAGGGACTCACGGCCACGCTGGGACTGCAGCCGGGCGACCTCCAGCTCGACAAGCGCCTGCCCTACGACCTGATCGAGAAGGCACAGATCGAGACCAGCCGCGGCTTCGCCGGCGCGATCGTCGCCCTCGCCAGTCGCGACGACCTCACCGTGCGCCAGCTGCTCGAGCGCAACCCGAGCGGCCACCGCAGCATCGTCGGCACGCCCGAGCAGGTAGCCGACGACATCGAGACCTGGTTCCGCGAGCGGGGCGCCGACGGCTTCAACCTCAACGTGGACTTCTTCCCCGGCGGGCTCGAGCTCGTGGTCGACCAGCTCGTGCCCGAGCTGCAACGGCGAGGCATCTTCCGTCGGGAGTACGCCGGGTTCACCCTCCGCGAGAACCTCGGCCTTCCGATCCCCGAGCCGAGGCGCTGATGGATCTCCGACTCTCCGACAAGCGTGCCGTGATCGTCGGTGCGAGCGGGGGCCTGGGCGTCGAGATCGCCCGGGTGCTCGCGGCCGAAGGAGTCGCGCTCGTGCTCGCCGGGCGCACGCACGCGACCCTGGTGGCGCTCGCCGACGAGGTGAGCGCCACCCACGGCGTACCCGCCCATGCCGTCACCGTCGACGTCCGCGACGACGTCTCGGTGCGGGATCTGGCCGACCGGGCCGTCGAGCTGCTCGGCGGTGTGGACATCCTCGTCAACGCGGCGTCGGACCAGAACGTGGGCCGGCACATGCCGGGGCTGCTCGACACCAGCGACGACCTCTTCTGGCGCGATGTCGACACCAAGGTGGTCGGCTATCTGCGGACCGCCCGGGCGTTCGCGCCGCACCTGGTCGCCGCCGGCTGGGGGCGGATCGTCAACGTCGGCGGGCTCGGCGCGCGCGAGACCCGGTCGCTGGTGCGGTCGGTGCGCAACGTGAGCGTCGCCGCCCTGACCAAGAACCTCTCCGACGAGCTCGCCGTCCACGGGGTCACGGCGGTCGTGGTGCACCCCGGGCTCACCCGTACACCGCAGCTTTCCCGCGAGCTGCTCGACCGCGCCGAGGCCGACGGCCGCAGCGTCGCCGACCTGGAGCGCGAGCTCGGCAACAACGACCTCGGCCGGCTGGTCGACACGACCGAGGTCGCCGACGTCGTCGCGTTCCTCGCCTCACCTCGCAGCGGCGCGATCACGGGGGACGCGGTCGGGGTGGGGGGCGGCGCCCGTGGCGTCATCCACTACTGAGACCCCCGAGATCGCGCCGGCCGGGCCGGAGGCCGCCGCCCGGGTGCGGGCGCTGCTGCCGAGTCTCGCGGCCGGCGAGCTCGACCGCGAGCGCACCGGCACACCGCCGTACGACGAGGTGAAGGCGATCGCCGCGGCCGGCTTCGGGCTGCTGCGACTGCCGGCGGCGCTCGGCGGGCCGGACCTGACGATCACCGAACTGATCGGTCTCGTGGTCGACCTCGGCGCCGCCGACCCGAGCGTGGCGCACCTGTGGCGCAACCACTTCCTCTTCACCGAGTTGCTGCGAACCGCGCCGGACGTCTACGCCCGCTGGCTTCCGGACCTGCGAGCAGGCGCCCTGTTCGGGCTCGGTTTCGGCGAGGCCGCGATGCCCCGAGCCGGCACCAGCGACTTCGACACCCGGCTCGTCCGCGACGGCGCCGAGTGGGTGCTCACGGGGGTCAAGCACTATTCGACGGGCAACCTGTATGCCCGTCACATCGTCGTGCACGCGAGCCTCCCCGATGCCCGGCTCGCGCAGGCCGTGGTGCCGCGGGACCGCGCGGGCGTCGAGGTCCGCGATGACTGGGACGGCTTCGGCCAGCGCTTCACCGGCTCCGGGACGACGGTGTTCGCCGGCGTGCGGCTGACCGAGGCCGAGGTCGTCCTGCCCGAGGTGCTCCAGGCTCGGCTACCCGAGCGCTCCTCGCCGTTCGCGCAGGTCTGGCTCACCGCCGTACTCGCCGGGATCTGCGCCAGGGCGAGCGCCACCGCGGTCGAGGTGGTACGGGGTCGGCAACGCAACTACTTCCACGGCCTGGCCGAGGAGCCCCGGCACGACCCACTCCTGCAGTCCGAGGTCGGCCGGCTCTCGGCAGGGGCGTTCGCGGCGCGAGCGGTGGTGCTCGAGGCGGCCCGCTCGCTCGACGCGGCCCTGGCAGCGGGTACGGAGACCGCCCTGGAGGCGGCGTCCCTGGACGCGGCCCGCGCCAAGGTCGTCGTCGACGACCTGGCCACCACCACGACGGCCGGGCTGCTCGACACCGGCGGCGCCTCCGCCGTCCGGCGGGGCGTCGCGCTCGACCGGCATTGGCGCAACGCCCGCACGCTCATCGCGCACAACCCCGCGTCGTACAAGCGACGCGTGCTCGGCGACCACCTCCTCAACGGCACGCCCCCGCCGCGCGGGTCGTTCTTCTGATGACGGCCACGCCCCGCGGGGGACGTGTGCGGGGCTCTTGGCTGACCGGGGCGTTGCCGGTGTTCACGCTCGCGCTGTGCCTGCGGCCGGCGCTGACCGCGGTGGGGCCGCTCGTACCGCGGCTACGCGAGGACCTCGGGCTGGGCGAGGCCAGCCTCGGCGCGCTGGCGGCGGTCCCCCTGCTCGCGTTCGCGGTCGTCTCGCCGTTCGTGCACCGGTTCGCCCGGCGGCTCGGTGCCGGCGGGACGGTGCTGCTGGCGCTGCTCGCGCTCACCGCCGCGACTCTGGTGCGTTCGTACGCCGGGCTGTCCGGTCTGTGGATCGGCACCGTCGTGCTCGGCTGCGCGATCGCCTTCGGCAACGTGCTGGCCCCCGTCGCCGTACGCCGTACGTTCCCGGTGCGCGCGTCGGCGGCCACCGGGCTCTACTCGGCCGCGATGGGCGGCGCGGCAGGTCTGGCGAGTCTCGTCGCGGTGCCGCTGGCCGACGCCGCCGGCTGGCGGTTCGCGCTCGGCGTGTGGGCATTGCTGTTCGGGGTCGCGGCGGTGCTGTGGCTGCCGGTGGCGCGCTTGGCCGAGCGGGTGCCGCCGGTGACCCTGACCGCCGACCCGCTCGCCGGCACCGTCTGGCGGCTGCGCACGGGGTGGCTGATCACCGCCTTCTTCGGGACGCAGGCGGCGATCTTCCACAGCATGGTCACCTGGCTGCCGGCGGTGCTGGTAGCGCGGGGACACACCGAGCAGTACGGCGGCGTCCAGCTCTTCGTGTATCAGGGGGCCGGCATCCTCGCCGGACTGCTCGTGCCGCTGACGATGCGCCGCAGCGGCGGCCAGGTGCGCGCCACCCTGTGCGCGGCCACACCGATCGCGGTCGGCGTCCTCGGGTTGGTGCTGGTGCCGGGCATCACCACGCTGTGGGTGTTCCTCGTCGGCGCGGGATCGGGCGCCACCCTCGTCGTGTCGCTCGCGCTGGCCGGTCAGGCCGGCGCCGACCACCATGTGGTGACCCAGCTGGTCGGGATGATGCAGTCGGTCGGCTATCTCGCCGCGGCGGTGACCCCGGTAGTGATGGGTCTGGTCGTCGAGTGGACCGGCACCTGGACGCCGGCGCTGCTGATCCTCGTAGGGCTGGCCCTCGCGATGACTGCGGTGGCTCTCCCGACCGGACGGATTCCCGGGGCATCGGATCAGGCCCACAGGATCCCGCTACCGGCCACGGGACCGCTCTAGCTGCAGCCGCTGGTGCTGCCGCAGCCCTCGCAGACGTAGCAGGAGCCGGCGGGACGCATCTTGGTGCCGCAGGTGAAGCAGAGCGGGCTGTCGACCGCGGTGCCGGTGATGACCTCGAGCAGCTCGGCGCTGGTCTTGGCGGTCACGGGCGCCTCGGTCTTCGCCTCGGCCGGTGGCTCGATCTCCTCGACGGGCTCGCTGCGCAGGCTGTCCGCCTCGCTGACGAATTCCTCCTCGACCGGCTGGTCGTAGCTGCCGGTCTCGACAGCCCGCTGGCGCTCCTCGGCGGAGTAGATGCCCAGCGCGGAGCGGGACTCGAAGGGCAGGTAGTCCAGCGCGAGACGGCGGAAGATGTAGTCCATGATCGACTGCGCCATCCGGACGTCGGCGTCGTCGGTCAGGCCGGCGGGGTCGAAGCGCAGGTTGCTGAACTTCGAGACGTAGGTCTCCAGCGGCACGCCGTACTGCAGGCCGATCGACACCGCGATCGAGAAGGCGTCCATCACGCCCGCCAGGGTGGAGCCCTGCTTGCCGAGTTTGAGGAAGACCTCGCCGAGCGTGCCGTCGTCGTACGCGCCGGAGGTCATGTAGCCCTCGGCGCCGCCCACGGTGAAGGAAGTGGTGCGCGACGGGCGCGACTTCGGCAGCCGCTTGCGGTACGGCTTGGCGATCTCCACGACCTGGGTCGCCTCGGCCGTGCCAGTGGCCGAGGCGGGCTTCGCCTTGGCGTCGGCCAACGGCTGGCCCACCTTGCAGTTGTCGCGGTAGACCGCGGTGGCCTTCAGGCCGAGCTTCCACGACTGGAGGTAGATGTCCTCGATGTCCTCGACCGTGGCGGTCTCGGGCAGGTTGACGGTCTTGGAGATCGCGCCGGAGAGGAACGGCTGGCAGGCGGCCATCATCCGCACGTGGCCCATCGGGGCGAGCGCACGGGCACCCATCGCGGTGTCGAAGACCTCGTAGTGCTCGGTGCGCAGGCCGGGGGCGTCGATGACGTGGCCGTGCTCGGCGATGTACTCGACGATGGCCTCGATCTGCTCGTCCTGGTAGCCGAGCTTCGCCAGCGCCCTCGGGATCGTCTGGTTGACGATCTGCATCGAGCCGCCACCGACCAGCTTCTTGAACTTGACCAG
>JASGGG010000051.1:0-20774 GCA_047605165.1 Nocardioidaceae bacterium
CGGTCGACCTGGTCGCCCAGGTCGATTGACCGAGAGGCCCGGTCGTGCACCTGCGTACCGTCCTGGCGGTTCCCGGCTCGTCGGAGCGGTTCGTACGTCGCGCACTCACCACCCAGGCCGACGCCCTGATGCTCGACCTCGAGGACGCCGTGGCGGCGGAGGACAAGAGTACCGCCCGCGCGCTGGTGCGGTCGCTAGCCGACGAGCTGCGCGCGGCCGGGCGGCCCTGGTGGCTGCGCGTCAACGCGTGGGACTCTGGGCACGCCGAGGCCGACCGGACGTGCGTCGCGGCGGTCGGGGACCGGCTGGACGCGGTCGTGCTGCCCAAGGCCACACGGGCGTCGCTCGACGCGGCTGCAGGTCCGCTGGGGGCGCCGGTGGTCGCCCTCGTCGAGTCGGCCCAGGGTGTCGAGGACGCGGCGTACATCGCCTCGCACCCGTCGGTTCTCGGGCTGGTGTTCGGGTCGCTGGACTACGCCCTCGATCTGGCGGCCGCCGGAGGTGTCGGCGCCGAGCGGTTCGAGTGGGCGGAGTCGCGCCTCGTCAATGCGGCCGCGGCTGCGGGCTGCTGGGCAGTGGCGGGGGCGACCCCGACCTTCGCCGACCCGGAGCCGGCGCGCCGGGACGCGGTCCGCGCGCGGTCGTTGGGCTTCGGCGGCAAGCTCTGCATCCACCCCGGCCAGCTCGCGCCGGTGGCCGAGGCGTTCACCCCGAGCGCGGCCGAGATCGCCTGGGCGCGCGAGGTGATCGGCGCCGCCGGAGGGGCGTCAGCCGTGGCCGGCGCCATGGTCGACGCACCCGTTGTGCTCCGCGCGCGGCATCTGCTGGCAGCCGCCGGCGAGCCGATATCGCATTGATCCTTGGAGACAGCCACTACGACCTCGGCCGCGACGTGTTGAGCCGGCTGATCTACGGCGCTTGCGTCATCCGCTTCGCCGGGTTGCTGGCCACCGCGGACGGCGCGATCATCGGCATCCCGCTGGGCCTGCCGGCCGGGCTGAGCCGTCGTACCTGGCTCGACAGCGCCCTGACGCGAATCATCGAGACGACGATGTCCTTCCCCTCCCTGGTCATCGCGCTCGGCATCGTCGGTGCGTTACGTGCCGAACCGCTTCTTCGCGACGCAGCGATGGCGACGCACATCGTGCACGCCGGCGACGTGCACGTGGAGCACCTCGCCGCGCTGTGGGCTTCTGGGATGACCGCGGGGCGGATGACTGTGCGTGACGCGGTACGCCGACCTCCGTGTGCCGCCGGTCTCGTTGCGTCGTTGTTAATAGTTCATGTATCGTATTTCCAACATGAGATGTGAGGAGTGACATGGAAAGCGAGACTGTCGTCGAGAGTGGCATCAGCGTCAGCCACGCCGAGTCGGGCGTCAGCACCGTGCTGATCGACAGCCCGCCGGTCAACGCGCTGCGGTTCGTCGACATCCAACAGCTCAACGAGGCATTCAAGGCCCTGGAGACGCGCACCGAGACCTGCGCCGTCCTGCTCGAGGCCACCGGTCAGCGGGCGTTTGTCGCCGGCACCGACGTCCGCGAGTTCACTGGACTGACGGCGCAGAACTCCGCGCGCCTGACCGACCTGGTGCAGGAGCTGGTCGAGCGGATCTACGAGCTGCGCGTGCCGGTTGTGGCCGCGATCAACGGGCCCGCGCTTGGCTCCGGAGTCGCGATCGCCTCGGCCTGCGACATCCGGATCGCCTCGACCAAGGGCAAGCTGGGCCTGCCTGAGATTGACGTCGGTGTCATGGGCGGCTCCAAGCACATCGCCCGCCTCCTCCCGCAGGGGATGTCGCGGCTGATGATGTACACCGGTCTGCGGCTCGACGCCCAGGAGTGCCACCGCCTCGGGGCCTTCGAGAAGGTCGTGGAGCCCGACGAGTTGCACGGTGCGGCTCTCGAGGTCGCGGAGTCGATCGCCGGCAAGTTCCCGAAGGCGATCGAGCTGGCCAAGCGGGGGCTCAACCGCACCGAGTTCATGGCGCTCACCGAGGGCTACGAGTATGAGTGCCTCCTGACCGCGATCCTGCGCTCGGACCCGGAGTCCGCCAAGGTGTCCGAGAGCTTCTTCTCGGGGCCGTCGAAGTGAGACGAGTCGTCGGGGCCGAGCGTGCAGGGCTGACCTTCGCGCCGGCCTCGCAGGCTGAGGGCCGAATCATCGCGGTGTCCGGGACGACCGCCAGCGACGAGTCGGGGAACCTCATGTTCCCCGGCGACATCGTGGGCCAGACTCGTTACATCTACGGCAAGATCCGGGCCGTCCTCGAGGCGGCCGGCAGTAGCCTCGACGACGTCGTGGCCACGCGAGAGTTCCTCACCACCACAGAGGGCTACCGCGGCACCGCCGACGTACGTCGCGAGGTATTCGGCACCGAGAACTTCCCGGCAGCGACCGGCGTCGTCGTCGCCGGTCTCCTGCGCCCGGGCGCTCTGATCGAGATCGAGGCCCTGGCGGTCGTCCCCACGGGCGGCGGATCGTGACTGACGACGTGCGCTATTTCGAGGACTTCGAGGTCGGGTTCGAGTTCGGCTCGGCCGGCACGACCCTGACCGACGCGAAGGTCGAGCTGTTCGCGTCGGTCTCGCAGGACCACCACCCGATCCACCACGACGTCGTCTACGCGGCCGAGCACGGCCTGGGCGCCCCTGTGGTGCACGGCCTGCTGCTCACCTCGCTGATGGCGTTGGGAGCCTCCGACATCTCGGCGTCGCTGCGCGGCTCCGTAGTGGCGATGCTGTGGCAGCGCACGGACTTCCGGAAGCCGGCGTTCGTCGGCACGACCGTCCGACCCTGGTTCCGCGTCGCTCAGCTGGAGGGCAAGTCGACCGCCGGGCTGGTCGTCCTCGACGTCCGGATCGAGGACCAGAACGGCGAGGTGCTCGCCGATGGCCAGCAGGCCTATCTGATGCGTTACCGAGACCACCAAAGAGCTGAGGAAACACCGACATGACGAACACCCAGGCCCCGATCCTCGTGACGGGCGCCGGCTCGGGGATGGGCCAGGCGACCGCACGCCGACTGCTGGCCGGGGGCCGCGCGGTCGTGGCCACCGACATCAACCTGGATGCGCTGTCCGATCTCGCCGGCAACGACGACCTCAAGCTGGTGCGCTCCGACCTGCGGGAGCCCGAGAAGCTCGTGGCCGAGCTCCAGGGCCAGCCGCTCGGCGGCATCGTTACCGCCGCCGGTCTCGGCCCCGAACACCCCGTGGCCCACGACGTGTTCCTGGTCAACGGCGTCTCGCCGTTCGCGATCATGGAGGGTCTGGTCGGCCAGCTCGTTCCCGGCGCCAGCATCGTCAACTACGCTTCGATGGTCGCCCACCTCTCCGATGAGAAGTTCGACGACGTCCTCGAGAACCCCCTCGACCCCACCCTGCGCGACCGCACGGACCTGTTCAAGGACGCCGCAGAGGCCTACGTCTACAGCAAGCGCCGGATCTGGAAAGGCTCGCTGGAGAAGGCCGTGGAGTGGGCGCCCGACGTGCGCGTCAACGCGATCTCGCCCGGCATCATTGACACGCCGATGACCAAGCGGGGCCAGGCCAACGACGAGTGGACCCGAAAGACCACGGACCGCATCCCGATGAAGCGCCTCGGCACGCCTGACGAGGCGGCGCAGGTGGTCGAGTTCCTGCTCGGTGCGACGTACCTCACCGGCGTGCTGATTCCGGTCGACGGGGGCGCGCTGACCGCCCGCAACCTGCACGTGGAGAAGAAGGCCAAGGCGGCGGCGGCCGAGAATGCGTCGGTGAGCTAGCCGTGACCGAGGTGCGCGAGGCGGTGGTCGTCGCTGCCGCGCGAACCCCGATCGGTCGCGCACACAAGGGCAGCCTGGTCTCCGTCCGTCCGGACGACCTGGCCGCCGGTGTCGTCCGGGAGGTGGTCCGCCGCAGCGGCGGCGATCTCCCCGTCGACGAGGTCGTGGTCGGGTGCGGCTACCCGTGGGGCGAGCAGGGGTTCAACGTGGCCCGTGCGGTGTCGCTGCTCGCGGGGCAGCCAGCCGAGGTCCCGGCCCACACGGTCTCGCGGCTGTGCGCGTCGTCGCTCCAAGCGGTGCGCGCGGCCCACCACGCGGTCGCGCTCGGTGAGGCCGACACGGTCGTCGCCGGGGGAGTTGAGTCGGTGAGCCGCGTCGGCCGGGACCGGCGCCTCGCCGAGCCCAACCCCCTGCTCTCACCCGAGCTGCCTGGTCCCACGGTCGCAGACCTCTACGTGACCATGATCCAGACCGCGGAGAACGTGGCTAAGCAGTACACCGTCTCGCGCGCGGACATGGATGCGTTCGCCCAGCGCAGCCAGATGCGGGCCGTGACGGCCCGCGACGCCGGCGTCACGGCGAACGAGATTGTCCCCGTCGCCACGCCTGACGGCCACGAGGTCGTGACCGACGACGGCCTCCGACCCTGGTCCACCACAGAGGGCCTCGCCGCGCTCCCCAGCGTCCTGGGTGAGGGGGGCACGGTAACGGCCGGCAACGCCTCGCCGCTCAACGATGGTGCCGCTGCCGCCGTCGTGATGGCGACCGAGGTCGCCCGGCTACGCGGTCTGACACCGACCGCGCGCATCCTGGGCTCGGCCGTCGCTGGAGTGGACCCGACTGTCATGGGCATGGGCCCGGTCGAGGCGACCCGGCGGGTGCTGGACCGCCTCGGCCTGACCCTGGCCGACGTCGACGTGTTCGAGATGAACGAGGCCTTCGCTGCCCAGGTGATCGCCTGCTGCCGGACCCTCGGGATCGACGAGGCCGACGAGCGGCTCAACCCACTCGGCGGCGCGATCGCTCTGGGGCACCCGTTCGGGATGTCCGGCGTCCGCCTGCTGACTACCTGCCTGAACGCGCTCGCCGTCCGCGACGGCCGGATCGGGCTGATCACCATGTGCGTCGGCGGCGGTCAGGGCCAGGCCCTCGTGGTCGAGCGGATCTGAACGGAGAGACCGATGAGGGACAACGACCACACGGGGAACGGGGTGGCTGACGTGTTCGGACTGGACGACGACGAAGCCGCGATCGTCAAGATCGTGCACGACTTCGTGGACAGCGAGGTCAAACCGGTCGCCAACGAACTGGAGCACGGGAACGTATACCCCGAGGCGCTCATCGAGAGCATGAAGAAGTTCGGGGTCTTCGGCCTCGCGATCGCTGAGCCGTGGGGCGAGACGCCCACCTCGAGCTCCTGCCTGGTGCTCGTCACCGAGGAGCTGGCGCGCGGCTGGATGTCTCTCGCCGGCGCCTTCGGCGGCCACACCGTGGTCTCCGCGCTGATCAGCGAGTTCGGGACGCCGGAGCAGCGCGACGCCTACCTTCCGCGGATGGCAACCGGTGAGCTGCGGGCCACCATGGCTCTCACCGAGCCCGGCGGAGGATCGGACCTCCAGGCGATGCGCACCGTCGCCCGCCCGCGCGGCGACGAGTACGTCGTCAACGGCTCGAAGACCTGGATCACCAACGCCCGCCGTGCTGGGCTGATCGCCCTGCTCTGCAAGACCGACCCGACGGCCGAGCCCACTCACCGCGGGATCAGCGTGCTGCTCGTCGAGCACGGTCCGGGGCTGACGGTCTCCCGTGACCTGCCGAAGCTCGGCTACAAGGGCGTGGAGAGCTGCGAGCTCTCCTTCGAGGACTTCGTCGTGCCCGCGTCCGCCGTCCTCGGCGGCGAGCCCGGTCGGGGCTTCGGCCAGATGATGCGCGGCCTCGAGCTGGGCCGCCTCCAGGTCGCCGGCCGGGCGCTCGGCGTCGGTCGGGCAGCGTTCGAAGACGCCCTGGGGTACGCCACGGTCCGCGAGTCCTTCGGTGTGAAGATCTGGGAGCACCAGTCGGTCGGCAACATGCTGGCCGACATGGCGACCAAACTGACCGCGTCGCGCCAGATGGTGCTGCACGCGGCCCGTGAGTACGACCAGGGCGGCCGGGCCGACCTGGTGACCGGGATGGCCAAGCTGCACTCCTCGGAGATGGCCCTGGACCTGGCAGTGTCCGCGATCCGGATCCACGGCGGCAACGGCTATTCCACGGAGTTCGACGTGGAGCGCTACTTCCGCGACGCGCCGCTGATGATCGTCGGCGAAGGCACCAACGAGGTCCTCCGATCGGTGATCACCCACCGCCTCGTTGACGGGCGATGAGCGACTCGAGCACGACGGAGGCGGTGGTCGCAGAGGAGCCGCTCCTCGAGCTCGCAGGCGTGCTGGACGTCGAGCCGCCGTACTCCCTGCTCGTCGGCGGCGAGGTGCCGCCGCTGTGGCACTGGGCGCTGTTCCACGGCCCGCTACGCCGCGAGCACCTAGGCCCCGACGGCCACCGGTTCGATGACGTGCCGACCGCGCCCGGACCCGACTACTCGCGGGTGTACGCCGGCGGCAGAGTGAGCGTCTTGGGGCCGTTGCGGGTCGGCGTACCGGCCGAGCGCCGGGCTGCCACAACGGCGCGGGTCGAGAAGCGGGGCCGGTCGGGACCGGGCGTGCTGGTCTCGGTGGCCGTGGACGTCGTGCAGGACGGGTCGCTCGCGGTGCTGGAGCGCGTCGACCTCTACTACCGCCCGCGCGTCGCGTCGGTCCACCGGACCGTGCCGGAGCCACCGGCCCCCACGACGCTGGACCCGACGAGCGACGGCTTCTTGGCCGACCAGGTGACGCTCTTCCGCTTCTCGGCGGTCACCCGCAACGCGCACCGGATCCACTACGACGCCGACTTCGCCCGGGCCGACGGCCACCCTGGGATCCTGGTGCACGGCCCGCTCCAGGCCCTGCTGCTCAGCGAGCACCTCCGTGTTGCCGGGGCCTGGGTCCCGGGCGCAGTCCTGGACTACCGCCTTGTCGCGCCCGCCTATGCCGGGTCGCGGCTGAGGGTGGTGCCGGGCGCCGACGGCATCGGCATTCTCGACCAGCGGGACACGCTCACCGCCCGGGCACGCTTGGAGCCGCCCAACACCTAGAAGTACTGATCAATTCGGGTGGATGCCGGCGTCGTCCAGGAATTGATCAGTACTTCCCTAGATCGTGTATCCTCTATGCGATTTCGGGAACGCTGGCGGACGCATGGGGATGGTTCGATGGACAACGCAGGTGCGAGAGGCAGTCTGACAGGCTTCGAGCCGGTCACCCGCCCCCGCGTCCCGCAGAAGGTACAGCTCGGCGAGGAGATCGCGGCATACGTCCGCGACATGATCATGTCCGGCCAGCTGCGCGGTGGTGAGCCGATCCACATGGACGTGCTCGCCCGCGAGCTCGGGACTAGCGTGAGCCCGGTCCGTGAAGCCCTGCTGCTGCTCAGCGGTGAGGGTTTCGTGCTGCGCGAGGCGCGCAAGGGCTTCCGCATCGCCTCGCTGAGTCGCGGCGACATCGCCGACCTCTACCTCGTGCAGAGCTTCGTGGCCGGCGAGCTGGCGGCCCGGGCCGCGACTGCCAGCGGCGCCAAGCTGGCGGCCGAGATCGAGGGCATCCAGCAGCGCCTTGACGAGGCGGGGGCCCGGGGCGACGTCGAGACGGTCGAGCACTTCAACAACCAGTTCCACCGCGCTCTCAACGGCATGGCCCAGTCTCCGAAGCTGGGCTGGCTGCTCGGCATCGTCGTGCGCTATGTCCCCAGCCGGTTCTTCGCGACCATCCCGGGTTGGTCCGACGCGTCGACCTACGACCATGAGGCGATTCTCAAGGCCAGCCGCGAGGGCGACGCGGAAGCGGCGCGCGCCGCAATGGCCAGCCACATCGTGCACGCGGGCGAATTGCTCGTCGAGCACCTCGAGGGCGTCGGCTTCTGGGACTGAGCGGCTCTACAGCGGCGGGAACGCCGGCGGCCGGCCCTCGACGAAGCTCTTCCAGCCCTCGGTGGCGTCCGGCGACCCGTGCGACTCGATCGTCAGCGTCTCGGCCTCGGCAAGGGCCTCGGCGAAGCCGCGGGTCGTGTCGGCGAACGCCTGGCGCTTGATCATCGCCATCGAGCGGGGGGAGCAATGGGCGGCCATGTCCAGGGCATAATCGCGGACGCGTTCGAGAAGCTCGCTGTCGTCGTACGTCGCCGCCACCAGACCCATCCGCTCGGTCTCGGACGCGGTGAGTTTGCGGCCGCTGAGCAGGATGTCGAGGGCGTGGGCGTGTCCGACCACGCGGGGCAGCACCCACGAGGTGCCGTGCTCGGCGGGTAGGCCGCGCCGCGGGAACGCGGCGGTCAGCTTGGCCGACGCGGCCGCGAACCGCAGGTCACACATGAGGGCCAGCGCGAACCCGCTGCCAGCGCAGCCGCCGTTGACGACGGCGATGACGGGCTTGGGCACCTCGAGGATCTGCGAGTAAAGGTTCCCGGCGCCAGGATACTCCTGGTCGCCCTGCACCAGATCGCCGAGCTCCTCCATGTCGCCGCCGGCGCAGAAGCCGCGGCCTGCGCCGGTCACCAGGACCACCCGGGCGTCCGGACTGGCCGCTGCCTCTTCCAGGCACGCGGTGAACGCCACGTCCATGGCCGGCGTCCAGGCATTCATCCGGTGCGGACGGTTGAGCACGACCCAGTAGAGCGGCCCGTCGACGACGCTGACGACGACCTCCTCGCCCAGCGCCTCCGGGCTCAGGTCGAGGGTCACGGGGCCTCCGCGGTCGACTTCTCGGCGGCCGTCTCGTAGACGCCACGCAGCTGAGACTTGATGATCTTGCCGGTCGGGGTCTTTGGCATCTCGGTCGCGAACACGAAGTGGCGCGGCACTTTGTAGCCCGCGAGGGCGGTGCGGCAGTGCTCCTCGAGCGCGGCCGGCGTCGGCGTCCGCCCCTCGACCGGGACGACTACGGCTACGACCATCTCACCCCAGTGGTCCGAGGGCGCGCTGAGCACGCCGGACTCCACGACGTCTGGGTGCAGGTCGAGCACGGCCTCCACCTCACGGCTGTAGACGTTCAGGCCGCCGGACACGATCATGTCCTTGGACCGGCCGACGAGGAACAGCAGGCCTTTCTCGTCGAGCCGGCCGATGTCGCCGGCTGTCACGAACCCGTCGTCGGTCGTGCACGCCGCGGTGCTCTCGGGGTCATCGAGGTAGCCCGACATCAGGAACGGCGAGCGGGCGTAGATCTCACCCGGGGTGCCGACGGGCAAAGGGCTACGGTCGGCGTCGAGGATCCGCAGCTCGTTCATCATCCAGACTGGACCCACCGAGCCGGGGTGGTCGCGCGACAGCTCGGGGCGCAGGTTGGTGGCGATGCCCAGCTCGGTCGAGCCGTAGTGCTCGTGGAAGCCGACGTGCGGCCAGGTCCGCTCGCCCCAGGCCTTGAGCTCCGGGCTGAGGGGGGCGGCGCCGAGATAGATCGTGCGCAGTGCGCTGAGGTCGTACGACACCAGGGTCTCTGCCGGCAGCTGCTGGAGGGAGTGCAGCTGGGTCGGGACCAGAAACAGTGTGGTCACGCCGTGGTCCTGGATCTGGCGGAGGAGCTCCTCGGCCCCGAATTTCGGCATGATCGCCACAAATCCGCCGGTCTGCACCGCGGAGTAGCCGAACGTGTAGCCGGCACCGTGGTACAGCGGCACCGTGCAGATGGTGCGGCCCTGGGGGCCGAGCCCATACTCCAGCGCCACGCAGTTGGCGAGGAGCGCGCGGGCGCGGTGGCTGATCACCACGCCCTTCGGGCGGCCGGTGGTCCCGGAGGTGTAGAGGATGACGCAGGGCTCCTGCTCGGAGACCGCGAGGTCGGGGTCGGTCGTGGGCGCGCCGGCGAGCAGGCGCTCGTAGGAGTCCTCGTCGTCGGAGTCCATGACCAGGACCCGGTTGAGCGTGGGGACGTCGAGCACCGAGCGGGCCAGGTCGCGCAGCGAGAGCTGGGTGATGATCAGCCCGCAGCCGGAGTGCTCGACGATGTAGCGGATCTCGGGCTCGGTGAGCCGCGGGCTCAGGGGCACGAGCGTGAGCCCGCTCTTGGCCAGCCCGGTGATCAGCTCGAGGCACTCGAGACGGTTGGTCAGCATCACCCCGACCCGCGTGCAGCCCTCAGGCACGATCTCCAGCAGCGCATTGGCGACCCGGGCCGAGCGACGGCCCAGCTCGGCGTAGGTCATGTCGCGGCTGTCGTCGGTCGCGCAGACCTTTTCGGGGCTCGCCTCGGCGAACACACGCACACCGTCGGCCAGCGTCAGCTGGTTGGTCACCCACGTCTCCCTTCGTGGCGCGGTCGATCGCACACAAGTATGATATCAGATACACGCGACGCTGAGGAGATGCCATGTCCGAGCCCGAGACGACCGCCGGCCGGGCGGACGACCAGCCTGCTGCGACCACCGCCGCGGCCTGGCGGCAGGTCGCCGTGGCCGAGGTCGAGCTGTCCTACCTGGACCACGTCGAGCCCGCCCATGCCGTTCGCTGGATCGAGAGCTTCGGTGCCTGAGGCGGGTGTGCGTGACCTGCTGACGGCGTTCGAAGCCAGGGCGACGGCGCCGTCAACCGCGGTGGAGGCGTGCCTCGCCGCACTCGATCGCACCGACCCGGCCACCGGCGCGGTCGTGATGCTGACTGACGATCGTGCTCGAGAGCGCGCGGCTGAGAGCGACCGTCGGTGGCGCGACGGGACGCCGCGAGCGCTCGAAGGCGTGCCGTTCGGCGTCAAGGACGTGATCGCCACCCAGGGCGTGCGGACCACAGGCAACTCGCAGCTGTACGCCGACTGGGTGCCGGAGCGAAGCGCCACCGTCGTCGAGCGGCTCGAGGCGGCCGGCGCCGTGCTCGTCGCCAAGCTCCAGACCTTCACCCTGGCCCTCGGCGGCGTGACCAACGCGTTCGGCACGACCAGGAACCCGTGGGATCTCGGGCGCACGACCGGCGGTACGTCGTCGGGGTCGGCGGCGGCGGTGGCCGCGCGCGCGCTGCCGTTCACGCTAGGCACTGACACGGGAGGGTCGCTCCGTATCCCGGCCGCGTACTGCGGCGTCAGCGCCCTCAAGCCGACCTACGGCCGGGTCCCACGGACCGGCGTCATGCCGCTGTCCTGGACGCTCGACCACGTCGGCCCGATCGCCCGGTCGGCCGACGATCTCGGCCTCGTGCTCGGCGTGATCGAGGGAGCCGACCCGCGCGACCCCTCGTCGGTCGACGCCCGCCGCGCCCCCACGGCGTACGACGGCCTGGACAGGGCCGACCTGCGCGGCACCCGGATCGGGGTACCGGAGGAGTGGTTCGGCGACCGCTCCCACGCGGACGTGTTGACAGTGACCGCGACGACGCTGGAGGTGATGGCCGGCCTCGGTACGGAGATCGTGCCGGTCCGGCTGCCCCATGCGTACCTGGCTGAGGCGGTGTACTGGCCGATCGTGCTGACCGAGGGCGCCTCGCTCCACGAGCAGCACCTGGAACGGCTGCGGGCCGACGACCCGGTACTCGTGGACCGTCTCGCTGAGGGCCTCGACGTGCGGGCGGTGGACTACGCCCGGGCCCTGCGGCTGCGGCACCTGCTGCAACTCGACTACGAGCAGGCGTTCAGGTCGGTCGATGTGATCGTCGTCCCGGCCAGCAGCGTCGTGGCGCCGCGCTTGGACGACCTGACGTGCGAGGTCGCCGGCGAACGGCTGCCCTGGATCGACGTGGTCTCGCACATGACCTGCCCGTTCAACGTGACAGGGCTGCCGTCCCTGGTCGTCCCGGCCGGGCTGTCCGCCTCCGGACTGCCGATCGGCGTCCAGGTCGTGGGTCGGCCGTTCGCCGAGGCGACGTGCCTGCGTGTGGGGCGTGCGTGGCAGGCGGCCACCGGGCACCACCGCCTCGCTCCTCTCCTCGCGGACTGAGCCAGACCCTTGCGCCCGCTCCGACCCTGAGACTAGTATCCGCCGATATCGTATCGGATACACAGAACTTTTAGTTTCCTGTGTTCAGTTGTAGGGAGTCCCGATGACGTCGTCCCGCTCGTCCCGCACCCGGCTGCTCGTCCTCGGTCTCGTCGTTGGCGCACTCGCCATCGCCGGCTGTACCGACAGTGGTGGCGGTAGCGCCAAAGGCGACTCCAAGACCCTGGTGGTGGCGCTCGAGGACGTCACCACGGGCTTCGACCCAGATGGCCCGAACAGTGCCACCCAGTCGGCGATCGAGTCGATCGGCAACGCGTTCGGGACGCTGCTGACGTACTCCCTCAAGGACGAGGACGGGGTGCTCTACCCTGACTACACCGACTTCCAGCCGGCGATGGCCACCTCGTGGGAGTCCTCGGAGGACGGCAAGACCTGGACTATTAAGCTGCGCGACGACATCAAGAGCTGCGCCGGCAACCCGCTGACCGCCGAGGACATCGTCTGGACTTGGGGGCGGATGAAGAGCGTAACCGGCACCAACGCCATCGGGTGGTTCTTCGGCAACGTGGGCGGCGTCTTCAACGCCGACGCGGTGGCCGAGGGCGCGACCGACGCGGACAAAACGCTTACCGAGGTGACGGCCGTCGACGAGCACACCGTGCAGTTCAAGCTGCAGGCACCCAACGCACTGTTCCCGCGCGTGCTCACCATCCCATTCCTGGCGACGTTCGACAGCACCGAGTTGAAGAAGCACGTCACCGACGCCGACCCGTGGGCCCACGACTACACGCAGAAGGTCGGTCCGGCAGGCTTCGGCCCCTACTGTGTCTCGCAGTGGGATTCCGGCAACTCGCTGACCTGGGAGGCCAACCCGGGCTGGTACGAGCAGCCCTACTTCACCAAGGTCATCGAGACCAAGGTGCCGTCCGACGCCAACCGCGTGGCCTCGCTCGTCAACGGCCAGGTGCAGGCGACCCAGGGCCTGACCCCCAACCAGTACAAGGAGCTGGGCTCCAACGACAAGGTCGACGTGCTCGGTTACACCGGCACCGACGACCTCTACTTCATGCCCAACTTCGATATCGAGCCGTGGGTCGGGGACAAGGGGAGGCTGCTGCGTCAGGCCGTCGCCTACGCCCTGCCCTACGACGAGATCATCGACCAGATCTACTACGGCAGCGCTGAGCGCAAGAACTCCGTGATCGCCTCAGGGTATGCCGGCATCGTCGAGGAGACCCCGTACGACACCGACCTAGAGAAGTCCAAGGAGCTGCTCGCCCAGGCTGGCTACCCCGACGGCAAGGGCCTCGAGCAGTATGCCAAGGGCCTGGTGCTCAACTACGACTCCGAGCGCAAGGGTACCCTCGAGCCGATCGCGATCCTGATCCAGACGGCACTGGCCAAGGTCGGCATCCCGATCACCCTCGAGCCCATCACCGAGGCTGAGTACGGCTCGCGGTCGATCACGACCAAGGACGTGCCAATCTACATGATGAACAACGCCCGAGCCCTGATCCCCGACGCCGGCTACGCGATGCAAGTGTTCTACGTCAGCGCCGCGAAGGGCGGCATCGTCAACGCCAACAACTACGCCAACGACACGGTCGACTCGCTGTATGCCGAGTCCGCCCAGCTGCCCGACGGCGAGGAACGCAACGCGCTGCTCAAGGAGATCCAGGACATCCTCTGGGACGACCTGCCCTGGATCCCGATCGCGCTGCCCCAGACGCAGTTCGCGGTCGCCGATGGGATCAAGGGCGTCGTGTCCACGCCGGACAGCCAGTTCAAGTACGCCTACCTGACCCGCTGAGGCAGGTGGCACCGGTGCTTGGCTTCATCGGCAAGCGGGTCGCGTTCGGGATTCTGCAGATCATCGGGGTGGCCCTGGGCACGTTCGTGCTGCTCAGGGCCCTCCCGCCCGACCCAGTGGCGGGGATGATCGGGACCAACCCGAGCCCCGACGCCCGGCGGCTGGCCTCCGAGGCACTGGGCCTGGACAAGTCCCTCGGGGGACAGCTGGTCGAGTACGCCAAGGGTGTTGCGCACGGCTCGTTCGGCACCTCGTGGAAGGACAGCACCGCCGTCCTTCCGCAGGTGCTCGACCACTTGGCCGTGACCCTGCAATTCGTCGTCCCGGCGTTCCTGCTGGCGCTGCTCATCTCGGTGCCCCTCGGCCTCTACGTCGCCTCGCGCCCGGGCTCGCGCCTGGACCGCTGGGTCTTCGGCTACTCGCTGTTCGCGGGGGCCCAGCCGGAGTTCTGGTGGGGGCTGATCTTCGTCTACGTCTTCTTCTTCAAGCTGCAGGTCCTTCCCGCACCGCTGGGCCTGATGGACCCGATCTACGTCGCGCCACCCGAGGTAACGCACTTCCCGCTCCTTGACGCGATCATCGCCGGCCAGCCCGACGCCGCCGGCAACATCGCCGGGCACCTGGTGCTGCCGGTGGTCACGCTCGCCTTCGTGCTGAGCGGGCCGATGACCAAGATGACCCGGCAGAGCGCCGAGGCGGTCTTCGGCAGCGACTACATCCTCTACGCGCGGGCCTGCGGGTTCCCGCAGGGAAAGGTACGGCGCCAGATGCTGCGGATCGCCGTCAGCCCGGTGCTCACCCTCGTGGGCATCCTGTTCGGGTTCATGCTCGGCGGCGCGGTGCTGCTCGAGAACGTGTTCTCGATGCCGGGCCTGGGCCAACTGGCCCTCAACGCCACGCTCAACCTCGACTACCCGGTGATCCAGGGCTCGGTGATCGTGATGACCGCGATCGCGCTGACGGTGTTCATCGTGATGGACATCGCCCACGCCCTGCTGGACCCACGAGTGGCGCTGGACGCATGACCGTCAACCTCACCGTCTCAGCGGTGGCCGACCCCGCGACCGAGATCGTCGTCAGGGGCGTCTCGATGCGGGCCCGCCTAGTCGCGACCTTCGTCGAGAGTAAGCTGCTGCTCGTGGCGGGCTCCATCGCCACGCTGTTCGTGCTGCTGGCGGTCGTCGGCCCGTACCTCGCGCCGTACGACCCGACGGAGTCGACCGGTGAGGTGCTCGTGGCCCCCGGAGGGTCGCACTGGTTCGGCACCGACGCCGCCGGGCTCGACATCTTCTCGCGGGTGATCGCTGGCGCGCGCGTCGACATCACCATCGCCTTGCTGGCGACGGCGGTGTCGGTGATCGTGGGCTCGTCGATCGGGCTCCTGTCGAGCTTCTTCGGCGGCCGCGTTGGCGCCTTGGTGCTGCGGGTTTCCGATGTCGTCCAGGCCTTCCCGCTGATGGTCTTCGCGATGATCTTCGTGACCATGGGCGGGCGCAACGCGCTCAACATCGTCGCGGTGGTCGCGTTCCTCAACGTGCCGATCTTCATCCGGTTGACCCGCACGCAGGTGGTGGCTCTCAAGGGCCGCACCTTCGTCGAGGCTGCCCGGGCCGATGGCGCCACTGAGTGGTCGGCGGCCTTCCGGCACGTCTTCCCCAACTCGCTCACGCCGGTCTGGGCGCAGCTGGGCATCACCTTGGGCTGGTCGATCATCGTGACTGCCGGCCTGTCCTTCATCGGAGCGGGCATCCAGCCGCCGACGCCCGAGTGGGGCTCGATGGTCGCGGTCGGTGCCAACGGCATGGTCAGCGGCGTCTGGTGGCCGTCGGTCTTCCCGGGTTTGGCGATGAGTCTTGCGGTGTTCGGGTTCGCCGCCGTAGCGGAGGGGGTCCGCCGGGCCATGTTCGACGAATGAGCGAGCTGCTTGAAGTGCGCGGCCTGACCGTGCGCTTCCAGGCACCCGGTGACCGCCCGGATCAGGTGGTCAACCAGCTCGACTTCACCGCGCCGCGCGGCAAGATCGTGGGGCTGGTGGGGGAGAGCGGGTCGGGCAAGTCGACCGCCATGTGGGCGACCCTGGGCCTGACCAAGCGCTACGCGAAGATCGTTGGCGGCTCGGTGCGGCTCGACGGCGAGGAGCTGCTGGGCAAGAGCGAGAAGGAGTTGGGCCGCATCCGCGGCCGTGACGTCGCCCTGGTGACCCAGACGCCCCGCGCCTCGCTCAACCCCGTGGTCCGCGTCGGCGACCAGGTCTCCGCCGTTTACCGCAACCACACCGGCGCCTCGAAGGCCGAGGCCCGCGAGCGGGTGTTGGAGCTGCTCTCGCTCGTCGGCATCAACGACCCTGAGCGTCGCTACGCTGCGCTTCCCTCAGAGCTCTCCGGTGGCATGGCCCAACGCGTGGTGATCACCCTGGCCCTGGCGTGCGGGCCGAAGGTACTGCTGGCCGACGAGCCGACCAGCGGCCTCGACGTGACTGTGCGCGCGCAGATCCTGGATGATCTGACTGCGTCGGTGCGCAGGGCCGGCAGCACCCTGGTCCTGGTCAGCCAGGACCTCGGCGTGGTGGCCAACTACTGCGACGAGATCTACATGATGCACGCTGGCCAGGTGGTCGAGCACGCCGAGGCATCGACGTTCTTCACCGACCCGGAGCACCCGGCGACGCTCGCCCTGCTGGCCGCCGAGCACCGGAGGGTCGACGACTCGAGCAGGCTGCGCGGTCAGTCCGTCGACACCCAGCGGCTGCCGTCGGGCTGCCTGCTGCACGAGCGCTGCCCGTTCGCCGATGTCGACGCCGGCTGCGCGAGCAGTAGGCCGGTGCTGGAGGCCGTCGGGGAGGGCCACGAGGTCCGGTGCCACCGGGCCTCGGTCGTGGCGGGCGCGTGGGCTGGCAGGAAGAAGGAGGCGGTTGATGCCTGAGTCGACTTCGGGGACCGCCCTGCTGCAGGTGCGGGGACTGACCAAGCAGTTCGCGCTCAAAGGCACCGACAAGACCGTGCAGGCCTGCAACGACGTCACCCTCGACGTCTTCCCCGGCGACACGCTCGGGCTGGTCGGCGAGAGCGGCAGCGGCAAGACCACCTTGGGCCGCTGCATGCTGCGGCTGATCGAGCCGACGTCGGGCACCGTCGTCTTCGCCGCCCAGGACATGTCCCAGGCCAGCAAGAAGCAGCTGCGCGCACTGCGGCGTGACCTGCGCATCGTCTTCCAAGAGCCGATGGACTCGCTTAACCCGCGGATGACCATCGGCCAGGCGATCGCCCAGCCGTTGAAGATCCACACCGACCTCAGTTCCCGCCAGCGCGCCAAGCGGGTGCGCGAACTGCTGACGTTGGTCGGCGTCCCGGCGGACCTGTCCAACCTCAAGCCGCGTGAACTCTCTGCGGGTGTGGCCCAGCGATGCTCGATCGCGCGTGCCATCGCCACCGACCCGAAACTGATCGTCCTCGACGAGCCTACCTCGGCGCTGGCTCCCGAGGCCGAGGCGGAGCTGATCGTGCTGCTGCGCGAGCTCCAGGCCCGGCTCGGCGTCGCCTACGTGTTCATCTCGCACAACCTCGCCCTGGTCGGCGAGATCTGCAACCGGGTGGCCGTGATGTACCTCAGCCAGGTCGTCGAGATCGGCTCGCTCGACCAGGTCTTCGCCAACCCCCAGCACCCCTACACGCGCGCGCTGCTGGCGGCGACCCTGCGGCCCGACCCCGGTCAGCGTCTCGACGAGGACGCGCGGTGGGAGCGCCTGGGCGGAGAGATCCCCAGCCCGATCGACCTGCCCCAAGGCTGCTACTTGTCCGGCCGCTGCCTGTTCGCCACCGATCGCTGCCGCAGCGAGGCGCAGTCCCTCCAGGAGTCGCCGACCGGCAGCCTCGTGCGCTGTTGGCGGGCGGTCGAGGGGATCGACGCAGCGGCCGTCGCGGACGCCCGCGCTACCAGCCTCGCCGCCATCCACGAGCGCCGCGACGCGCTCGCGGGCGCCGAGCTTGCCGTACCCCCCGAGGCGTCGTGACCGAGCGCTTCGACGCGGGCCGTCTGGCCGTCATCGACCGGGCCCTCGCCCGGTTCGTCGACGAGGGCGTGCTGCCCGGCTGGCAGCTCGTCGTCGGGCACGCGGGCGAGGTCGTGCACGCCGCCAGCCACGGGTACGCCGACCGCGAGGCCGGCCGGGGTGTCGGGCCCGACACCCTGTACGCGATACACTCGCTGACCAAGCCGGTCACCGCCGTCGCGGTGATGACCCTGGTCGAGCAGGGACTGGTCGACCTCGCCACTCCCGTGAGAGAGCTGATCGCGGCGTTCGCCGACGCGCGCGTCGTCCGTCGCGGCAACGCCGAGCGCGCGATCACCGCACCGGCCGCAGAGCCGGTGCGCCTCTGGCACCTGCTGTCCCACACCGCCGGTCTGTCCTACGGCTACGAGGTCGCCGAGTTAGACCGTCCTGGACGGGCGGAGCCCTGGGAGACGCACGTCCCCGAGGCCACGCTGGCCGAGGCGGCGGACGCGATCGCATCGGCACCCCTGCTCTACGAGCCCGGCACGAGCTGGAACTATTCGCGCGCCTTCGACGTCCTCGGACGTGTGGTCGAGGTCGTGTCCGGCCGGCCCTTCGATTCCTATCTCCGCGAGCGTGTCCTTGAGCCGCTCGGCATGACAGACACCCACTTTGTGGTGCCCGAGGCGGACCGCGACCGGGTGGCGCCGGTCTACCTCGCGGCAGCGCACGAGGAGGGCGCAGGCCTTTGCGCCGTACCCGTCGCCCTGACGCCGCCGGCGTTTCCGTCCGGCGGCGGCGGCCTGACCTCGACCGCGCGCGACTACCACGCGTTCGGACGGCTGTTCACCGGTGGCGGCGAGGTCGACGGGGAGCGGGTCCTGGCGCCGGCGACCGTGGCCCACATGCGCCGTAACCACCTGCCCGGTGGCGCCGACATCGAGTCGCTCGGCGGACCGCACTTCGCCAACAGCTACGCCGGGCTCGGCCACGGCCTCGGTCTCGGCGTCGTCATCGACGCGGTCGCGAACGGCCACGTCCGTCACGAGGGCGAAGTCTTCTGGGCCGGTGCGGCCGGTGCCACCTTCTGGGCTGACCGGCGGACCGACGTCGTTGTGGTCTTCCTGGCCAACCTCGTCCCGCACACGACGTATCCGGTCGACGGCCGGCTACGGACCCTCGTCAACCAGGCCCTGCTCGGCTGACCCGCCGATCGCTCTCACGAGAGGAACTTCCTTGACCCTTCAAGACTCTGCCCAGCCGACGCTCGTCGACCCGGACGACGTCCGCGAGAAGTACCTCGTCGAGCGCGACAAGCGGCTGCGCTCCGACGGCCTCGGCCAGTACCACCGGGCCACCGGGCGGATGGTCGAGGACCCGTACGCCGAGGTCGTCGAGCGCGAGCCGGTCACCGACGAGGTCGATGCCGTCGTGATCGGCGGCGGCATGTCCGGGCTGCTGACCGCGGCCCGGCTGCGGATGGCCGGGGTCCAGCGGGTCCGCGTGATCGAGAAGGGTGCCGACCTCGGCGGCAACTGGTACTGGAACCGGTACCCGGGCGTGCGCTGCGACGTGCAGTCCTACATCTACCTGCCGCTGCTCGAGGAGACCGGCTACATGCCGACCGAGCGGTACGTGCGTGGGCAGGAGATCCTTGAGCACTTCCGGCGCGTGGGCCGCACCTACGGGCTCTACGACCTGGCGCTCTTCCAGACCACCGTCACCTCGATGTCGTGGGACGAGGGGAACGCCCAATGGCTGGTGCGGACGAACCGCGGCGACCAGGTGCGCACCCGCTTCCTCACCCTCAATACCGGGGCCATCCACCGGCCCAAGCTTCCCGGGATCCCCGGCATCGAGGACTTCGAGGGCCGCGCCTTCCACTCCAGCCGCTGGGACTACGACTACACCGGCGGCGGCCCCGAGGGTGGGCTGACCGGCCTGTCCGACAAGCGCGTCGCGATCATCGGCACCGCGGCGTCGGCGGTCCAGTGCATCCCTTACCTCGCCGAATGGGCCCTGCAGCTGTACGTCGTCCAGCGCACGCCCTCCACGGTCGACGTGCGCGACAATGGGCCGACCGACGACGCCTGGGCGGGCGCCTTGCAGCCCGGGTGGCAGCGGGCCTACACCGACAACTTCACGTCGCTGCTGATGGGGATCAAGCAGGACGAGGTCCTGGTCAAGGACGCCTGGACCGACGTGTTCATCGGCCTCGACGGCTTCTCGTTCGGCGAGGCGGAGGATGGCGACAAGCGCGAGCAATCCGACGCGGTCGACCTGGCGAAGATGACCGAGCTGCGGGCGCGCGTCGACTCGGTGGTCACCGACAAGGAGACCGCCGAGGCCCTCAAGCCCTGGTACTACTACCTCTGCAAGCGGCCGACCTTCAGCGACGACTACCTGCCGACGTTCAACCGGCCCAACGTGCGGCTGCTCGACACCGACGGTCGCGGGCCGGACCGGATCACCGCGCACGGCATCGTGGTCAAGGGCGAGGAGTATGAGGTCGACGCGATCATCTACGCGACCGGGTTCGACGTGTGGCTGCCGCCGTACGAGACCGGCGAGTTCGAGGTGATCGGTCGCGATGGCGTCTCGCTGGCCGACCGGTGGGCGTCCGGTGTCCAGTCGGTGCACGGCCTGCTTACGCACGGCTTCCCGAATCTCTTTACCCCCGGCAACTCCCCGCACGCAGCCTTCACGGCCAACGCCACCCACATCCTCGACATCCAGGGGCAGCACGTCGCCCGCGTGGTCCAGCGCTGCTACGACGAGGGCATCACCACCATCGACCCCACCGTCGAGGCCGAGCAGCGATGGGCGGAGGAAGTCGCCTCCAAGCAGGTCGACCGGACCGCGAGCGACCAGCTCTGCACCCCGGGCTACTACACCAACGAGGGCGACACCAGCCGGCCCGGTCTCCTCGCTGTCCCCTACGGCGGTGGGCCCTTCGAGTACGACGCCCGATGTCGCGCCTGGCTGGAGGAGCACTTCTCCGATGACCTGGCGGTGAGCTGACCGGATCCTCGGGGTCGGCTCAGGGGTTCTTGGCCGGTGTGTGGCACCTCGACAAGGAGCAGAAGGAGAAGACAGCAGTGACTGCGAAGTCCCCCCTGCGTGGAGTGGATGCTGTGTCCATTGCAGAGGTCTGGATCGAGAAGTTCGGCGAAGCGCTGGCTTCAGGATCGCCTGAAGCGTATGAGCAACTGTTCT
>JASGGG010000052.1:0-20719 GCA_047605165.1 Nocardioidaceae bacterium
GGATCGCAGTCACTGGATGACTGCGATCCGACCCGCGGTGCCTCAGGCGCGGCGGCCGGCCCAGGTCCAGGCGTACGCGTCGTCTTCGCAGGCCAGTCCGCCCTCGCCGAGCTCGAGCGGGCGGAAGGTGTCGACCATGACGGCTGTCTCGTCGAAGTACTCCGCGCCGATCGAGGCCTCGACCGCCGACGGCTGGGGGCCGTGCGCGTAACCGCCCGGATGCAGTGAGATCGAGCCGACGTCGATGCCGCTGCCCTTGCGTGCCTCGTAGTCACCGGCGACGTAGAACATCACCTCGTCGCTGTCGACGTTCGAGTGGTAGTAGGGCACCGGGATCGCCTGCGGGTGGTAGTCGACCTTGCGGGGCAGGAAGTTGCAGATCACGAAGTTGTGGCCCTCGAAGACCTGATGCACCGGCGGCGGCTGGTGCACCTTGCCGGTGATCGGCATGAAGTCGCGGACGTTGAAGGTGTACGGGTAGAGGCAGCCGTCCCAGCCGACCACGTCGAACGGGTGGGTGTCGTAGACCAACCGCGAGCCGACCAGTCCGGCCGGTCCGTTGCCGCGATGCTTGACCAGCACCTCGACATCCGTGCCTTCGACCAGGAACGGCTCGACCGGCCCGTGCAGGTCGCGCTCGCAGTAAGGTGCGTGCTCCAGGAACTGCCCGTACCGAGACAGGTAGCGCCTGGGCGGGCCGATGTGGCTGTTGGCCTCGATCGGGTAGAGCCGTGACGGCTCGACCGGCACCCAGCGGTGCGTGGTGGCGCGCGGGATCAGCACGTAGTCGCCGGCCTCGTACGCGACCACACCGAAGACGGACTCGACGCTGCCCCAGCCCGACTCCACGAACACGCACTCGTCGCCGACCGCGTTGCGATAGAGCGGCGACGGCTCCGAGGCGACGACGTAGGAGAGGCGTACGTCCCCGTTGCCCAGCACCAGCCGCCGCCCGGTGACCGCGTCGACCAACTCGTCGCCGAACAGGTTGTGCAGCTTGAGATGACGCGGCAGCAGCGGATGGTTGGCCGTCAACTCCAGCGACGGCAATTCCCAGACCTGCGAATCGACGATCGCCGACGGCACTCCGCGGTGGTAGAGCAACGCCGAGTCGGAGGAGAAGCCCTCCTCGCCCATCAGCTCCTCGTAGTGCAGGGTCCCGTCCGGCCGGAACGCCGTGTGCCGCCTCTGGGGAATCTCCCCGACCTGCCGGTAGTACGCCATGAGCTGCCTCTTTGTTCGATTAACGGACATATCTATCCGTTTAGCAGGTTCACGATGCGTTAGGGTCAGTCTCGTGTCAACCGTTCCCCTGCTCTCGCCGGGCGCCGTGCCCACCTACCTGCACGGTCTCGTCGACGACGCGGCGATCTTCCCGCCCGGCAACACCGCGCTGGAACGAGCACTGACCGACCGCGCCGAGCACCAGGCGTCGACGTACGCCGACCTAGTCGGTCCGTTCGTGATCAGCGACGAGCGGGTTCCCGAACTGCTCGAACTGCTGGGTTGTGCTGGTGACCACGGCCAGGCCAGAGGCGAGGGCGGCGGCTCAACACCGGGTCCCGGCGACCCAGGGGAAGGCCGCCGGGACTCCGCGCAGGGACCCGCGGCCGCGCGAACTGACCAGCACGGCCCAGAACCAGGGGCGCCGCCGCTCCCGGTGAGCATCGTCGTGACGGGTGGCGCGGGAACGATCGAGCCGGCCGTACGCTGGGCCGCGCGATCGGGGCGGCTGGAGATCCGCGCGTTCGAGGCCTCGCTGCGCGACGAGGGTGACCTACCACGCAGCGCGGCCCGGGTGGTCGCCGCGTTCGACCAGGTTCGCGACGACCTCGGCGACGCGGTCGTCCACATCGAGCCGCCGCTGCCCCAGGGCGATCCTCCGACCTCGTGGTTCCAGGCGCTGGACGTGGTGGCCGAGGCCGGGCACGCGCTGAAGTTCCGCACCGGCGGGGTCGAGGCCGACTACTTCCGCGGGCCTGCCGTCATCGCCACCTGCATCGACGCCGCGCTCGATCGCGAGACGCCGTTCAAGTGCACCGCCGGACTACACCATGCGCTCCCTCACTTCGACGAGGAGATGGGCGTATGGCAGCACGGCTTCCTGGGCATCCTGCTCGGCACACGCGCCGCGCTCGACGGGGCCAGCCTCGACGAAGTGGCGGCGATCATCGCCGAGCGGGACTCGGCGGAGGTCGTGCGTCTCGTCGGGCAGGCCGGCGACGACAGCCTGGCCTCGGCACGGCGGTGGTTCACCTCGTTCGGCTGCTGCGCGGTACGCGAGCCGTACGCCGACCTGGTGGAGCTGGGACTGGTGCGGGCGTGAGCACGGCCGAGCACGACGAGCCGCGTCGAACTCGTCCAACGCGGCCGGTCGGGAGGCGGAAGCGTGGAGGCGTCGGCGGGGACAAGAGACACACCTGGGGCCACGACCTGATCGAGTTGGGCGACCGGACGGCCGCGTCATGAGCACCTGGGTACCGGGCGCCGCGGGGTCGGCGTACGACGTCGACAACCTTCCGCTCGGCGTGTTCAGCCACCGCGACCAGGGACCCCGGGCCGGCGTACGCATCGGCGACCGCGTCGTCGACCTCGCGCCGGTCGCCGCGGCCACGGGCTTCGAGCCGGCGGGCCTGTTCGAGGCGGCCAGCCTCAACCCGTTCCTCGCGGCCGGGCCCGACGCCTGGGATGCCACCCGGCAGTGGCTCGTCGCGCTGCTGACCGACCACGCCCGGGCAGATCTCGTCTCGCCTTGGCTGATTCCGGTCTCCGAGGTCGCCCTACGCCTCCCCTTCGAGGTGGCCGACTACGTCGACTTCTACGCCTCGATCCACCATGCCACCAACGTCGGCCGCATCTTCCGGCCCGACGGCGAGGCGCTCACCCCGAACTGGCGGCGCCTGCCGATCGGCTACCACGGGCGCGCGGGCACCGTCGTGGTGTCGGGCACGGGCGTACGCCGGCCCAGCGGGCAGCGGCACGCCGACGACTTCGGCCCGTGCCGGCGCCTGGACGTCGAAGCAGAGCTCGGATTCGTCGTCGGAACGCCTTCGACCCACGGCGATCCAGTGCCCGCCGATGCCTGGAAAGACCACGTCTTCGGAGTCACCCTGCTCAACGACTGGTCCGCACGCGACATCCAGGCATTCGAGTACGTGCCGCTCGGACCGTTCCTGGGCAAGTCGTTCGCAACCTCGATCTCGCCGTGGATCACGCCGCTGGCGGCGCTGGAGCCCGCCGTCTGCGCCCTGCCCGGCCAGGACCCGGCACCGCTGCCCTACCTCCAGGTCGACGGCGGTGCGCCCGGCCTCGACATCGAGGTGGAGGTCGTGCTCAACGGCAGAGTCGTCTCACGGCCGCCGTACTCGAGCATGTACTGGTCCCCCGCCCAGATGCTCGCGCACCTGACCGTCAACGGCGCGTCGTTGCGCACCGGCGACCTGTTCGCCTCCGGCACGATCTCGGGGCCCGAGCACGACCAGCGCGGGTCGTTCCTGGAACTGTCGTGGGGCGGCAGGGAGCCGTTCGCCGACAACCGCACGTTCCTGGAGGACGGCGACACGGTCACCTTGCGGGCCAGTGCCCCCGGAGCCCTCGGCGGCCGCATCGCCCTCGGCGAGGTCACCGGCACCATCCTGCCCGCCTGACCGACCGAGCCCGCCTGACCGCCTTGCCGGATTGTGGCCGATCGCGACTGTTACCGCCGGCTTGTGGCCGATGGCGACAATGATCGGGCCCGCGGAGTTGTCGGCATCGGCCACAACACCGCTAATGCAAGGCCCTCCTCCGCCGCTACTGGCCGCCATGCCCGAGATCGAACCGCGGCTCTCCCCGTACACGCCTCACCCAATGCATGGCCTAGATTGCTCGGTCGTGTCTCGCACCTCACTGCCGGCTTGCAGCCGCGGTATCCGCGCCCGGTCCGCCCACGCGGATGGGTGAGGGCGCAGCGGGCTACGTCGAGCTCGTCCAGCGCAGCCGGCCCGGATGCGGGGCCGGGGATGCGGGGCCGGGAATGAGAGCCATGCCCTAACCCAATGCGTGCAGACCGCTGCCGAGCCACCGCGCCCCGATCGGCACCAGCTCGATCATGCGTCGCTCGTCCAGATCGTCGCCGGCTGCCCGGGTGATGCGTACCTCGAGCCGGTCGTCGGCCAGCCCTTCGGCGACGCCGGATCCCCACTCCACGACCGTGACCGAGGATTCGACAGACGTATCGAGGTCGAGATCGTCCAGCTCGCCGAGACCGCCGAGACGATAGGCGTCGACGTGTACGAGAGCGGGGCCGGCTGCCAGCGACGGGTGCACCCGGGCGATCACGAACGTCGGGGAGGTGATCTCACCACGCACGCCCAGGCCCTGCCCCAACCCCTGGGTGAAGGTGGTCTTGCCGGCCCCGAGGTCCCCGCTGAGGATGACCAGGTCGCCGGGCCGCAGCAGCGGACCCAGCCGCCGGCCGAGGTCACGGGTGCGCTCGGCGGTGGGCGTGGCGTACTCCAGCGGCAGCTCCTTGGCCATCGTCATCAGCGGCCCACGATGCTCGAGCTCGCGGTAGCCGAGGTTGTGCCAGAA
This sequence comes from Nocardioidaceae bacterium, assembly GCA_047605165.1. Lineage (GTDB taxonomy): Bacteria > Actinomycetota > Actinomycetes > Propionibacteriales > Nocardioidaceae > SSC3. The sequence continues at coordinate 4,573 of JASGGG010000052.1, forward strand.
CCGGACCGTGGCGGGCAACTCCGTCCGGGCCGCCAGGCGGATGCCGGACCAGCCGCGCTCGGCAGCGACCCTCTCGGCGTACTCGGTCATCACCTTCGCCACGCCCGAGCGCTGCGCCCTCGGGAGCACCGACACGCGGCGCAGGCCGAGCTGTTGTCCGTGTGCGTCGTCGTGCGGCTCGAACAGGAGCGATCCGACGACCTGACCGTCCTGGCAGGCGACGACACCGCCGTGCTCGGCAAGTGCGGAGCGTACGGACTCGACCGTCTCCAACAGCGCGGTCGAGGGCGGGTCGAGGACCTTGCGCGCCCCGAAGCCCGCGTGGATCGTCGCCACCACCGCGGCGGCGGCCTCAGGACCGACCACGCTGATCTCCAGCGTCACCGCTCCCCCTCGTACCGTCGCTCGAACCGGCCGCCGATCCGGGTCACGATCTCGTAGTTGATCGTGTCGGCGGCATCGGCCCAGTCCTGCGCGGTGGGCTCGCCGTGAGTGCCGGGCCCGAACAACACCGCTTCGTCGCCGGGTTGGGCCGTGTCGTCGCCGAGATCGATCACGAACTGGTCCATGCACACCCGACCCGCGATCGTACGCCGCGCACCCGCCGCGGACACCGGGCCGCGGCCGGAGGCATGCACGGGGATGCCGTCGCCGTACCCGACCGGCACCAGCGCCACCGTCGTGTCGTGGGCAGCAACGAACTCGTGCCCATAGGACACCCCGGCGCCGGCGGGGATCCGCTTGACCACGGCGAGCCGGGCTCGCGCGGTCATCGCGGGCGTGAGGCCGAAGTGGGCGGGATCGCCAACGGCCGGCGCCGGGGATAGGCCATAGCTGGCGATGCCACAGCGAACGAGGTCGAAGCGAGCGCTGGGCCGCAGCAAGGCCGCGGCGGAGTTCGCGAGATGGCGTACCTCGGGGGCCAGCCCGGTCTCGTCGACCACGGCGAGTGCCTCTCGGAAAGCCGCTTCCTGCGCGTCGTTGGCCGGATGGCCGGGCTCGTCGGCGCACGCGAAGTGCGACCAGACCCCGGTCACGATCGCGAGTCCGTCGGCTTGGGCCTGGGCAGCGGCGCGTACGACCGAAGGCCAGTCGGCGCTGGCGGCTCCACCGCGCGAGAGGCCGGTGTCGACCTTGAGCTGCAGCCGCGCCGGCCGGTCGGGGTTGGCCGCCTCGGCGATCTCGTCGACCTCCGCGACGGTGTAGGCGGTCAGGTCGATCCCGGCTTCGACGGCTCGCGCGTAGTCCTCGCCGGGTGCGGTCAGCCAGCACAGCAGCCGGCCTTCGTCGCCGGCGTCACGCAGCGCCAACGCCTCGTCGATCGTGGCAACACCGATCCACCTCGCACCGGCCTGTCGTGCCGCACGGGCCACCGGCTCCATGCCGTGTCCGTACCCGTCGGCCTTGACCACCACCATGACCGGTCCGCACACCTCGATCAGGTGGGCGACGTTCGCACGGATCGCGTCGAGGTCGACGACGATCTCCGCGCGGCTGCCCATGGCTCCAATCCTCCCCTACCTGGTGTCGAGTCGGCGCAACCTGGTCGCCGAGTGATCGCATCCTCACCCGCCTGCCGCCGGATTGTGGCCGATGGTGACTGTGTTTGCTGGTTTGTGGCCGATGACGACGCCGACACGCCGAGCGAACAGGTCACCATCGGCCACAACCCCGCCATACGAAGGCTGCCTGGGCGAGAGCGCAAAAGAGGCGGGCTCACGGTCCGGTCTGGTGCAGCGACCGGGGAGCGCCAGGACCAGCATGTGACTCCGGGACTCCCCAACCCCGCGCGGACCGCACCCGCGAAAGCGGACCCAGCCCCGGCCGTACTCGCCGCTCCGCGCTCAACCACCACCGGCGCCGCGCCCGCCGGTCACGGGAGATCGAGCAGCGCCGCGCAGACCCTCGGAATCGCACGGGCGACCTCGCCGGCGACGATCGGGCCGTCACCCAGCAGTTGAGCCGCGGCCCCGTGCAGCCACGACCCGGCCGCGGCGGCGTCTGCGGATGCCAATCCGGCCGCGAGCAACGAACCGATCAGCCCGGCGAGCACGTCACCCGCACCCGCGGTCGCGAGCCAGGGCGGACCGATGGTCGTCACCTGCACCGAGCCGTCCGGAGAGGCGACCAACGTGTGCGGACCCTTGAGCAGGACGACGCACCCGAACCGCGCGGCCGCCAAGCGAGCGTACGAGAGTCCCTCGGCCTCGACAGCTGCGCGCGATACCCCGAGCATCGCGGCCAACTCGCCAGCGTGCGGAGTCAGTACCGCGGGTACGCCGAGTGGTCCGATCACGTGCGCGAGCGCGGTCGCATCGACCACCGCCGGCACACCCTCGGCCACCGCGGCGGCGAGCTGATCCCCGGCATCGTCCCCCCCGCCGGGCCCGACGACCCAGGCCTGCGCCTTGCCGTCACCGACCACCTCGGGATGGGCGACCTTGACCTGCTCGGCCGCGGACCCGACGTAGCGCACCATGCCCGCGAGGCCGCTCGACGCGCCAGCGACACATAACAGCGCCGCCCCTGGATAGGTCACCGACCCGGCGCGTACGCCCACCACACCTCGGGTGTACTTGTGCGCGTTGGTCGCCGGGCGCGGCAGCAAAGCAGCGACGTCGGTGGCCTGCAAGGCACTCACGGGGGCGGGCGGCAGATCGAGGCCGATGTCGACCAAGTGAACCGCGCCGCACGCGCTGGCAGCGGGCTCGACCAGGTGACAGACCTTGTGGGTGCCGAACGTGACCGTCACGTCCGCCATGACGTGCGGCCCGTCGAGCCGACCGTCGTTGACGGAGACGCCCGAGGGAAGATCGACCGCGACGACGGGGACACCGACCAGCTGGTCGAGCACGGCCACCGCGTTCGGGCGCAGACCCGGTGAGCCGCCGATACCGACGATCCCGTCGACGACCACCTCCGGGGCGCCTGGTTCGGTGACCACCCGGCCGCCGGCATCACGCAGCGCACCAAGCCCGCGCTGGTGGACCCGGTCGGACAACAGCACCGCATCGACCGCGGCACCACGACGCGCGAGCATCGCGCCGGCATAGAGCGCGTCGCCCCCGTTATCCCCCGAGCCGATCAGCAGCAGCACCCGGCGACCGTAAGTCGAGCCGAGGAAGTCCACGAGCGCGTACGCCAACCCAGCGGCCGCGCGCTGCATCAGCACGCCCTCAGGCAAGGCCGCGAGCAACGAGACCTCGGCGGCTCGTACCTGCTCGACGGTATGGGCGTATCTCACGCGACCAAACTAACGAAGCCAGCCGGCCCAGTTGTGGCCGATGGCGACCAAGACTCGCCGCACGGGCCTGTCGACATCGGCCACAAACCAGCAGAAAGAGTCGCCATCGGCCACAATCCGGCGGGCAATCAGGCCTCCAGCACGACGAACGCGGAGGCGATGCCGGCGTCGTGGGAGAGGGAGAGATGGGTGGTGGCAGCACCGAGCGCGGTGGCGCGGGCGAGCACGGAACCGCGCAACTCGAACCTGGGGTCGCCCGAGGGCTCCGTGACGACCTCGGCGTCGTGCCACCGCAGCCCGGCCGGGGCGCCGAGGGCCTTCGCAAGCGCTTCCTTGGCGGCGAAGCGGGCCGCGAGCGAGGCGATGCCGCGACTGCGCTCGGCTTCGGTGAACAGTTTCGGGGCGAGCGCCGGGGTGCGTTCCAGGGACTCCGCGAACCGGGCGATGTCGACGACGTCGATACCGATCCCCACGATGGCCACTACTCGACCGTCACGGACTTGGCGAGGTTGCGTGGCTGGTCGACGTCGTGCCCCAGGGAGTCAGCCAGCTCCAGAGCCAGCAGTTGCAGCGGTACGGCCGCCACCAGTGGCTGCAGCAGTGTCGGCGAGGCGGGCACCCGGATCACGGCATCGGCGAACGGCAACACCGAATCGTCGTCCTCCTCGGCGATCAGAATCGTGCGAGCACCTCGCGCGCGCACTTCCTGGATGCCGCTGATCACCTTCTGGTGCAGCGCATCCCGGCCTCGGGGCGGCACCACGCAGACAACCGGAAGCCCTGGCTCGATCAGCGCGATCGGCCCGTGCTTGAGTTCGCCGGCTGCGAATCCCTCGGCGTGGATGTAGGCCAGCTCCTTGAGCTTGAGCGCGCCCTCCAGCGCAACCGGGTAGCCCGCGTGGCGACCGAGGAACAGCACCACCTTCGAACCGGCGAGGTCACGGCCCAGCTCGTACACGGTCTCGCTGTCGTCGAGCACCTGCTGGATGCGGGCCGGCGCCTGCTCGAGCTGATGCACGATCTCGCCGATCTCGTCGCCGAACTTGGTGTCCCGCACCTGCGCGAGGTAGAGCCCGAGCAGGTAGCAGGCGACGAGCTGGGTCAGGAAGCCTTTGGTGGAGGCGACGCCGATCTCGGGGCCGGCGTGGGTGTAGATCACGGCATCGGACTCGCGTGGGATCGTCGAGCCGTTGGTGTTGCAGATCGCGAGCACCTTCGCGCGCTGCTCGCGGGCGTACCGGATCGCCATCAGGGTGTCGGCGGTCTCCCCCGACTGGCTGATCGCCACCACGAGCGTGTCTCTGGTCAGGATCGGGTCCCGGTAGCGGAACTCGGAGGCGAGCTCGACCTCGCAGGGGATGCGGGTCCAGTGCTCGATCGCGTACTTGGCGACCATCCCCGCATAGAACGAGGTGCCACAGGCGATCACCACGACCTTGTCGACGTCGCGCAGCTCGGCGCTGGTGATGCGCAGTTCGTCGAGTTGGAGCCGGCCTTGCGCGTCGTGGCGGCCGAGCAGCGAGTCGGCCACCGCACGGGGCTGCTCGAAGATCTCCTTGCGCATGAACCAGTCGAAGCCCGCCTTCTCGGCAGCCGCGAGGTCCCAGTCGACGTGGTACGGCGTCGGGGTCGCGGGTACGCCGTCGAAGTCGGTGACGGTGGCGCCGTCGCGGGTGATCGTGACGACCTGGTCCTGGCCGAGCTCGAGTGCGTCGCGGGTGTGCTCGATGAACGCCGCGACGTCGGAGGCCACGAACGCCTCGCCGTCGCCGATGCCGACGACGAGCGGCGAGTTCCGCCGGGCAGCGACCACGTGGGACTCGTCATCGGCTGCGACCGCAACGAGCGTGAACGCCCCCTCGAGCTGACGGCACAGCCGCTGCATCGCGGCAGTGAGGTCGGCGTCCTTGGCGAACTCCACCTCGAGCAGGTGCGCGGCCACCTCGGTATCGGTCTCGGACAGCAGTTGGTGCCCGTCGAGCTCGAGCCGGCTCCGCAGCGTCGCAAAGTTCTCGATGATCCCGTTGTGGATCAGCGCCACCCGTCCGCGCGCACCCAGGTGCGGGTGGGCGTTGCGGTCGTTCGGCGGGCCGTGGGTGGCCCAGCGGGTGTGCCCGATGCCGGTCGTGGCCGGGGGCAGCGGGTGCTCGGCCAGTTGCTTCTCGAGGTTGGTGAGCTTGCCCGCCTTCTTCTGGGCGATGATGCCGCCACCGGTCACCAGCGCGATACCGGCGGAGTCGTAGCCGCGGTACTCCAGGCGCCGCAACCCACGCAGGACGACGTCCTGTGCCTGCTGGGGGCCGACGTACCCGACGATTCCGCACATGCGCACAAGCGTACCGATGCCTCCGGGGCGACTCCGGCTGGATTGTGGCCGATCGCGGCGGCGACACGCCGGGTGGATCCGTCGTCATCGGCCACAAGCCGGCCTGAACAGTCGCCATCGGCCACAATCCGGCCCGGGCGGCCCGGGCAACATCTCGGGCGACCCGGGCGATCGGCGCGACATCGCCTTGGGACAATGGCACCCATGCGCGCATCCTCGACCGGTGAGTCCGCGCGCGACGCCTCGCCGTACGTCGAGCTCGACCGGTCCGCCTGGGCCGAGCTCGGGGCCCAGACCACGCAGCCTCTCTCCCCCGAGGAAATCCGCCGCGTACGCGGTCTGTCCGACCGGCTCGACCTGGCCGAGGTCAACGAGGTCTATCTCCCGCTCTCACGGCTGCTGTCGATGTACGTGGAAAGCGCCGGTTCGCTGCACCGCTCTCAGGAAGCCTTCCTGGGCCGGCCGCAGCCACCGCGTACGCCGTTCGTGATCGGCGTCGCCGGATCGGTCGCGGTCGGCAAGTCCACGACGGCGCGCGTGTTGCAGCAGATGCTCGCGCATTGGCCGGCACACCCGCGGGTCGCGCTGGTCACGACCGACGGGTTCCTCTATCCCAACGCGGAGCTCCAGCGGCGCGGCATCATGCATCGCAAGGGCTTCCCCGAGTCGTACGACCGCAAGGCGCTGCTGCGCTTCGTGATGGAGATCAAGTCCGGCAAGGAGGAGGTCTGCGCCCCGTCGTACTCGCATCTGGTCTACGACGTGGTGGCCGACGAGCCGGTGCGGATCAGCCGGCCCGATATCGTGATCGTCGAAGGACTCAACGTGCTGCAGCCCGCGCGCGTACACGACGACGGCACTACGGGGCTTGCGGTCAGCGACTTCTTCGACTTCTCGGTGTACGTCGACGCGGCGAGCAAGGACGTACGGACGTGGTACGTCGAGCGGTTCCTGCGGCTGCGGGAGACCTCGTTCCTGGACCCGGCGTCCTACTTCACCAAGTTCGGCGTGCTCAGCGTCGGCGAGGCGACCGTCGAGGCCGAACGCATCTGGGACACCATCAACGGCCCCAACCTGGAGCAGAACATCAAGCCCACCCGCAGCCGCGCGACCCTCGTGCTGCGCAAGGCACCCGACCACTCGATCCGCTGGGTGAGGCTGCGCAAGCTGTAGCTCGCGTGCGCGAGATCTCGATACGCCGCCGCTCGTTCCTCGCTTCGGCTACTCGATCACCGATAGCTGGTCGCGTAGCGCAGGCGTTGGAGGCGCGTATCGAGCCGCTTCCGGTCGTCGAGTAGCGCCGAGGGACGAGGCGTGTATCGAGACGCCGACCGGACGCAAGCCGCCGGAGTCAGGGAGTTCTCTGACAGACCGCGCCCGTCGAGTGCGCCGAGATCGAGACCACCACGCCGCCTACAGGGCGAGGCGCTCGCGGACGACGTCGGCGAGCTGGTCGGCGACGCGCTGGGCATCGGCCTGGGTCGGTGCCTCCACCATGACGCGTACGAGGGGCTCCGTGCCCGAGGGGCGGAGCAGGACCCTGCCGTTCCCGGCGAGCTCGGTCTCGGCCTCGGCGACCGCCGCGATCAGCGCTGCGTCGTCGGTGCGGTCCTTGTCGACGTCGGGCACGTTGACCAGCACTTGCGGCAGGCGGGTCATCACGGCTGCGAGGTCGGCGAGGGTGCGGCCGGTCGCGGCGACGCGAGCCAACAGCTGCAGTGCGGTGAGGGTGCCGTCACCGGTGGTGGCGTGGTCGCTGAGGATCACGTGGCCGGACTGCTCGCCGCCGAGGCTGAACCCGGCGGCGTTCATGGCCTCCAGCACGTAGCGGTCTCCGACCGCGGTCTGGTACACGGTCAGGCCCTCACGACGCATCGCCTGCACGAAGCCGAGGTTGCTCATCACGGTTGCGACGACGGTGTCGTCCTTGAGCGCAGACGCCTCGCGCATCGCGAGGGCCAGGATCGCCAGGATCTGGTCCCCGTCGACCAGCTCGCCCGAGGCATCGACGGCCAGACAGCGGTCGGCATCGCCGTCGAGTGCGATGCCAGCGTCCGCGCCCTGCTCGACGACCGTCCTGCGGAGCAGGTCGAGGTGCGTGGAGCCGCAGCCGTCGTTGATGTTGAGCCCGTCGGGTTGGTTACAGATCACGGTGGCGGTCGCTCCGGACGCGCGCAGTGCCGCCGGAGCCGTGCGATAGGCGGCGCCGTGGGCGCAGTCGACAACCACGTTCAACCCGGCCAGCGCAGTCGGCACCGTGCCGACCAGGTGCTCGACGTACTCCTCGACAGCGGAGTCGTAGCTGCGGATGCGGCCGATGTCGGCACCGGTCGGGCGCTCCCAGGGCTCCTCGAGACGCTGCTCGATCGCGTGCTCGATCTCGTCGTCGAGCTTGACTCCGCCGCGCGCGAGAAACTTGATCCCGTTGTCGGGCATCGGGTTGTGCGAAGCCGAGATCACCACCCCGAGATCCGCCCCGAGCGACCCCGTCAGATGGGCGACACCAGGAGTAGGCAGCACCCCGAGACGCAGCACGTCGACCCCCGCCGACGCCAGCCCGGCGACGACGGCGGCCTCCAGGAACTCACCCGACGCACGGGTGTCGCGCCCCACCACGGCAAGAGGCCGGTGTCCGGAGAAGACACCAGCCTCGCCGAGCACGTGCGCGGCAGCGACCGACAGATCCAGAGCCAGCTCAGCCGTCAGGTCGACGTTGGCAAGACCCCGCACCCCGTCGGTGCCGAAAACACGAGCCAACGTGCGGATCCTTCCGTCGAATTCGGTGCCGCTCGAGGTCGGCAACCCCGAGATCCGGAGTCAGGCACGGAGTAATCGCAAGGCCGAGGAGCGAAGGCGCCATATCAAGCGGCGCGGGCCCAGCGGTCTTGGAGGGCGACGAGAACGCAGCGAGTGCCCGTGCGTGGCTTCGGATCAGCGCTTGCTGTACTGGGGGGCTTTGCGGGCCTTCTTGAGACCGGCCTTCTTGCGCTCGATGACCCGGGCATCGCGGGTGAGCAGCCCGGCCTTCTTCAGCGAGGGGCGGTTGGCCTCGACGTCGACGGCGTTGAGAGCGCGAGCCACGCCGAGGCGCAGAGCGCCGGCCTGGCCGGTCACGCCACCACCGTGGATGCGGGCGATCACGTCGAAGCGGCCGACCAGGTCGGTGGTCACGAACGGCTCGTTGACGACCTGCTGGTGCAGCTTGTTCGGGAAGTAGTTGTCCAGCGGGCGGCCGTTGACGGTCCACTGGCCGCTGCCGGGCACCAGGCGTACGCGCGCGACGGCCTGCTTGCGACGGCCGGTGGCGGCAGCCGGAGCAATCGTCGCCGGGCGGGCTGGCGCGTCGGCGGGGCGGGCGCTCTCGGAGCTGTAGGCAACGCCCTGCTCGTCGACCCGGTAGGACTCCTCGAACTCTTCGCTCGGGGCGCCGGTGGCTTCGGTGTTGTTCTCGGTCACGTTCAAATCCTCGTTGTCTGCTCGGGAGTCACTGGATCACTCATTGGGAGATCTGCGTGATCTCGAACGGCGTGGCCTTCTGGGCCTGGTGCGGGTGCTCAGGGCCGGCGTACACCTTGAGCTTCTTCAGCATCTGGCGACCGAGGCGGTTCTTGGGGAGCATGCCCCAGACTGCCTTCTCGATGGCCTTGCGTGGGTCCTTCTCCAGCAGTTCGCCGAACGGGGTGGCGGAGAGACCGCCCGGGTAGCCCGAGTGACGGTAAGCGAGCTTGGTGACCTTCTTGTTCCCCGACAGCGCGACCTTGTCGGCGTTGACGATGATGACGAAGTCACCGCCGTCGACGTGCGGCGCGAAGGTGGGCTTGTGCTTGCCGCGGATGAGGTTCGCGGTCTGGACGGCGAGCCGTCCGAGGACCACGTCGGTGGCGTCGATGACGAACCACTCGCGCTGGATCTCACCAGGCTTGGGACTGTAGGTACGCACAGGCGTGCGCCTTTCTCGTTCGTGTGGCCACCCACGGGAAACCCCGCGGATGGTGGTGGTGCCACGGCTTCTGACGAACACTGCCCGGAGTCGGACCCGAAGGTCCGGACCGGGGCTGCCCCATCTCGAAGGCGACCGCAGGCGCCGGCCGGACGTCGATCCCCTGGCGGGCCGAGACCCGGCCAGAAGGCGATGATGGAGCGGCAGGAGCCGCGATCGACAATTCTACGGTGCCGTCCACAGAGCGGTCAAAACGAACCCGATGCGGCACGATTCGCCGATCCGGTCTAAGTTGGGCAGCACAGCCATTGCGCACAAAGGAGCCGACGTGACCGAATCAACGGCCATCGCCGGCGGCGCCGCCGGCGCCGCAGCAGGCAACGAGACCCTGACCATTACCGACAACCGCACCGGCCAGTCCTACGACGTCCCGATCATCGACGGCGCGGTCAAGGCCGCCGAGTTGGGGCGGATCAAGGTCGCCGAGGACGATCCCGGGATCGCGGTCTACGACCCGGGCTTCACCAATACCGCTTCCTGTCGCAGCTCGGTGACCTTCATCGACGGAGACAAGGGCATCTTGGAGTATCGCGGCTACCCGATCGATCAGCTCGCGGAGAAGTCGACCTACCTCGAGGTGGCCTATCTGCTGATCCACGGCCAGCTCCCGACCAAGGCCGAGTACGAGGCCTGGGTGCACGAGATCACCTACCACACGTTCGTCCACGAGAACCTCCGCAGCTTCATGGAGGGCTTCCGGTACGACGCACACCCGATGGGGATGCTGCTGGCCTCGGTCGGCGCGCTGTCCACGTTCTACCCCGAGTCGAGCCGGATCTCCGACCCGGACAACCGGCACATCCAGGTCGTACGCCTGATCGCGAAGATGCCGACGCTCGGCGCCTGGTCGTTCCGGCACGCCCAGGGCAAGCCCTACGTCTACCCCGACAACGAGCTCGGGTACGCCGCGAACTTCCTGTCGATGCTGTTCAAGATGAGCGAGCAGAGGTTCCACGCCGACGAGCGGCTGATCCGGGCACTCGAGGTGCTGTTCATCCTGCACGCCGACCACGAGCAGAACGCGTCGGCGAACGCCGTCCGCGCGGTCGGATCGACCCAGGTCGACCCGTATTCCGCCACCGCTGCCGGCATCGCTGCCCTCTACGGCCCGCTGCACGGCGGGGCCAACGAGGCGGTGCTGCGGATGTTGCGGCGCATCGGCACGGTCGACAACGTGCCCGACTTCATCGACGGGGTGAAGAACGGCAAGGAGCGCCTGATGGGCTTCGGTCACCGGGTGTACAAGAACTACGACCCGCGTGCCACGATCATCAAGAAGGCCTGTGACGACGTCTTCGAGGTCACCGGGGTCAATCCGCTGCTCAAGATCGCCCAGGAGCTGGAGAAGATCGCGCTGGAGGACGAGTACTTCGTCAAGCGCAAGCTCTACCCCAACGTCGACTTCTACTCCGGCCTGATCTACGAGGCGCTGCAGTTCCCGCCGGAGATGTTCACCGTGCTGTTCGCCATCCGCGTACGTCCGGCTGGCTGGCGCAGTGGCTCGAGCTGGTGCAGGACCCCGAGCAGAAGATCGCCCGGCCCAAGCAGATCTATACCGGCGACACGGACCCTGCAGTACGTCCCCGCCGCCGAACGCTGGAAGTAGCGAGTCAGGCTAAGAGATTGCGCCAGTAGGCGCTGTCGTTGCGAGCGGCGCATCCGGTGGATGCATCGCAAGGCGGAGGAGAAGGCGGGCGCTGGCCCGACGACAACGAAGCAAGGCGCCGCCGGGGCGGCGCGCAGCAGGCATGGCCTACTGGCGGGAGCTCTAACGACGGTCGATCGGCGGGATCGCGTCGGTCGACTCCATCGCGCCCATCCCGGTGATCCACAGCAGATCCGCCAGCACGGAGCGGAACTGGGCGAGCACGACCTGCGCCGACAGCTCGTCGGTCTGCTCCAGTTGGGCGGTTGCGCGACCGAGCGCGAGCAGCCTGTCCCGCACGGCGTCGGGGCGACGGCCCGCATGCAGCTCGGCTGCTATCTCGGTGGCCGCTGCGGCGATGTCGTCGCAGAAGCGTGCGTACGACGCGGGTATCTGCTCGTGTCGATACGCCGCGACCGCGACGCGGCGGACCAGGATGCGGGTGTTGCGGATCGCATAGTCGAGCGGCTCGATCAGATCGGCGGTCTGGCGTACGCTCGTCCGGTGCTGGCGCCCGAACGGGGAGCCGGCTATCAACGACAGGCCCTCCGCGGACGCGTCCCGGAGCTCGCGGACCATGGCGTCGGTCGCCCGGGCATCCCGTAGCACCCCCAGGGTCACCTCGACATCGCCATCGGTGATGCCCCGTGCCGCGCCGCGCAGCAGCTCGGCCATCTTGCGTACGACCCGTGCGGCCTGCTCGGCGGGCCGGCGCAGCGGCGCCTGCGGCACGACCGTCGCCGCGACCACGGCGACCGCCCCGCCGATCACCGCGTCTGTCCAGCGGACCAGGGCCTGGTGGGGTGTCGGCGCGACCGAGGCGATCACGATCGACTGCACCGCGGCCTGGGTGACGAACAACGCGCCGGCGTCGAGGAGGAATGCCGCGCTCATCGACAACGGACCACCAGCGCCAACTGCCAGGGGCCGGACCCGACCCAGAGCACCAGCAGATCGGCGATCAGCACTCCGACGGCGACCCCCAGGGTGACCTCACCGACCCGGCGAACCCGCTGCCCGTACGACGTGCCGAGCCCCAACACGGCGGTCACGGGCGCGAAGAACGGCGCCGTATGCCCGAACAGATCGGCCGCGATCAACCAAGCCACGCCCGCGGCGACCGAGCACTGCAGGATCAGGAATCGCTTCGAGCGCAGCCGCGCCAACCGGAACCGCAGCGAGCTGCGTCCGCGCGTCCACGCCACCTCCCACGGTGCCTGCTGCTCCTGGTCGCTCACCTGCTAATTCTGTCCTGCCCAAGCACCGAACGCCGAGTTGGCACGAATCGTCGCCGAGTTGGCACGAATCGTCGATTCGTGCCAACTCGTCAACTCGCGGCTCAACTCGGCGGGCTCCAACTCAGCGCGCTCGGTCGACGCGGTCCTCGTCCCACACGGGCTCGAGTGACTCGTACACCCCACCGTCAGCGCCGAAGATCAGGAACCGGTCGAACTCGCGGGCGAACCAACGGTCGTGCGTGACTGCGACGACCGTGCCCTCGAAGGACGCCAGTCCCTCCTCCAGTGCCTCCGCGGACTCGACGTCGAGGTTGTCGGTGGGCTCGTCGAGCAGGAGCATCGTGGCGCCGGAGAGCTCCAGCAGCAGGATCTGCAGCCGAGCTTGCTGGCCGCCGGACAGCGACTCGAAGAGTTGCTCGGAGGCATGGGCCAGCTCATAGCGGTCCAATACACGGGCAGCCTGCTCGCGCCCCATGCCGGCACGGCCCCTCCCATCGGGCAGAGCGTCGCCACGGTGCAGGATCTCCAAGAGCGTGCGCCCGACCAGCTCGGGGTGCTGGTGGGTCTGCACGAACCAGCCGGGGCGTACGCGCGCCCCGAGTTTCGCGCGGCCACGATGCGCGACCGGCGCGACCGGACGTTCGGACACCGGTCGATGCTCGATGTCGGGGTCGGACCCGCCCGAGGCGAGCAACCGCAGGAAGTGCGACTTGCCCGAGCCGTTGCTGCCGAGCACGGCGACGCGCTCGCCGTACCAGACCTCCAGATCGAACGGCTTCATCAGGCCGGTGAGCTCGAGCCTTTCGCAGACCAGCGCGCGTTTGCCGGTGCGGCCGCCCACCAGACGCATCTTCACCTGCTGCTCACGCGGCTGCTCGATCGGCGGGCCGGCCTCCTCGAACTTGCGCAGTCTCGTCTGGGCGGCCTGGTAGCGCGAGGACATGCCGTCGTTGTACATGGCCTTCTGCTTCAAGGTCAGGACCAGCGTCTTGAGCTTCTCGTGCTCCTCGCCCCAGCGGCGTCGTAGCTCGGCGAACCGCGCGAACCGATCCCGGCGAGCCTGGTGATAGGTCGCGAACCCGCCGGGGTGCGTCCAGGTGGTGTTGCCTGCCGCGCCGAGCTCGACGGTGACGACGCGTGTCGCGGTGTTGTTGAGCAGCTCGCGGTCGTGGCTGACGAACAGGATCGTCTTGGGAGAGTCCTGGATCCGCCGCTCGAGCCACTGCTTGGCGGGCACGTCCAGGAAGTTGTCGGGCTCGTCGAGCAGCAGCACCTCGTCCGGCCCGTCGAGAAGATATTCCAGCATCAGCCGCTTCTGCTCGCCGCCGCTGAGCGTGGACAGGTCACGGTACTTGGCCCGGTCGTACGGAATGCCGAGCGCTCGCGTGCAGCAGACATCCCAGATCACCTCGATGTCGTACCCACCTGCGTCCGCCCACTCGCCGAGAGCCACGGCGTACGCCATCTGGTTCGGCTCGGTGTCGGCGTCCATCAGCGCGATCTCGGAGGATTCGACCGCCGCGGCGGCGTCTTGCACCCGCCGGGGGCTGGCGGCGAGCAGCAGGTCGTGCACGGTCGAGCTGCGACCTTCGACGCCGACCAGCAGCTGCCGCATCACGCCCAGGCCGCCGGAGCGAGACACGACTCCGTCGTGCGGGTCGAGGTCGCCGGTCACGATCCGCAGCAGCGTGGTCTTGCCAGCACCGTTGGCTCCCACCAGCGCGACCTTCGCTCCCTCGCCGACCCGGAACGACACGTCGTCCAGCAGCACCCGGCCATCGGGTAGCTCGAACCGGACTCCGGCGACGTCGACATGACCCACAAGCGGCGATTCTCCCAGGACCGAGTCGTCGCTCGCGACCGATTTCGGGTTTGGCGAAACCCTCCAGTGGCGCTCTGGCCCAGCTTTCGAAGCAAGGAGTGGCGGCGACTACGGCCTGTGCCGGGTCTCGCCTCCGCGGTGCGACCCAGGCTCCCGGCACATATCCCGGGGCCAACCACGCCAGCGCCGAGGATTCGTGCCAACTCGGCGACGATTCGTGCCAACTCGACGAGCAGTGGTCGCCACGAGGACGTCAGGGCTGCCGCGTCTCCAGCACCCGGAAGCCCTTGGCGCTGGCCAGTCGACTCGTCGGGTAGCCCTGCTCGCCGAGCCAGCGCTGCAGCGAGTCCGCGCCGAGGTTCTTGCCCACGACCATGACCGCGCGGCCGCCCGGCGCGAGGCGTGGCAGCCAGCGCAGCAGCAGCGCGTGCAGCGCGCTCTTGCCGATCCGGATCGGCGGGTTCGACCAGATCTCGTCGAAAACGAGATCCGATGGAACAGCGTCGGGCAGCGCCGCCACCATCCGGTCGGCCAGGCCCAGCGATGCCGCGTTCTCGCGTACCAGGGCCAGCGCTCGCTGGTTGACGTCGACCGCCCACACCCTGGCTTCGGGTCGGCTGACGGCGAGCGCGGCGGCGATCACGCCGTACCCGCAGCCCAGGTCGAGGAAGGCCTGTCCCGACGTCGGCGGAGCGGTCTCGCGGAACAGCACGCCGGTGCCGATGTCGAGGCGCCCTTGCGCGAACACCCCGGAGCCGCTGACCAGCTCCAGCCGGTGTCCCCAGACCTCGGCGACGACCGGCTTGCGCTCGAACGGCACCGCCGGGTCCGCGCTGAAGTAGTGGTCGGTCATGCGATCCCCTCCCGAGGACACGAGCCCGAAGACATCCGGCGGGAGGCCCCCAAGAACCGGCGCAGGGACGGGGCAGAGCATGACCGATCCAGAGCTGTCACGACGTGACCTCGCGTCGGGAACGCGACCTGGTCGCCTGCGCGAGCAGCTCGGCGGCGTCCGGGTAGGCGACCTCCTCCAGCGTCAGGCCGTGCGCGGGTACGACGGGCACCCGCGGGTCGCGGACGCCAGCGGCCAGCAGCTCTCCGAGCACCTCGGGCCGGAGCCGCCCCTCCCCCACGCGAATCAGGCCACCGGTGAGTGCCCGCACCATGTTGTGGCAGAACGCATCCGCCACCACGCGCAGCCCGACCCGACCCGGAGTCGGGCGCCCGACTCCGAGCTCGAGCAGCGTACGCACCGTGGTGGCACCCTCCCGCGGCTTGCAGAAGGCGGCGAAGTCGCGCAGCCCGACGAGCCCGCTTGCGGCGGTACGCATCGCCTCGACGTCGAGCGGACGCGACCAGACCAGCTCGGTGTGGCGGGTCAGCGGGTCGCGACAGGCCGGGTCGTCGACGATCCGGTACGCGTAGCGCCGCCAGAGCGCCGAGAAGCGAGCGTCGAAGCCCGGCTCGGCCACGCAGCAGTGCGTGACCACGATGTCGCCGGGGAGTACGCCGGCCAGGCGTGGCAGCAACGCTTCTGCCGGTGGTGCCGTCGATCTACGGGAGGCGTCCTCGAGCACGTCGGGGTCCACGTCGAGGTGTGCCACCTGGCCCCGAGCATGTACGCCGGTGTCGGTCCGCCCCGCACAGGTCAGCGTGACGGGCGTACGCAGCACGGTCGCCAGCGCCCGCTCCAGCTCGCCCTGCACGGTGCGCAGCGACGGCTGCCGGGCCCACCCGTGGAAGTCCGTGCCGTCGTACGCCAGATCCAGGCGCAGGCGCACAGTGGGACTCACGCCCGCATCCTTTCACCAGGCTCGCCGCAGAGCGAAGGCGCTTACTAAGCGCCTGATACGATCGCCCCCTTATGGCGAC
>JASGGG010000053.1:0-20468 GCA_047605165.1 Nocardioidaceae bacterium
AGCCGCCACGCTCACCCGGAGCTGACCGAGCGGGCCCCGCCGCAATGAGGGCGGGGATCGGAGATCCCCGCGAGTCCTGGGCGCTGTCCGATCGAAGATCGCCGCCGGGCAGCCGCAATGAGGGCGGGGATCGGAGATCCCCGCGAGATCCCCGGATGATGGCCGTGCTCACCGACAACGACGTGGCCGCAATGAGGGCGGGGATCGGAGATCCCCGCGAGGCACGCGGACGCCGAGTTGGTCGGCGATCTGGCTTTGGCCGCAATGAGGGCGGGGATCGGAGATCCCCGCGAGGATCCCCCGCATCTTCGCCTCGTGAGCGAACGTGTGGCGGCCGCAATGAGGGCGGGGATCGGAGATCCCCGCGAGTCGTCGTCGCACTGTTGAACCACGAGAGCGAGAGCGAGCCGCAATGAGGGCGGGGATCGGAGATCCCCGCGAGGCACGGTCACGTTCGCCGCCGTCGCCGGACGCACGTAGCCGCAATGAGGGCGGGGATCGGAGATCCCCGCGAGCACAGCAGCACCCGCGCCGCATCCGAGGCACCCTCGATGCCGCAATGAGGGCGGGGATCGGAGATCCCCGCGAGTGGCCTGGCGACGACCACGACCCGGCTGCCGGTCAACGCCGCAATGAGGGCGGGGATCGGAGATCCCCGCGAGATCGCCGAGATCGCCCCGAAGATCGCTGACATGATCGGGCCGCAATGAGGGCGGGGATCGGAGATCCCCGCGAGCGCAGTGGTGGTCAGCGGTGTGAGGTCAACGCCCGTTCGGCCGCAATGAGGGCGGGGATCGGAGATCCCCGCGAGTCGGCGAGTGGAGCACCGGCGGCCTGGCGTCCGGCGCGCCGCAATGAGGGCGGGGATCGGAGATCCCCGCGAGCGGCCTCCACCTCCTCGCCAACACCTGGTCCAAGCACGCCGCAATGAGGGCGGGGATCGGAGATCCCCGCGAGACGAACGATGCGCGCACGAGGCCGCCAGACATCGTGTGGCCGCAATGAGGGCGGGGATCGGAGATCCCCGCGAGCCTCCTGGCCCGGTGACGCCCACGGTCACGGACCGCTCGCCGCAATGAGGGCGGGGATCGGAGATCCCCGCGAGAAGTGGTCGGCGGTGATCCTCCCCCCGGTCGCCGCGGTGCCGCAATGAGGGCGGGGATCGGAGATCCCCGCGAGGGGAGCTGCGCGGCTGGGATGTCAAGTGCGCGGCGAAGCCGCAATGAGGGCGGGGATCGGAGATCCCCGCGAGGCCTACGGGCCGCTGATGACCGACGCGACCGTCGACGCGCCGCAATGAGGGCGGGGATCGGAGATCCCCGCGAGTAGGTGGGGAGGTTCGCGGCGTTCGTGTCGCCGAAGCCGCAATGAGGGCGGGGATCGGAGATCCCCGCGAGCAGATCGACGCGGCCGAGGAACTGAACGACGCAGCCGAGCCGCAATGAGGGCGGGGATCGGAGATCCCCGCGAGGCAAGGCCGACCTCGACCAGATCGTCGCCGGGTTCAAGCCGCAATGAGGGCGGGGATCGGAGATCCCCGCGAGCCGGACGATTGCACGTGCCGGTGCACGATCGAGGGGCCGCAATGAGGGCGGGGATCGGAGATCCCCGCGAGGCCGGGCAGGTGGTTGTCCTCTTCCCAGTCGTCGAGCCGCCGCAATGAGGGCGGGGATCGGAGATCCCCGCGAGAGGCCATGCGTGCACTCACCGCTGCGAGCGGGGTCCTCGCCGCAATGAGGGCGGGGATCGGAGATCCCCGCGAGGCGTGGTCGTGGCACAGCGGGATCGCTGGCCTGACTGGCCGCAATGAGGGCGGGGATCGGAGATCCCCGCGAGACCCACCGTCACCACGTCCTCATCGAGCACAGTCGAGGCCGCAATGAGGGCGGGGATCGGAGATCCCCGCGAGGCGTTCCTCGCTGACGCCCCGATCATCTACTTCTCCGCGCCGCAATGAGGGCGGGGATCGGAGATCCCCGCGAGTCGTCGCCGCCTTCGGACGCAAGTAGGCGCGCCAATGGCCGCAATGAGGGCGGGGATCGGAGATCCCCGCGAGCCCATGCGCCTGTCATGGTGCTGGCCGGGTGTTGATCTGCCGCAATGAGGGCGGGGATCGGAGATCCCCGCGAGCACACCGGCGACACGCACGTGGCCGACGGTGCCGGGCCGCCGCAATGAGGGCGGGGATCGGAGATCCCCGCGAGGAGGCCAGATCAGCGCAAGCAAACGACCAAGCAAATCCGCCGCAATGAGGGCGGGGATCGGAGATCCCCGCGAGGGTTCTCCGGCGTCGGTTCGGGGGCGTCGGCGAGGTCGCCGCAATGAGGGCGGGGATCGGAGATCCCCGCGAGCCGTGGTCGAAGCTCGACGCCTCGGGGCGGACATACGAGCCGAAATGCGGGGGGGGATCGGAGATCCCCGCGAGACTGCTCATCGACGGGTGGATCGAACCCGGCCCCCGCTCGCCGCAATGAGGGCGGGGATCGGAGATCCCCGCGAGTCGCCGATTGTCACGCGCCAAAAACTGCTGGCTGCGCAGCCGCAATGAGGGCGGGGATCGGAGATCCCCGCGAGGTGCGGCCGTCACCAGAGACGTCAGCGTCAACGCTGCGGCCGCAATGAGGGCGGGGATCGGAGATCCCCGCGAGCGGACACCACCGCACAACGCCCGGAAACCCAATGAAATGCCGCAATGAGGGCGGGGATCGGAGATCCCCGCGAGCACCTCGCGTTCGCCTGGCCCGAGACCGGCGAGATCCGGCCGCAATGAGGGCGGGGATCGGAGATCCCCGCGAGCTGGAGCTGACGCGGTTCAACGAGGCGAAGAGCTGGCTGCCGCAATGAGGGCGGGGATCGGAGATCCCCGCGAGACGAGATCCGGCTGGTCGGCTGGTCGGCCACGACGGAGCCGCAATGAGGGCGGGGATCGGAGATCCCCGCGAGTCGCCCGTGCAACGGGGTGCTGCTCTTCGGGATCTACGGCCGCAATGAGGGCGGGGATCGGAGATCCCCGCGAGGCCCCGACGTGATGACGACGGACGGGCGAAGTGGCCGGGCCGCAATGAGGGCGGGGATCGGAGATCCCCGCGAGATGTACGACACGCTCGTCGTCACCGCGGGGACCGCCCGCCGCAATGAGGGCGGGGATCGGAGATCCCCGCGAGGCGGCGTACTCGCCGAGCAGACGCTGCAGCACGTTCAGGCCGCAATGAGGGCGGGGATCGGAGATCCCCGCGAGCAGCGTCGCCACCAACAGCGAGCCCCGCACCCTCGCAGGCCGCAATGAGGGCGGGGATCGGAGATCCCCGCGAGTGGCGGGCGCACCGGCAGCAGGGGCGCCAATGGGTGCGCGCCGCAATGAGGGCGGGGATCGGAGATCCCCGCGAGCCGTCGGGTGCCTGGCGGGTCATCGTGCAAGCGAACCGGCCGCAATGAGGGCGGGGATCGGAGATCCCCGCGAGGTGGGTCGACGGTCCCCTCGTCAGAGCAATGATCGACGGGCCGCAATGAGGGCGGGGATCGGAGATCCCCGCGAGCAGATCCGCCAGATCGACGACGACGCGGCGAAAGCGGAGCCGCAATGAGGGCGGGGATCGGAGATCCCCGCGAGGGAGATCGTCACGGGCCGCCGGGCGTGGGAGATCGAGACGCCGCAATGAGGGCGGGGATCGGAGATCCCCGCGAGCTTGGCGGGCTTGCCGGGCAGGCCGACGGCGAGGATCGGCCGCAATGAGGGCGGGGATCGGAGATCCCCGCGAGCTCACCGTCGAGCAGGAGTCCGAGATCTTCCTGGAGCTGCCGCAATGAGGGCGGGGATCGGAGATCCCCGCGAGCGGGGGACAACCTGACGAAGTCGCTGGTCGCGCAGGCCGCCGCAATGAGGGCGGGGATCGGAGATCCCCGCGAGACGCGATGGAGGCGGCGCGCTGGAGCCTGGAGACCTCGCCGCAATGAGGGCGGGGATCGGAGATCCCCGCGAGAGCTTCGGGTCCTTGTCGTGCTCGGCGACCTGGGCGGCGCCGCAATGAGGGCGGGGATCGGAGATCCCCGCGAGGCTTCCGGGGAGGTGCAGGGTGAGCGTCCACCGCGGGCCGCAATGAGGGCGGGGATCGGAGATCCCCGCGAGCACGGCGTCCTCAAGCGTGAGCCCGTTGAGATCCACGCGCCGCAATGAGGGCGGGGATCGGAGATCCCCGCGAGTCGAGATCCGAGCCACCGACCCACCCGAGCCGATCCGGCCGCAATGAGGGCGGGGATCGGAGATCCCCGCGAGGGGAAGGCGTGCCACAGCCTGCGGCACACCTTGGCGTCGCCGCAATGAGGGCGGGGATCGGAGATCCCCGCGAGCGCATGGCGGCGAGTTCACCGCGGCGCACTCCGGTAGAGCCGCAATGAGGGCGGGGATCGGAGATCCCCGCGAGCGTGCGGATGCAGCCCGGCATCACGCCGAGCGCACCGCCGCAATGAGGGCGGGGATCGGAGATCCCCGCGAGTCGCAGCCGAGTGCGTCAACGGGGCCGGCGAGAGCCGGCCGCAATGAGGGCGGGGATCGGAGATCCCCGCGAGCGGCTTCTTCGCAACCTTGGAGCGCGACAGGTGAATGAGCCGCAATGAGGGCGGGGATCGGAGATCCCCGCGAGGCGACGGCCACCGGCTTGGTGTTGGCGACGGCCATCGTGCCGCAATGAGGGCGGGGATCGGAGATCCCCGCGAGCACACCCCATGCACCCGGATCGTGCTGGTCGCCGACGCGCCGCAATGAGGGCGGGGATCGGAGATCCCCGCGAGGCTCCTCGTCGGTCGGGTCGCGCCGGCGGATGGCCACGCCGCAATGAGGGCGGGGATCGGAGATCCCCGCGAGCGTTCGCCGACGGCCGCGACACGTGCGTGGAGGGCGGCCGCAATGAGGGCGGGGATCGGAGATCCCCGCGAGTGCGTCCG
This sequence comes from Nocardioidaceae bacterium, assembly GCA_047605165.1. Taxonomy (GTDB): domain Bacteria; phylum Actinomycetota; class Actinomycetes; order Propionibacteriales; family Nocardioidaceae; genus SSC3. The sequence continues at coordinate 4,942 of JASGGG010000053.1, forward strand.
CACACCCTCCGCGCCGGTCCGGGTCTTGCCGCCGCAATGAGGGCGGGGATCGGAGATCCCCGCGAGGGCTCACGAGATCTGCATGACCTGACCTGGGGTGATCCGGGCAGATGCGAGCGGGTTGGCGTGAGCAGCGGAGCTGCGCGGCGAATCTTCAGTTGTCAAGGAACGATCCTAGGCCTGACCAGGGAGCGAGCACTCCCTGGGGAGTGTCAGGTCACCTCGGTGCTCGCATCACAGGATCAGCGCGCCCGACGTAGGGAGGCGGGGAGCGAGGCCCATGAACTCGAAGCAGTCGCGACCGCGCTCGGCTGGATCACCGAGATCGATGATCGCCACGGAGTCTTGCCGATGATGGATCACGTCGCCCAGCGCCTGGCGCAGGCCGATCAGCTCCATCTTGTCGAGGTCGCAGACGAACACGGAGTACTGCATCGACCAACCGAACTGCCTCGCAATCCGATGCACGAGCCGCAGTCGCTTCGGATCACGGATGTCGTAGCCGACGAGATACCGACGGCGCTCCAGTGCCACAGCTCACCTCGTCACGAACGGTGCGTACTCGGCCGTCTCCCCGACGAGAACCGCAGCAAGGACTCGGGCCTGCACCTCGAGCGTGCGCCGGTAGGTGATCCGGTACTTGAACACCGGGTGGGTCACCTCGGTGTCCAGCCGACGCTCGTAGGCGTCGATCACCGTGCGCCGCCCGGCCTGGGTCAACGCCACGCCGCCGGCGCGGACGACGAAGTCCGTTGCGCTCACCTCTCGGTTGTTGACCAGGTTCAAGACCGTCGATTCAGCGACCAGAGGGCGGAACTCCTCGGCCAGATCGAGCGCCAATGCCGGCCGGCCAAAACGCGGACGGTGGTACACACCGACGTATGGATCGAAGCCAATGCCAAGGCACGTCGTCGTCAGGTCCTTGGTCAACAACCCGTACACGAACGACAGCAGACAATTGACCGCGTCACGGGGTGGGCGACGATTTCGACCGTCGAAGTCGAAGGTCCCGAACTCGTTGTCTCGCAGCATCGAGGCGAAGCGACCGAAGTACGCACGTGCCGCGGCGCCTTCAAATCCCAACAGCGACGCGGCAGAGTCAGCCGTCTCCGTGCGGCGTTGCAGCTCGCGCAACTCGGCGACCGCTGATGATCGCTCTTCACGTGAGTTGCGCATCAGCATTGTCCGGCTGTTGCGGATCTTCCCTGCGATCATCCGGCGGGCGATGGACAACGCTTCGACGTCCAGCAGCAACGACTGGCGACGACGAAGCTCGACGTTCTTGCCAGGCAACCCATCCGCAATACCGCTGAACCACCCGCCGTAGCTGAACCACAGCACCGGTATCTCCCGGGCGAAGCACTCTCGCATCGCCGGTGCGGTCACCTGCACGTTGCCGTAGAGGTTGATCTGCGACACGTCGATGAACCGGGCCTCGCCGATGACGTCGTCTCGCCGACGTGTGATGCGGAACCGTCCATCGCGGATCCCGACCGACGCGCCCTGTTCGGTGACGTACATCGGTCGGGCATGCTGCGCGCTCGGAGTCAAACGCCGTGGCGGACGCGTCGATCGCACCGTGAGCGCGTTGATCTCGTCGGGCATGCAGATCCCGACGAGCGAGCAGCGCGGACACTTCGGGCTGTCGACCAGCGGCGGCGGTGGCTCGGCCAGCGACGCTGCGCGGCGCAGCCGCTCGACGAGTTGCAGCGTCCGAGCGATCAGCGACTCGGTGAAAGGCACCTCGACCCGCTGGCGGGTTTCGGCGAAGTAGAGGATCCCCTCCTCACACGGATAGCCGTTCTCAGCGAGCACGAGCCCCTGGACGCACAACTGCACCAGTTCCGGCTCGTAGGCGGGGCCGTGGGTCGGCGGCCGCCCCTTCTTCACGTCGACCGGTACGACGAAGCGACCGCGGCCCTCGACGATGTCCATCTTGGCGATCAGACCGAGCCGCTCGCTGGACAGCGTGATGGAGCGGGCCTCGCGCAGGACGTCGTCGTCATCGGGCAGTGGCATCCGCCCTCGCTCGACATCGACGGCGCGGTGCTGCCATGCGCCTTCGGTCGTGTCGGCGTTGTGAGCGAACTGCCCGTCGACCCATTCGAGGAAGAACAGCCGCGGGCAATAGGCAAACTCGTTGACCATCCGCGCCGGGACGAGGTCGGGAACGTCGGTGGCGCTCATCGCCGTCCTCTTGCGACGAGGATGCCGTCGGACTTACCGGCTGACGTGGGTTGCCGTTCGGCCTGCAGAACGGCGAAGACCCCGAGCGAGCGCCGACGTCGTTCGCGCCCATCTCGTTCGTCGTCATCATCCCTCGGTGACCGCAGGGCCGGGTGGTCGAGGAGTACACGAACAGCAGGCGCGTCCAGGGGTGGCGACCAGAGCGGCCAGCTCAGCTGCCGTCGATGGCGCTGTGTCCGCCCCCACCCAACCGTGGCGGCCGCCTTCCCTGATCCAGTCATTCGGAAGAACGGCAGTGATGCCAACGCCAACCACGTCGCACCTGGCACTCCGCTTGGCTCCGACGAGCCTCCCTGGCTCTCGGCTGCCTCCTCGAGCGCCTGGATGTCAAGGTTCTCACCGGTGAAGCCAGCGACCCGAACCCAACCAACGAGCGCCTCGCGAAGTCGGCGAGCCGGCAACGCGGCGACCAACTCGTACGGCTTCTCGAACATCGACCGCAGTGTCTGCTGCCCCATCGGAGCAGAGAACGGTGTCCGCTCGCAACGGCCGTTCTTGTCCTCGCCGAGATCGGTCCACAGGGCGCAAGCCCATTCCGCGGGCACCTTCCGAACGACGTCGGCAAAGTCATCGCGTGTGAGGTGTGACGGGTCACCGCCTGTACTGCCTTGCTTGCGGGGCGGGTAGCTGGCAGGCAGTCCAGGCTGAAGATCGTCGGAGACCTCAAACACGGCAACAAGAACTTCGACCACCTCGTCGATCGAGTTGAACCCGTCGAACTGCGCTGTCGCCGTGCACTCGTTCCACGACAGCCGAACCTGTCGGCCAGCCGACTGAAGGAGCCTGAGTACTCCGAGCGCAGCGAGGAATCCCAGCGGCCGTCGGCCATCCAATGCAGGTGCCGCGACGCTCACGTTCCCTCTCTCGAGCACTCGATGTCCGCCAGTCGAACGACCGTCTCCAGAAACGCCAAGCCCCAGCGCCCATAGCGGCGGTTCAACAAATCGAAGCGCGACGGGCCAGCCCAGTCAATGGCACGCCCGAAATCAAGCTCAACAACTCGACCGTCCCAGTTGACGACGAACGGTTCGGAGGTGTCGCCAACTGGCGGGAAGAGCGGGCGACTATGGCCATGATGCGCCGCGACGAGATGGACGAACAGGTCGACGTCAACGATGTCCAATGTCGTCGCATGCTGAGCTGCTGCTTGGGCCGAGCCAACCTCGTGGCGAAAGCCTTGGGGGATACCGGCGACACGGTGAGCACGACGGAAGGCAGCTCGATCGGACGGGTCGATGCCCGACTTGGCGAGAGGCTCGCCGTCACCAGCCAACAAATCAGCGCCGCCGCGCAGTGCGGTCTGAAACCGTGGGTCGAGCTTGCCAACATCGTGCCATGCCGCCGCGGCCTCGACGACTGCTGCCAGATCCCTCGGTAGCCCCAGTGCCGACGCGAACGTGCGCGCTCGGTCCCGAACAGCAGCCGAATGAACACTGAGCGTGACCGCCCCCCTACCGACGGCCGACGATTCGAACACGTCATCACGAACGGCACTGTCCAGGTCCGTGGCGGCGCCACCATCCTTCTCCATCCTGAAGAGCACGCCTGCGACCCCAGGGCCGCTCACCGCGACTTCGCTTCGCACGCCGGCCGCATCCAGGCCTGCCCGTAGCAACAGCTCTTCGACCAACTCGTCGCGACACTCGATGTGATCCTGCTCGACCGCCTCGATGATCTCGTTCGTCAGACGTCGCGCTTCGTCGGCGTCACCACGCAAGAGGCTCAGCAACGGTCCGTGCTCGACCCTCAACGTCCATGTCGACCGGAGCGCGTCGATCCGATCGGCGATGTCCTCAACGGCATCGCGCCCACGCGGACGCCATCCCCACCGGTCACAACCACCCGCTTCACTCGGAAGGACGAGAACGTCGTTTGGCCGTAGGTCGGCGCGAGCACGATCGTCGCCGAGATCGATGACTCGGGACGCTTCGCCGGCGCGGTTGAGAACAGCCCAGACATCGACCTCACGCAGATCGACGACTCCCGTGGTTTCGACATCGCCTGCGATTGGCGCATCGGCGACAGCATCCGCGCCTGGCTGGCCAGTGAGCCAGCGCCGCACGGCCGCCAGCGAGACCTCCAGCATCTCATCGCTCACGGGCGGCTTACGCGCCACGGTTTCCAGGAGCGCACCACGATCTTGACGTGCGCTGAGATCGGCTCGCCACACGAGCTGGATCTGGGGATCATCTCGTCCGAAACCGTGGAGATACGGCCCCACGGGAGTGTCAGTCGCAGGTATGGGCGCTGTCTGCGCCCACGTGTCGAGTTGAACGCTGGTGATCGTCGGGATCGATGGCGCGGCGAGTTCGAGATCGTGATGATCATTGATCTCCCTGCTGAGGGCCAGCACCGCTGCAACCGAGACGTCCAGGCCCCCCGCCATCGGCAGTTCTGCCCCGCGTGCTCGCCGCGACGGCTCGCGCTCGGCCAACCACGTCCAGGTCCGCGCCGCGGCATCCCCGTACGGTGGGGCAACTGATCCGTCGGCGACGACGATGACCGTTGCCGGCTCCATGCGGTCTCCGACTCGATTGACACGCCCAAGGCGCTGCACGATTGCGGACCACGGTGCGACCTCGGTGACGAGAGCATCGAAGTCGGCGTTCACACCGACCTCGATCGTCTGCGTTGCAACGACGATGGTCGAATCAGACGTCCGTTTCCGGCCGACCATGAACCTGGGCAAGAACTCCGCCTGGTTGCGCTCACGGTCGAATGGCCGGACGCGCCCGGTGAGGAGCACTGCTCGCTCAGCTGAGAGGGCGTCATGGACCGCACGAGCGCGGGCAACGGTGTTGCACACCACACCAACGACCGAACCGGGTGTGGCAGCCAGAGCTTCAGCGAAACGAGCCATCGTCGGGGCGATGTCCACCGGCTTGGCCACTTCGCGAAGGTGCAGTCGTTTGGGAGCATGCAGCCGTCGCGCAGCGACCGCGTCGGCATGGTCGTCGGCCGACAGGGTGTGCGCTGCGCCCGAGACGTCGGCGCGATTGGTCGCCGACATCGTCACGATCGTGGGTCGGGGGAGTGCGATGGGCGACTCGACGACGTCGAGCTCCTCGATACGGGCGAGCGTGCTCTGCAATGGACGGGCGAGGTGCGCTTCGTCAACCACGATGAGGCTGTCCCGGCCGACCAGCGCCGCGTCGATCGGAGCGAGACGCGGACCGAGTCCATAGCCACGAAAGAGCAACCGACTCCCGAGCTGATCGACCGTGCCGACCACGATGCCGAACACATCCGGTCGTGGCATCCAGTTCCACGACCACGTCGTGCCACCCCGCATGCGTTCAACGACGATGCGGCTTCGATGTAGAAGACCCTTGGAGCGGAGCTGCCGGGCGACGTGACCAGCCGCTGAGTCAGCGTCCAACGACAGCGCTCCGGCCAGGCGCTGCGCGTGTTCGAATGCCTCATCGACCACGACGCGGCGGTCGATGACGAAGAACGCCCGGCGACGCCGGGGCGTCGATGGACCGTCAGAAGCGAAGGCAGCGACATAGGTCGCAACGTCGAGGACGGAGGTCTTGCCTAGACCCGTCGGTACGTCGATCTGTTGCGGCCACGCGCCATCGTCGAGCACACGCGCGGCGAGCCGGTCCTGCCAGGGAAACGGCGCATGACCGTGAACGCTTTCGTAGAAGTCGGCGAACGTGACGGTCATGACGCATCCTCTTCGTCGGGTTCGTCGAGCGTCATGGGAGCGAACAGACCGAGTCCGCGATAGCGCATCGATCCGGCCAAGACCGGCCCGGCAACATCCTGTTCGAAACGGATCCAGGCGTGGCTGAACGGTCGTGGCGCTACTCCGGCACGACGCATCACCGAACTAGGCATGCAGCTCGCCGCGCCCGGCAACATCGGCGCGCGTTGAGTCCACACCTCAACGGGCCGAGGAAAGCCAGCGCGTTCGACGGCATCGGCGACCATGTCGGCATCACTGCGTCGCCGCCCCCCGAAACGATCGAACACCAAGGGTGATGCCGTCACCCAGAGCTTGGCAGGGCCGATCCAACGCCCAGGGCTTGCCCCGAAGGGAGGACTCCAGCGGTCGGAGCGCCGGACAGCGACGCGCATCGAGCGACGCCCCTCATCGCCGATCGTCAGCGTCCACTCACCAGCGCAGCCGGAGGCAATTGCAGCGACATCCGCAGCCGGTAGGTCGGTAGGCAGGGCAAGCGCGACGGCCAGCACGCTGCCGTCGGCATGCTCGTTGAAAGCCCGCATCGTCCGCTTGGAACCTGGCAGGCGCGACGGTGCGCCGACATTGCCGAGCGATAGGTACGCGACGTGGAGACGGTCCTGCGCCTGATGGCCATGCAAGCTCGGAGGCGGCGGGTCAGCGACGCGGGCGATGAGCGCTCGCCGCAACGATTCGCCGATGGTCCCAGCCCGGCTGAGATCCGTGTTGCGCAGATCAGCCCGCAGCACGAGCAATCGCCAGAGCGGCCCGACGACACTGCTCGACGCCTCGGCCGACGCTTCTGCGGGCACCTCGGCCGACCGGTACGGCACGCTGCGCCGGGCCTGCCAAGCTTGTTGCCCGGCAGCGTGCAGTGCACGGAGCGCATCCGAGTAACCGGGGTACGGCGTCCCGAGGTCGAACTCTCCCTTGGCAATCGTCGTCGGCTCGATGACCGACAAGCTGTCGTCGGACCGGAGATCCTGAACGACATCGACGACGGCCTGCGAGGTCGATCGTCCGACGTACGGCACGCGACGGGCCAGACCCTGCAACGCAGTCACCGTCGGCTTGGTTGCCTGTGCATCAGGCCACACGATGGCGAAGCGCTCCGAGCCTGCGACGGTGCTCATCTTCGTCCGCTCCTTGGCAGTGCGCCCCGGACGCAACGGGCTACCGGGCTTCGACTCGTTGGTGATGACGAACTGGGTCGCGCCGTACCGCTCACGGGATGGCGCACAGTAGACCTGCGGATCACCCTGCCGTTCCAGCCATTCGAGTGCTTTCCACTCGTCATCGGTCGGGTCCCCTGCGACAAGCGCGCAGAAGATGCGCGAGGGCTCAGGTGGCCACTCCGCCTGACGTGGGTCGTCGCTGGCGCCGGCGTCGTACGTCCCGAAGCGCAGGCGCACCTCGATCGCCAGCACGTCAGTCCTGGTCGGCGAGGGCCAACGATGTCTCAATCGCTTTGCGCAGGCTCGGCACCGGCTCGATGCTCACCGTGTCGGTGCTCATCGGCAGACCGACGGCCGCCGCAGCGGCCACAGCATGGCGATACAACGCGAGTGCGTCGGCCACGTCGAGGGCGAGTGGCTCGACGCTCCCGCCGCGAAGCTCCCAACCCAGATCGTCCGCGACGACAGTGAGCTCACATCCGGAACGAAAGACCCAACCGGGCCCGCCAAACGCCAGGCGATCACCCACCAAGGCCAGCGCGGCGAGCGCAGCCCGCCCGGCAAGCGTGGCCTCGCGCCCGAGGCCCCCGAAGCGCAGCCGACCGAGCGCGGCGAAGGACAGCGCACCAAGACGACGCACACCACTGACGGTGCAACCACCTGGCGAGTCACGGTCCGCGAGGGCATTGCCATGACCGATCTCCGAGAGCTTGCCGCCCTTCTTCTTGTCACCAGCACCCAGATAGGCCCAATCTCCCTCGCGCTTCGTCTTGTCGTCGATGGTGCCTTGGAGGTTGACCGGGTCAAGGCGACCACCACGACGAAGATCGGCACGCGGTTGCAGTCCGATCACCTCCGAGCGGTAGACACGGGCGAACTTCGGCTGGCGGCCGTCGCGATGCGAGTTCCACGCTCCGAGGACGAGCGAGACCGGATCATGGTGGTACAACTCGGTCGCGTTCGACGGTTCGGCAATGCGTAGCGCCTTGCCGATGGCGGTCTGGTCGAAGCGCACGCCGTCGATCGTCGAATCACGCAGGTACGCGTCCGCGTAACGATGTGGGAAGTCGAGTGAAGTCAGACGAATCGACCACGGTTCGGCATCAACGCGCATCTCGAACAGCGGCAAGCTCACACGTCCGTCGTCTCGGGCGTCGAGCAAGCCCTCTTCGACACGGTTGGCCTGCGACTGATACGAATCGAGGAGCACGGTCTTGATCGGCTCGCCGTCCACCCACCGCTCGGCTTCCAGATAGCCGTCCGGGTAGGTCGGTGGCATCAGTCGCGTGTCAGGTCCACCGGTCGGCTGCAGATCTGTCGTGAAGCGGATGGCAGCGTCGTCCCCTTCGAGTGCAACCCCGACCAGGAGCCGTTCATAGACATCATCGATCGACATGTGTTTCCCCCATTTCTAAGTTTAGCCGCCGTCGGCGGCCGTTGTTTACGGATGTGGACCCAGATCCACGACGCTGATCTCATCCTCGCCAGGACCGAAGAACCACCAGAGCCGCCACGCGGACGGTGTCCGGTTCTCGACGTACGACTCCCAGATCGAGGCGCCGAACACGTCGTCCAGCCCGACGTACCGGTGGCTGTGCAGCCCCGGATGTCGCGGGTTGTCCGCCAGGAGTTGAAGCGTTCTCTTGACCTTCTTCGCTCGAACGGCGTCAGCGCGCTTGCCCCGTTGTAGCCCGGCGATCGTCTCGATCACCGACTCTGTCAAGAAGACACGCATCCTCCTACTGCCTCGATTGGTAGGATCGCACTTGCCAAACTTGGTAATTACCAAAGGAGAGATCGTGACGATCATCGAACTGGACGCTCGCCGGCGCACGAGTCTCGGTCGCGTTGGGCGACGCGAACACACCCGCTACATCGTCGAGGAGCAGGACGACGGCACGCTGATCCTCACGCCAGCGCTGGTGATCCCCGCGACGCTGTCTCCCGAACGGATCGAGTCGATCAAGGCCGGCGTCGCCGAAGCCATGGCCGGAAGGACGCGCCCCGCCGAAGATGTTCTGGCGGAGCTGGGACTGACCGGCCCCGATGATGCTTCGCCCCCGCACGGGTGAAGCGTAGCACTTTCGGTCAAGGGTAGCGATATCCTGGTACTTGGAGAGTCTGCAACAGTGTCGACTGCGGCGCCTCTCAGTCGCGGAGGTTGAAGACCTCCGCCCTCATTGCGGTCAGACGCTCCAAGGGCCGTGGACCACGGACGTTCCAATGCGCCGCAGTCGACACAGGTCAGCGGAAGTCGCGGCTCTTCGTGGAGGCGGGGAGGGGGAGCTGGGACAGCTCGTTGGCGACGATGTTGATGACGCCTTCGGCGCGCTCCAGGCGGCCACGGATCAGCATGGCCGGGGCGGTCTGGGCGACGGTGCGGAACCTCGTCCAGCAGCGCCTCGAGACGACGACGTTGATCAGGCCGGTCTCGTCCTCCAGGTTGAGGAACGTCACACCTTGGGCGGTCATCGGGCGCTGGCGGTGGGTGACCACGCCGGCGACGAGCACTCGTGAGCCGGGTCGGACGTCCCACAGGCCGGCGGAGGTGACCACCCCCATCGAGTCGAGCATCGCCCGCTGGTACTGCGTCGGGTGACCGGTGGGCGCCATGCCCGTGGCCCACAGGTCGGCGATGGACACCTCCACGGGTTCCATCCCCGGCAGCGCCGGCGGCGTCGCCCCGACGACCACGCCCGGCAACCGCCCGGGACGGGACTGCACCGCGGCACCGACCGTCCACAGCGCCTCGCGCCGCTCCAGGCCGAAGCACTCGCCGAACACGCCGGCGATGGCCATCGCCTCCAGCTGCGTCAACGTCAGCGCCGGCACGGCGCGCGCCAGCGCCTCGACCGACTCGTAGGGGCGACCAGCCTCGATCTCCGCCGCCAACGAGGAGCCGATGCCACGCACCGAACCGATCCCCAGACGGACAGCAAGGCCGCCGGTGGACGACTCGCACGGCTCCAGCGTGGCCAGTGCCGCCGAGGCGTTGAGGTCCGGGGTGCGCACGACCACGCCGTGGCGACGAGCGTCCTGCGTCAAGGTGTGCGGGCTCCAGAAGCCCATCGGCTGGGCATTGATCAGCGCCGCGCAGAACACGGCCGGCTCGTGGCGCTTGAACCACGCCGAGGCGTACACGAGCGAGGCGAACGACACGCTGTGCGACTCGGGGAACCCGTAGCTGGCGAACGCCGCCATCTTCAGGTACAGCTCGTCGGCGATCTCACCGGTGATCCCGTTGCCCGCCATGCCGTCGTACAGCCGCCGGCGGAGCTGCTCCATCTTCCTGTGGCTGCGCTTGGAGCTCATCGCCTGGCGCAGCTCGTCGGCCTCGGCGGCGGAGAACCCGGCGACGTCGATGGCCATCTGCATCAGCTGCTCCTGGAACAGCGGGACCCCGAGGGTCTTGGCCAACGACCTCTCCAACAGCGGGTGCAGGTAGGTGACCGGTTCCTGTCCATTGCGCCGGCGGATGTACGGGTGCACCGACCCGCCCTGGATGGGGCCGGGACGGATGAGGGCGATCTCGATGACGAGGTCGTCGAAGCAACGCGGCTTCAGCCGCGGCAGCGTGGCCATCTGCGCCCGGCTCTCGACCTGGAACACGCCGACGGTGTCGGCCCGGCACAGCATCTCGTAGACCTCCGGGTCCTCCTTCGGCAGCGTGTGCAGGCTGTACTCGACGCCACGGTGCTCGCTCACCAGGGCGAAGCAGCGGCTGAGGGCGTCGAGCATGCCGAGGCCGAGCAGGTCGAACTTGACCAGCTTGACCGCCGCACAGTCGTCCTTGTCCCACTGCAGCACGCTGCGCCCGTCCATCCGCGCCCACTCCACCGGGCAGACCTCGATCACCGGGCGGTCGCAGATGACCATCCCGCCGGAGTGGATGCCGAGGTGACGCGGCGCGTCCTCGATCTGCCGGGCCAGCTCCATGACGCGCTCGGGGATCTCGTGACCGGCGTGGTTCGCCGGCGACGACAGGTCGCCCCACGCGTCGAGCTGCTTGCTCCACGCATCCTGCTGACCCGGGGTGTAGCCGAGTGCCTTGGCCATGTCGCGCACCGCCGAGCGGGAGCGGTACGTGATCATGTTGGCGACCTGCGCGGCGTGGTGCCGGCCGTAGCGCTCGTAGACGTACTGAATGGCTTCCTCACGCCGCTCGCTCTCGATGTCGACGTCGATGTCGGGCGGCTCGTCACGCACCGCCGACAGGAACCGCTCGAACAACAGGCCGCGCTCGACCGCATCGACGCTGGTGATGCCCAGCGCATAGCAGACCGCGCTGTTCGCCGCACTCCCCCGCCCCTGGCACAGGATGCCGCGGCTCGCGCAGAACCTGACGATGTCCCACACCACGAGGAAGTAGCCGGGGTAGCCGAGCTGCCCGATGACGTCGAGCTCGTGCTGGAGCACGCGCCACGCCTTCGACCCGACCGTGCCGTACCGCTGCACCCATCCCTGTTCGACGAGCCGGCGCAGCTCGGCCATCTCGTCGAGCGGGCGGCCGTCGTCGTCCCGGAACGGCGGGAGCTTGGGGGCGACGAGCCGCAGGTCGAACGCGGCTGCCCGGCCGATCTCGGCGGCGCGCTCGACCACGCCCGGGTAGCGACCGAATCGGCGGGCCTGCTCGGCGCCGCTGCGCAGGTGGGCAGTTGCCGCCGCCGGCAGCCACGGGTCGAGCTCGTCGAGGCTGCGCCGGGCGCGCACCGCAGCGACCGCGGTGGCCAGCCGGCGCTGTGCCGGTGCGGCGTAGTGGACGTTGTTCGTCGCCACGCAGTCGACGCCGTGACGGTCGGCCAGCTCGGCCAGCGCGTCGTTGCGCACCGAGTCGAGCGGGTCGCCGTGATCCCACAGCTCGACCAGCACCCGGTCACGCCCGAACAGCTCGACCAGCCGACCCAGCTCCCGGCCGGCGGCACTCGGCCCGTCGCGCACCAACGCCCGCGGCACCGCCCCCTTGCGGCACCCGGTGAGCACCCACCACCTCCCCGCACCCGTCGCCGCCAGATCCTCCAAACCGAACTGCGGCGACCCCTTCTCCCCCGCCAGGTGCCCGAGGCTGATCGCCCGGGCCAGCGCCGCATACCCGTCCGGCCCGTCGGCGATGATCAGGACGTGCTCGCCGTGCGGGTCGGGCAGATGACGCTCGCCGTCGCTGGCGATGCGCTGCTGGCGGTGGGTGTCGGCCTCGCTGCGCACCCGCCGAGCGTTCGAGGTGAGCGTCAGCTCGGCACCGAACACCGTCGGCAGGTCGTACGCCCTGGCCGCCTCGGCGAAGCGGACCACCCCGTACAGGCCGTCGTGATCGGTGAGCGCCAACGCCTCCAGCCCCAACGCGACGGCCTCCTCGACGAGCTGCTCAGGATGCGACACGCCGTCGAGGAACGAGAAGTTCGAGTGGCAGTGCAGCTCGGCGTACCGATGGTGCGGCAGGTCCGGCCGCATCAACGACCGCGTCGCCTCCGGATCGGGCCGCCGATACGGCTGGCGCTTGCGGGACCACGCCGGCCCGTCGCCCCCGGCGTTCCACGACGGCGACCCGGGGGCACGCCCGTCAGCCCTGCGCCCCGACAGCAGCGCCTCCATCTCCGACCACGGCATCGCTGGGTTGCTGAACCCCACCCAACCCAGTATCGAACTCGCGTTCCCCAAACGCAAGTTCGATACTGGGCGAACGACGGCGCTGACCATCGAGCCGCCGTCGGACTCGAGCATGGCCCGTACCGGTCGGTGCCACCGGTGTCGACAAGCTCGCGCAGGTAGGCCATCTCGCTACGGCCGGCCGGGCAGGGGAACGGTGTGCTACCGGAGCCAGGTGCAACCAGCAGCGCGGCGATCGTCGGAATCTTCGACGGTTGACAATTGAGCTGAACAGGAGGATCGTGAAGGACCTAGGGGGTGTGACCCGTGAGCAAACGGCTTGCAGTCTGCGTCATGTCAGCAAGGGTGCATCGACTTCGCCGGGTCCTCATGCTGCTCATCTTTGGGAGTGAGCACCGTGGTACTTGCTCCCGGCCAGACGAGTTCGTCACTCGCCAGCAGCTATAATTGTGGCTCCGGTCGTGACGGGGGTTCGGCAGGCTACTACGGCTATACGACTCTACCGACTAGTTGGAACGAAACTCCCGAAGGCGTCTCCAGCGATCTTCTCATCCGCAATCCCTCAATGTGTGGCACGGATACGAGCGCGAATAACTTTTCCACTACGTGGATCATGATGTACGACAAGAACCAAGACCTACACTACATGCAAGTCGGATTTCGTCGAAATGCGTCAGGCTGTTTGCAGTCCTGGACGCAGTGGAACGACGGCTTCGGCCTGACGGACGTATACGATACTCTTGGTGGCTGCCTAACTGACGCGACATACAAGAATTATACGGTAGCGTTCATCGGTGCGGCGGGACCATACCCGGCCCCAAATCCAGCCAATCGATTTGCGGCTTACGCCGGATCTACAGCGCTGGGTCTTACGGGCACCGATCCATGGACATACCGGGCACACCGAGCCTGCCCTCATATATGTTGAACTTACAAATCAAGAGTGTTGACACCGGCACCTGGAAAGGCATTCCGGCTTACCTTACCGCGTACCATCAAATCAATCGCTATTGTTGGTGGTCGCCGGACTCTCAGAATATTTACGTCTACACGGATCCCGGCAGCCCGCCCTGCCCGATGGACCCCTAGGGGTAGTTCATGAAATCTCGACTAGGCACGGGCCTCGCGATCACGGTTATCGCCTTGATTGCCGGCGGTTGTGGTTCTTCGCAGACGTTGACTGCGGGGAATACCATGAGCGCTGTGGCCTCCACCGAGCAGGGTGTAGCGACGAGCCGGCCGGTCGGCACGGACGGTGCGTCCGTCGCAAACTCCGTTCCAAGCGACAGTCAAGTTGCGTCAGACGATCCCAACCTGCCGCCGGTCATTCGGGTGCGTTCCACCGTTCCCGTGCTATGGGACAACTTGAGCACCTTAGCACCATTACCTTCCGGCACGGAGGTGACGATCACCGAAGACGACGCCTTCAGAGCAGTAAATAGCGAGTACGACTATTTTGCGGATCCAACCGTTCGGAGGCAGTCGACAGTGCTGTTGGGTCTCTTGTCCGACTTTAGAAATGGGCTGGATAAGCCGGACTACTGGCCGGCGTATATCCTCGTTGGCGGCAAGGGCGAGTGCGCCGTAGGAGGGCCGCCGATGGCGACAAACCGCCCTGACACGGTTCCTTGTGTTGTTGCAATGTCGGTGAACGCGCAGACCGGTGCACTCGGCAAATATTCTATGGCCGAGAACCCGCCTCCCTTGCCGGCACTGTAGAGAGTGCGATGTCGCGCTCGATGGCTCTCGTGACCTACCTCTGAGCAGCCGCGTCGGTGTTGTCAGGTCGCCGAGTTGGTCGGTGTTGGTTTTGGGCGCGCGGATCCGGAAGATACAGGGCGCGTTGCACGGTTGGTTCGGAGCAGCCAAGCTTGGCGGCGAGGTCGCTGAGCGTGCGCCGGCACCCAACGCGTTGACGGCGAACCGGATCCCCCGGGCGCTGCAGCCGACCCGCTGGCGATCTCCTCGACCCCGCACCCGTCGCCGCCAGGTCCTCCAGACCGAACTGCGGCGACCCCTTCTCCCCCGCCAGGCGCCCGAGGCTGATCGCCCGGGCCAGCGCCGCATACCCACCCTGCTTCTCGGCGATGACCAGCAGGTGCTCACCGTTCTCGGATGGCGGGGACTGGCCTCCGCTGCGCTTCGGCTGCTCCCCGCTCCCGGCCTGCGCCTGGCGGCGCGACGGCCGGCGAGGTACCTGGCGAAGCGTGTCAGCCTCGGCGAGTGCACGTCGCAACGGACCCGGGGTGAGCGTCAGCTCGGCACCGAACACCGTGGGCAGCTGGTGCTCCCTGGCCGCCTCGGCGAAGCGGACCACCCCGTAGAGGCCGTCGTGATCGGTGATCGCCAGCGCCTCCAGCCCCAGCGCGGCGGCCTCCTCGACGAGCTGCTCGGGATGGGACACACCGTCGAGGAACGAGAAGTTCGAGTGGCAGTGCAGCTCGGCGTACGGATGGTGCGGCAGGTCCGGCCGCAGCAACGACCGCGTCGCCTCCGGATCGGGCCGCTGGTACGGCTGACGCCTGCGGGTCCACGCCGGCCCGTCGCCCCCGGCGTTCCACGACGGCGACCCGGGGGCACGCCCGTCAGCCTTGCGCCCCGACAGCAGCGCCCCATCTCCGACCACGGCATCGCTGGGTTGTTAAACCCCATCCCGTCACCTTATCGAACACTTGTACGTCGAACAAATGTGCTATCTTGCCGATGTCGACGGAATCGCGTGCTGTCGAACGATGAGGGGGTGGTGACGTCACGATGAATGCGGCAACGGATCTGCTCGCGCTGTACGACCGCGCCCTGCCGGAGGTGTACGG
>JASGGG010000054.1:0-20188 GCA_047605165.1 Nocardioidaceae bacterium
ACATCCCGAAGTGGAACCCGATCAACATCTGCAGCTACCACCTGCAGGAGGCGGGTGCCACGCCTGTCCAGGAGCTGGCGTACGCGTTGTGTACGGCGATCGCGGTCCTCGACGCCGTGCGCGACTCGGGTCAGATCGATCCCGACGAGATGGGCAAGGTCGTAGGCCGGATCTCGTTCTTCGTCAACGCAGGCGTGCGGTTCATCGAGGAGACCTGCAAGATGCGGGCCTTCACCCGGATGTGGGAGCAGATCACCCGGGATCGCTACGGGGTCACCGACGAGAAGATGCGCCGGTTCCGCTACGGGGTCCAGGTCAACTCGCTCGGGCTGACCGAGGCGCAGCCGGAGAACAACGTCCAGCGGATCGTGCTGGAGATGCTCGGGGTCACGCTCAGCAAGAGCGCCCGCGCCCGAGCCGTGCAGCTGCCGGCCTGGAACGAGGCGCTCGGCCTGCCCCGGCCGTGGGACCAGCAGTGGTCGCTGCGCCTCCAGCAGGTGCTGGCCTACGAGTCGGACCTGCTGGAGTACGACGACATCTTCGACGGTTCCCACGTCATCGAGGCCAAAGTCGCCTCGCTCGTCGCGGGCGCCCAAGAGGAGATGGACCGTGTACAGGCGATGGGCGGCGCGATCGCGGCGGTCGAGTCCGGCTATATGAAGCAGGCCCTGGTCTCCAGTCATGCCGCCCGCCGGGCGCGGATCGAGAACGGCGAGGAGATCGTGGTCGGGGTCAACAAGTTCGAGACCACCGAGGAGTCTCCGTTGACCGCCGACCTCGACGCGGCCATCCAAACCGCCGACCCGGCGGCCGAGGAGGCCGCCCTGGAGTCGGTACGCGTGTGGAAGCAGCAGCGCGACCAGCGTGCGGTTACCGAGGCCCTGCAGCGGCTTGCCGACGACGCCAAGTCGGGCACGAACCTGATGGAGGCGACGCTGGCGGCCGCCCGTGCCGGTGCGACCACGGGGGAGTGGGCCGGCACGCTTCGCTCGGTGTTCGGCGAGTACCGCGCACCGACCGGTGTCAGCGGTGCGGTCGGCGTCCAGGAGGCAGGCGCCGAGCTCTCGGCCGTGCGCGAGTCGGTCGAGCGGACCGGTGCCGAGCTCGGCGGTCGGCTGCGTCTCCTGGTCGGCAAGCCCGGCCTCGACGGACACAGCAACGGAGCCGAACAGGTCGCGGTCCGCGCGCGGGACGCCGGCTTCGAGGTGATCTACCAGGGCATCCGGTTGACCCCGGAGCAGATCGTCGCCGCGGCGATCGCGGAGGACGTGCACTGCGTCGGGCTGTCCATCCTGTCCGGGTCGCATATGGAGCTGGTGCCCGCGGTTCTCGACGGGCTGCGCGACGCCGGCCTGACCGACGTACCGGTGATCGTCGGCGGCATCATCCCCGAATCCGACGGCGCCCGGCTGCGGGAGCTCGGGGTCGCCGCGGTCTACACCCCTAAGGACTTCGGCCTGACCGAGATCATGGCCGGCATCGTCGAGGTGATCCGCCAGGCCCATGGCCTCTCGGGGTAGGTTGGCCACCATGACTGCCCAACGCTTCGCCGAGCAACTCAACGTCCAGATCGGGAACGAGTTCGCCGCACACCAGCAGTACGTCGCGTGCGCGGTCTACTACGATGCGCTGACCATGCCGCAGATGGCTGCGCTGTTCTACGAACAGGCGCTGGAGGAGCGCGGGCACGCGATGATGATGGTGCAGTACCTCATCGACACCGACCAGGCGGTCCTGCTACCGGGTCTTCCCGCGCCGGTCAGCGACTTCGCCGACGTCACGGCCCCGGTAGCTCTGGCGATGGCCCAGGAGCAGCGGGTCACCGAACAGATCCACGACCTGACCCGGGTTGCCCGCGAGGAGAACGACTTCGCCTCCGAGCAGTTCATGCAGTGGTTCATCAAGGAGCAGGTCGAGGAGGTCGCCCGGATGAACGACCTGCTCAACGTCGTGCAGCGCAACAAGAACGATATCGAGGCCATCGAGGAGTACGTCGCACGCGAGTCCGGTGCCCAAGCCGCCGACCCGACCGCGCCGCGGATCGCCGGCGCCTGAGTTCCCCCACGAGCCTGTGCGCACCCTGCGGCACCTGACGGCCGGGGCAGTGGCCGCGGTCCTCGTGGTGTGCCTGGGCGGCTGCGGCTCGGACGCTCCGGCTTCGGCAGGTCCGGTCAGGTCGGATACACCTACCTTGGGCGGCCCTACCCCCACCGCCGTCGTGCCGACCGGCGAGATGGACGCGCTCGAGCGTCCAGTTGCCGCGAGCCTGGCCAAGCAAGTGGCCGGCCTGGGGTTGAAGCTGGACTTCCTCGACTGCCCCGACTGGAAGGGCAAGGCGCCGGTCTCGCTGAGCTGCACCGGCTGGTTCGACGGCGTTCCCGGGCAGGTACAGGTCAAGCTCGCCGAGACCAACGGCGCCGTCAGCTTCGACGCCCGGCTGAAGGAAGGCGTGATCGCGACCAGCCGGCTGGTCAGCCAACTGACCGAGCAGGGCTACTCCGAGGTTGACTGCGGCTCGCAGGCCGCCTACCCGGCCCAGCCCGGCGTACGCATCGTCTGCTCGGTCGCCCAGGACGGCGCCACGACGCATGTCGTCGCCACCGCGACCGGGACTGACGGCGAGCTCAGCATCACCGGGTGGCCCGGATCAGAGGATGGAGGCGGGGAATAGGTCATGACCCGCGTGCTCGTCGTGGGCGCCGGCGTGGTCGGGCTGACCGCGGCGGTGCGGCTGCTGGAGGCCGGGCACCGGGTGGACGTGCTGGCCCGCGATCTGCCTCTGGAGACAACCTCGTCGGTGGCCGCCGCTCTCTGGTATCCCTACCGGGCGTTTCCGTTCGAGCGGGTCACGGGCTGGTCCGCGACGGGCTATCAGACCTTCGATCGGCTTGCGCGTGACGAGCCGGAGTCGGGGGTGACCATGCGCCCGGGCGTCGAGTTTCTCCGCACCCCCGGCGACCCCTGGTGGGCTCGGGCAGTGCCTGAGTTGCGGCACCTGCGTGACGTGCCGATGCCGTACGCCGACGGCTTGGAGTTCGTCGCGCCGATCGTCGAGACGCCGATCTTCCTGCCCTACCTCGCTGGTCGGGTCGAGGCGCTCGGCGGCACGATCACCCGGCTGGCGCTGAGTTGTCTGCCGGACCACGCCGAGGCGGTCGTGAACGCGAGCGGCCTGGGCGCCCGGCTGCTCGCCCACGACCCGGGCGTGCTGCCGGTCCGCGGGCAGGTGGCCCGCGTCAGCCAGGTCGGCATCGACCAGTGGGCGCTGGACTCAGGCGGACTGACCTTCGTGATCCCGCGCGCCCAGGACGTGATCCTCGGCGGCACCGCCGAGGAAGGCGAATGGGACCGCAGCCCCTCCGACGAGCTAGCCCGGGGCCTGCTTGCCCGGGCCATCGAGCTGGTGCCCGAGCTGTCCCGCGCCAAGGTCCTCGGCCACCGCGTCGGGCTACGCCCCGCCCGCAGCGAGGTCCGACTCGAACGCGAGGACAACGTCGTGCACTGCTACGGGCACGGCGGCGCCGGCGTCACCCTGGCCTGGGGGTGCGCCGACGAAGTCGTCCGCCTGGTGGAGGAGATCTAAAAGAGGCGGTCGGTGGGGTCGTCCATGCCACGTAGGGCGTCGTAGTCCACGATCACGCAGCGGATGCCGCGATCCTCGGCCAGCACCCTGGCCTGCGGCTTGATGGCCTGGGCGGCGAAGACTCCCTGCACCGGTGCCAGTCGCGGGTCGCGGTTGAGCAGGTCCAGGTAGCGGGTCAGCTGCTCGACGCCGTCGATCTCGCCGCGACGTTTGATCTCGACCGCCACCGAGACGCCGTCGCTGTCGCGGCACATCAGGTCGACCGGGCCGATCGCGGTCGGGTACTCACGGCGGACCAGCGTCAACCCCTCGATCAGAGTGTGCGGGTGGTCGGCGAGCAGCTCCTGCAGGTGCTTCTCGACGCCGTCCTTCTGCAACCCGGGATCGATGCCCAGGTCGTACGCGGTGTCGCTGAGGATCTCCTCGATCAGAATTCGCAGGGTGTCGTCCTTCTTGCCGGCCACGGTCCACTCGATCATGCCCTGGTCGCCGACCCCCTCGGACAGCTTGCACGGCGGCGACATCCAGTTGAGCGGCTTGTAGGAGCCTCCGTCGGAGTGCACCAGCACCGATCCGTCGTTCTTGACCATGATCAACCGGGTCGCCATCGGCAGGTGGGCGGTGAGCTGGCCGGCGTAGTCCACCTGGCAGCGGGCGATGACGAGACGCACGGGTGGGAATCTACAAGGACCACGCTGGGGGCGTGGCAGTGAGGTATCTCTCGCGCCAGGAGACACGGTCCCGTGTCATCATGCGGCATGAGCATCGAGCGCATCGGAGTCATCGGCCTGGGCACCATGGGTGCCGGCATCGCTGAGGTCATCGCCCGCAACGGCTATTCCGTGGTCGGGGTGGAGATCGGTGACGCGGCTCTGGAGCGGGGCCGTCAGCACCTGGAGCACTCCACGGGCCGCGCGGTTGCCCGGGGAAAGCTCTCCGAACAGGACCAGGCCGCGCTGCTAGGGCGGATCACGTTCACTACCGAGATGGCCGACGTCAAGGACTGTGACCTGGTGATCGAGGCGATCGTCGAGAAGCTCGAGGTCAAGCAGGACGTCTTCCGCAAACTCGACGGCATCGTGCGCGACGACGCGATCCTGGCCACCAATACCTCCTCGCTTTCGGTCACCGAGATCTCCACCGCGACCGCCAAGCCCGGCCGGGTCGTGGGCGTGCACTTCTTCAATCCCGCACCCGTGCAGAGGTTCGTCGAGGTGATCCGCACCGTCGTCACCGAGCCGACGGTCGTGGAGTCCGTCAAGGCGTTCGCGGAGGGGCTGGAGAAGGTGCCGGTGGTCGTCGGGGACAAGGCCGGCTTCATCGCGAACGCACTGCTGTTCGGCTACCTCAACCACGCCGTGTCGATGTACGAGGGCCGGTACGCCTCGCGCGAGGACATCGATGCCGCGATGCGGTTCGGCTGTGGCTACCCGATGGGGCCGCTGGCGCTGCTCGATCTGATCGGCTTGGACACGGCCTACGAGATCCTCGACACGATGTACAAGCAGGGCCGCGACCGCCTGCACGCGCCCTCGCCGGTCCTCAAGCAGATGGTCACCGCGGGGATGCTCGGCCGCAAGTCCGGCCGTGGCTTCTACACCTATGCCGCCGTCGACTCCTCGGCTGTCGTCGAGGACGAACTCACCCCGTCGGACGACGACGCGCCACAGCTCAAGCACGACATCAGGCTGGTCGGCGTCGTCGGCACCGGCACGATGGCCTCGGGCATCGTCGAGGTGTTCGCCAAGGCCGGGTACGACGTCACCTACGTCGGGCGCAGCGACGACAAGGTCGAGGGAGTCCGGGCCGGCATCGAGCGTTCGTTGGACAAGGCAATCCAGCGCGGCAAGCTGGAGGAGTCCGCCAAGGCCGGCGTACTGGCCCGGCTGCACGGCACCACCAAGCTCGACGATCTGGCCGGCGTCGACCTCGTCGTCGAGGCGATCGCGGAGGATCTGGCGATCAAGACCACGCTGTTCGAGAACCTCGACGACATCTGCAAGCAAGGCGCGATCCTCGCCACGACCACCTCGTCACTGCCGGTGATCTCGCTGGCGAAGACCACCCAACGTCCCGGCGACGTGGTCGGCATGCACTTCTTCAACCCCGCCCCGGTGATGCGACTGGTCGAGGTGGTCAGCACGGTCGCGACCCACGACGACGTGGCCGAGACCACCCGGGCGCTCTGCGCGAAGGTCGGCAAGCACGCCGTCTCCTGCGGTGACCGGGCCGGCTTCATCGTCAACGCTCTGCTTTTCCCCTACCTCAACGACGCGATCAAGATGCTCGAGGCGCACTACGCGACCGCCGACGACATCGACACGGCGATGAAGTTCGGCTGTGCCCTGCCGATGGGGCCGTTCGAGCTGCTCGACGTGGTCGGCAACGACGTGTCACTGGCGATCCAGCGGGAGCTCTACCTGGAGTTCCGTGAGCCCGGCTTCGCGCCCGCGCCGCTGCTGGAGCACCTGGTCACCGCGGGCTACCTCGGCCGTAAGACCAAGCGGGGCTTCCGCGACTACAGCGACCGCTGATGCCGGTGGCCGGCCCAGCGATCGGCATGGTGGTGGCGCTGGTGAGCGCCGCTATCGCCCTGCCGACGCCGAACGTCGGCTTCGACTACCAGCTCGGCGGTGTCGCCACACCGTCACCGGAGGTTCGGCTGGTGGTGCGCGACCGCACCGCCAAGCCCGCGAAGGGTCGCTACAACGTGTGCTACGTCAACGGATTCCAGACCCAGCCCGGCGCCAGGCGCTGGTGGCGCAAGCACCACTTCGGGCTGGTGCTCAAGCGGCACGGCAAGCCGGTGGTGGACGCCGGCTGGGGCGAATGGCTGCTGAACACCCGCAAGCCGCGTCGTCTGGTCAAGGTCGTCGGCCCATGGATCGACCGCTGCGCCCGCGACGGCTTCGACGCGGTCGAGTTCGACAACCTCGACTCCTGGTCGCGCAGCCGGCAGCTGCTCAAGCCCAAGCACAACAAGGCGTACGCGAAGCTGCTCACGAAGCGCGCGCATAAAGCGGGCCTGGCGGTCGGGCAGAAGAACTGGGCCGGGCTGAAGGGCACCGGGCTCGGCTTCGACTTCGCCGTCGCCGAGGAGTGCGGCCGCTACTCCGAGTGCGGGCGCTATGTGAAGGAGTACGGCGATCGCGTGTATGTGATCGAGTACCGCCGGAAGGACTTCGACAAGACCTGCGAGCACTGGGGTGACCGGCTCTCGGTGATCCTGCGCGACCGCGACCTCAGCCCCGATGGCGTCCATCGGGCCTGTTGACTGGGCTGGCCAGAGGTCCGGGGGAGAATCGGTCGCATGACCACTATCCGTGGCACGTCGGTGCTGCCCGCCCGGCGCGAGCCGATCACCTTGCACACCGCCGACGGGCTGTCGTTGGTCGGGGAGCTGGCGTTGCCGGCCGACCGTGACCCGGTCGCCACGATGGTGTGCCTGCACCCGCTGCCGACTCACGGCGGGATGATGGACAGCCACCTGTTCCGCAAGGCGTCCTATCGGCTGCCGGCGCTCGCGGGGATCGCGGTGTTGCGCTTCAACACGCGCGGCACCGGCTCGCTGCAGGGAACCTCGGAGGGTGTCTTCGACAACGCCGTGGGGGAGCAGTACGACGTCGCGGCGGCGATCGAGTATGCCGAGTTCGCCGGGCTGCCGAGGATCTGGCTGGTCGGCTGGTCCTTCGGCACCGACCTGGCGCTGATGTACGGCCTGGACCCGGGCGTCGACGGGGCGGTTCTGCTCAGCCCGCCGCTGCGGTTCTCGCGGCCCGAGCACCTGGCTGCCTGGGCGGCGTCGGGCAAGCCGTTGAAGGCGGTCGTGCCCGAGCTGGACGACTACCTGCGCCCGCCTGAGGCGCATGAGCGGTTCGCGGCCGTACCCCAGACCGACGTCGTTGCCGTCGAGGGGGCCAAGCACCTGTGGGTCGGACACTCCGAGCGGGTGCTGGACGAGATCGTCGCGGCCATCGCGCCCGAGGTGCCGGTGCCGCTCCCGAGCGAGTGGGACGGGCCGATGGAGAAGGCCGACAGCTCCGCGTACGCCGACCGCACGACCGCGGTCTTCAAGGACGTGCCGCGGTAGTCGGTCACCGATCTCGATACGCCTCCGCTCGTCGAGTGCCCGGCGAGGGCGAGCCGAGATGTCTGGGCCGGGTGTATCGAGACGCGTTCGGTCGTCGAGTGGTCCGAGGCGCTAGCCGAGGGCCGTATCGAGACGCCGATCGGACGAGAGACGCTTTACTCGGCAGCGGGTTCGGCGGCCGCCTCCGGAGCCGGCTCCTCGGACTCACCGAAGCCGGAGACCACGTCGCGAAGAGCCCCGAGTTGAGCGACGATCGCGTCCCGGCGCTTGGTCACGGTCTCGACCTCGGCGTGGATCGCGGCGAGTGCCCGCTCGGCCTCGGCGCGGCCCGAGCTCAGCAGTGAGTCGGCCTGGGTCTGGGCCGTAGACACGATCTGCTCGGCCTCGCGGCGAGCGCGCGTCACCGTACGCTCGGCCTCCTCGGCCGCCTGCTGGCGCTGTAGGTTGGCCGAGTCGATGGCCTCCTTGGCCCGCTGCTCGGCGGCGTTGGCACGGCCCTCGGCGTCGGAGACCAGTCGCTGGGTCTCGGCGGTGGCGCTCTCGTGGTGCTCGGCGGCCTCACGAGTCAGCCGCTCCTTCTCCACGGCGAGGGCGCGGCGGGCCTCGGCGACCTCGCGGTCGGCCTGTGCCTTGGCCATCTCGGCCTCCCGCTGGGCGCCGGTACGCAGTTTCTCGACCTCGGCCT
This sequence comes from Nocardioidaceae bacterium, assembly GCA_047605165.1. Lineage (GTDB taxonomy): Bacteria > Actinomycetota > Actinomycetes > Propionibacteriales > Nocardioidaceae > SSC3. The sequence goes on from JASGGG010000054.1 coordinate 8,359, forward strand.
TCGCGGCCAGCCGGAGCTGGTCGGCCTCGCGCTCGGCCGATGCCCGGAGGGCCTCCGAGTCGGAGCGCGAGGCGGTGCGCTCGCGCTCGATCTCGCCCATCACCGTGGTGCGGTGCTCGTCGAGTTCCTTGAGCTGCACCATCCGCATGTCCTCGGCGTCGCGGGTCGCTTGTGCACGCAGCTGCTCGGCTTCCGCGGTGGCAGTGCGGATCAGCTCGGCTGCGTGTGTCTTCGCCTCGTTGATCACCTCGTCGGCCTGCTCCTCGGCCAGGCGCAGCATCTCGCTGGCCCGGCCGCCGAGGCCGGCGTAGGTCGGCTCGGACTTCTCGGCGGCCTTCGAGCGGAGTTCCTCGAGCTCGTTCTCCAGCGCGGCGAGCTTCTCCTGGGCCTGGTTGACACTGGCCAGCAGGCCCGCGCGCTCGGCGGCGGCGGTGCGGAAGTGCCGATCGACGACGGTCGGGTCGTACCCACCCTTGCGAACCAGCGGGAAGACCGCCGCGCCGCTGTCGTTCCCCGAGGGCGACGTCGGGCTCGAGAGCGTCGCACCGGTGGGAATGACCTGGGTCGGCTCGGCGCCGTCCTTCGGGTCGAAGATGGAAAGACCGGAGCCGTCGCTCATGCGAAGGACCTCACTTCTGCTGGGGGGATCGCGGGGTGTCGCAATTGTACCCAGGCCCGGAGGCCCCTACCCAGGGCCAGAACTCGCCGATGTGGGGTCACAGACCCCTGAAGGCGTTGATCTTGTCCAGGTGCTTGGCCCGCATCTCCGGGTCGGTGACCCCGAGCCCCTCTTGGGGCGCCAGGCAGAGCACGCCGACCTTGCCCTGGTGCAGGTTGTGGTGCACGTCGAGTGCTGCCTGGCCGGTGTCGGCCAGCCGGTAGGTCTTGGACAGCGTCGGGTGGATCATGCCCTTGGCGATCAGCCGGTTGGCCTCCCAGGACTCGCGGTAGTTCGCGAAGTGACTGGAGACGATCCGCTTGAGGTTCATCCACAGATAGCGGTTGTCGTACTCGTGCAGGTAGCCCGAGGTGGAGGCACACGTCGTGATCGTGCCGCCCTTGCGGGTGACGAACACGCTTGCGCCGAAGGTCTCCCGGCCGGGGTGCTCGAAGACGATGTCGATGTCCTCACCACCGGTAAGCTCACGGATCTTCGCGCCGAAGCGCTTCCACTCCTTGGGGTCCTGGGTGTGCTCGTCCTTCCAGAACTTGTAGCCCTCTTCGGATCGGTTGATGATCAGCTCGGCGCCTATCTTGCGGGCGATCGCGGCCTTCTCCTCGTTGGAGACGACACAGACCGGGACCGCGCCGCCGTTGAGGGCGTACTGGGTCGCGAAGCCACCCAGGCCACCGCTCGCTCCCCAGATCAGCACGTTGTCGCCCTGCTTCATATCGCCGCCGTTGCGGCTGACCAACTGCCGGTACGCGGTGGCGTTGACCAAGCCCGGGGAGGCGGCCTCCTCCCAGGTCAGGTGAGCCGATTTGGGCATCAGCTGATTGGCCTTGACCATCGCGATCTGGGCCAGGCCGCCGAAGTTGGTCTCGAAGCCCCAGATGCGTTGCTCGGGGTCGAGCATGGTGTCGTTGTGTCCGTCGGGGCCTTCCAGCTCGACCGAGAGGCAGTGCGCGACGACCTCGTCGCCCGGCTTCCAGCTGTGTACGCCGACCCCGGTCGCCAACACCACACCGGACAGGTCCGAGCCGACGATGTGGTAGGGCAGGTCGTGCCGTTTGCCCAACGGCGAGACCCGGCCGTAGCGCTCCAGGAATCCGAAGGTCGACAACGGTTCGAAGATCGAGGTCCACACGGTGTTGTAGTTGATCGCCGAGGCCATCACCGCGACCAGTGCCTCGCCCGGCCCGAGCTCGGGCAACGGCACCTCGTCCAGGTGCAGCGACTTGCGCGGGTCCTTGTCCTTGGAGGCGATCCCCTCGAACATGTCGACCTCGTCCTTGTGCACGGTGACGGCCTGGTAGGACTCGGGGAGCGGCAGGGCGGCGAACTCCTCGTTGGAGACCGGCGTACCCGCCTCACGGGCAAGAATCGCGTCGAGAATCTGTTTCACGTACTGGGTCCTTTGCGGTCGATGCTTGTCTTCAGTGTCCCGCGGCGTGGCCCGCAGGCTCCACCAATTCGACGAGTACGCCACCGGCGTCCTTGGGATGGACGAAGTTGATCCTGCTGTCGGCGGTGCCCCGTCGCGGTGCGTCGTACAGCAGCCGCAGACCGCGCTCGCGCAGGATCGCCGACACCTGCTCGACGTCGCTGACGCGATAGGCCAGCTGCTGCAACCCCGGGCCGGAGCGGTCCAGGAACTTCGCGATCGTGGAGGACTGGTTCAAGGGGGCCAGAAGCTGGATGCAGGAGCCGCTGTCGCCCACCCCGACCATCGCCTCGCGTACGCCCTGTTCCTCGTTGACCTCCTCGTGCAACACCGTCATCCCGAACGCGTCGGCATAGAACGCAATGGCCTCGTCGAGGTCGGGTACGGCGATCCCTACATGGTCGATAGCGAGGAAGAGGTGCTCGGTCGCGGGATCGATGATGGTGGCGGGCGTGTCAGGCATGCCGCAAATGGTCGTACACGATCGCGCGGAGCGCGAGCGACTGTGACTTGTTCGACACCGCCGACCCCCTCCCGTCGGCCCGTGTTCGTGGGTAGTGTCGAACAGATACCGTCGTTGATCGCGCAGGAGGCGCCATGTCCACATCCGTCATCGTTGCCGGTGCCCGCACCCCGATCGGCCGACTTCTCGGCGGTTTCAAGTCGTTGTCGGCCGCCGACCTCGGCGGTGTGGCTATCAAGGGCGCCCTCGACAAGGCTGGGGTCAGCCCCGACCAGGTCGACTACGTAATCATGGGCCAGGTGATCCTCGCCGGCGCGGGCCAGAACCCCGCCCGGATGGCCGCGTTCAAGGGCGGCATCCCGATGACCGTCCCGTCGACGACCATCAACAAGGTGTGTTTGTCCGGGATCAACGCGATCGCGCTCGCCGACCAGCTGATTCGCGCGGGTGAGGTCGAGATCGTCGTCGCCGGCGGCATGGAGTCGATGACCAATGCCCCGCACTTCCTGCCCAAGTCACGTGAGGGCTACAAGTTCGGCGACGTGAGCCTGGTCGACTCGATGGCCTACGACGCGCTGTTCGACCAGTTCACCAAGCAGGCGATGGGTCTGCTCACCGAGGAGTGCAACGCCGCCGCCCAGGGCCTGAGCCGCGAGGAGCAGGACGCGTTCTCGGCCGCGTCCCACCAGAAGGCGGCTGAGGCCTGGAAGAACGGCATCTTCGACGACGAGGTCGTGCCGGTCGAGATTCCCCAGCGCCGAGGTGAGCCGGTGGTCGTCGGGCAGGACGAGGGCGTCCGTGGTGAGACCACGGCAGAGTCGCTGGGCAAGCTGCCGCCGGCGTTCTCCAAGGAGGGCACCATCACGGCCGGCTCGTCCTCCCAGATCTCCGACGGAGCCGCCGCGGTCGTGGTGATGAGCAAGGCGAAGGCAGAAGAACTCGGGCTCGAGTGGCTCGCCGAGATCGGTGCGCACGGCATGGTCGCCGGCCCCGACTCATCCCTCCAGCTGCAGCCCGCGGCCGCTACGGCCAAGGCATGTGAGAAGGAGGGGATCTCGCCCGCCGACCTCGACCTGGTCGAGTTCAACGAGGCTTTCGCGGCGGTCGGCATCTCGTCGGCCCGCGAGCTGGGCCTGGCCGACGAGAAGGTCAACGTCAACGGCGGGGCGATCGCGCTCGGTCACCCCGTCGGCATGTCCGGGGCCCGGATCGTGCTGCACCTGGCGCTGGAGCTCAAGCGCCGTGGTGGCGGCGTCGGTGCGGCTGCCCTGTGCGGCGGCGGTGGTCAGGGCGATGCCCTGATCGTGCGCGTGCCGACTGCCTGACGCTCGCTGTGCGCCCCGTCGTGCCTCCCGGGGCGCCCTTCGTCGTGCGTCGGGCCATGGGGTCTGTCGCCGAGCTGGTCGGCCGAGCCCGGCAGGGCGACCCGAGAGCCGTTGCCCGGCTGATCTCGATGGTCGAGGACGAGTCTCCGATGCTGCGGGACCTCACCGCGACGCTGGCGCGCAGCCGGCCCGAGGGCCAGGGCGCGCATATCGTCGGGCTGACGGGTGCTCCGGGCGTGGGCAAGTCGACCTCGACCTCAGCGCTGGTCACCGCATTGCGTCAGCGCGACAAGAGGGTCGGCGTACTCGCCGTGGACCCGTCCTCGCCGTTCTCCGGAGGCGCGTTGCTCGGGGACCGGATCCGGATGCAGGACCACGACACCGATCCCGGCGTCTTCGTGCGGTCGATGGCTTCGCGTGGGCACCTCGGTGGGTTGGCCTGGTCCACGCCCCAAGCCCTGCGGGTGCTGGAGGCGGCCGGTTGCGACGTGATCGTCGTCGAGACCGTGGGAGTCGGCCAGAGCGAGGTCGAGATCGCCTCCCTGGCCGACACCACGGTGGTGCTGCTCGCGCCAGGGATGGGCGACGGCATCCAGACCGCCAAGGCCGGGATCTTGGAGATCGGCGACCTGTTCGTGGTCAACAAGGCCGACCGCGACGGCGCCTCGCAGGTGGTGCGCGACCTCCGCGCGATGATCCGGCTCGCCACCCGTCCCGAAGGGACATGGGTGCCGCCGGTGCTCCGCACCGAGGCCGTGTCCGGCACCGGCATCGAGGAGTTCGCGGACTCGCTCGACCAGCACTGGCGTCACCTGCTCGACAGCGGGGAGCTCCAGCGGCGGCGGGTACGCCGGGCACGCGAGGAGATCGAGGCCGTCGCGCTTGCCGCACTCAGGTCGCGCTGGGGGAGTGTCGACCATGGCACGGGTCTTGACGCGTTGGCCGCGGCCTTGGCGCGCGGCGAGACCGATCCGTACGCTGCCGCTGAGGCGTTGCTCAAGGAGGATGGCGGCTGTGACGAGTGACGGACCACGGCTGCCCTTCGACCCGATCGACGAGGCCGCCCGGCAGTGGAGCCTGCGCTGGGACGCGGTGCCGCAGATGCATGCCGTCACCTCGATCATGCGCGTACAGCAGCTGGTGCTCGGCCGGCTCGACGAGCTGCTCAGGCCCTATGGACTGACGTTCGCCCGCTACGAGGCCCTGGTGCTGTTGACGTTCTCACGCCGCGGCTCGCTGCCGCTGGGCAAGATGGGCCAGCGCCTCCAGGTGCACCCCACCTCGATCACCTCGATCATCGACCGGCTGGAGGCCGCCGAGCTGGTAGCGCGACGACGCCACCCCGAGGACGGCCGGGCGGTGCTGGCCGAGATCACCGACCGCGGCCGTGAGTTGGTCGAGGCAGCGACGAGGGCGCTGGTCGCGGCCGAGTTCGCGCTCCCGGACGTGTCCGGGCACGACCTGGCGGAGCTTTCCGCGCTGCTCAAGCCGATCCGGCAACGTGCGGGCGATTTCTGACTCCGGTTCTGACTCCGGCGACCGGGCTGGAAAGATGGAGCCCATGACCAGCACACCGTTCTCCCGTCCTGGAGCTGTGGACCTGTCTGCACTCAAGGCTCCCGAGTCGACGGCCGGCGTGGCCGGGCCTGCGTCCGGCCACGGGGCATACACCCTCCTGGTCGACGAGCAGAGCTTCCAAGGTCTGCTCGAGCAGTCGATGACCGCGCCCGTGCTGCTGGTCGTCTACTCGGCCGCGCGGATGCCCGAGAGCCTGGCTCTGGCCGACGAGATGGAGTCGGTGGTCAACGAGCACGAGGGCCGTTATCTTCTCGGCCGGATCGACGTCGACGCCCAGCCGGGGATCGCGCAGGCGCTGCAGGTGCAGGCGATCCCGCTCGTGGCGCTGGTGTTGCAGGGCCGTCTGCAGCCGCTGTTCAACGACGTACCGCCGCCTGGTGAGGTGCGGTTGATGCTGGACCAGCTCGGGCAGCAACTGGCCAGCCAGGGGCTGACCGGCCGGCACCAGCCGTTGTCCGCTTCGCCGGCCGGCGCAGCCGACTCCGGCGAGCCGGTGACCGACCCGCGGTACGCGCCCGCCGAGGACGCACTGGTCGCGGGAGACATCGACACCGCGATCACCGAGTACCAGAAGCTGATCGACGCCAACCCCGCCGACGTCGAAGCGGTGGTCGGACTAGGCCGCGCGAACCTCCTCAAGCGTACCGATGGCGCGGATCTCAACGCGGCTCGCGCCGCCGGCGCGGCGAACCCCGACGACATCGAGGCCCAGCTGCTGGTCGCCGACCTCGACCTGCTCGGCGGACACGTCGACGACGCGTTCGGCCGCCTGGTCGACGTCGTACGCCGCACCGCGGGCGACGACCGAGACCGGGTCCGCCTGCACCTGATCGAGCTGTTCACCGTGGTCGGCGACGACCCTCGCGTGCTCAAGGCCCGCCAGAACCTGGCCTCGGCCCTGTATTGATCCAGGCCCGATTGATCCGGGCCCGATTGATCCGGGCCGGCCGGCCGTCGATCACCAGCTGCTGGGCTGGATTGTGGCCGATGGTGGCAGCTGGCCCCGGGTTGTGGCCGATGGTGACAGCTCCGACGCGGCTTTTGCTGTCGTCATTGGCCACAAGACCACGATCAGTGGCGTGATCGGCCACAATCCGGCGGCGTTGAGGTGGGTACCGCCGAGAGCAGGGATCAGGTGGTGCGGCCGCTTTCGGTGTACGCCGGCGCGGCGCCGAGGTTGGCCCCAAGGTTGGTCAGGGCAGACTCGATCCGCCGGGCGGTGAAGTCGGCGGCCCGCTCGCGTACCTCATCCAGGGTGCAGAAGGCGGCCTCGCGGATCTCCCGCGTTTGGAGCACGGCGCCCTCGAGGATCGCCTCGGCGTGGGTGCCTCCGTCGAAGACCAGGCACACAGCGTCGTCCCAGCCGCCCCAGGGCGGCAGCCAGTCGGTGAGCAGCAGCGGTCCGGCCCGCAACGTCAGGCCCAGCTCCTCCTCAACCTCACGACGAACCGCGAGCTGGGGCGACTCGCCGACTTCGACGACTCCGCCGGGCAGGTCCCAGTCCTGTTTGTAGGTCAACCGGCACAGCAGCACCCGCTTCTGGTGATCGCGGATCAGCAGCTGGGAGATGGCGCGCTTGCGGGGGAGGAACGAGTTGAGCAGTGAGCGGAAGCCGGTGCCCTCGGTGATGGGAGAGTCGCCGGCGATCCGGGAGAACAACACCCGGTCGGCCCATGCGTCGCCGACCTGGGCGACGCCGCGCATGACGCCCTCCCGATGCAGGCCCGCCCAGGTCGCGATGCGGATCGCGTCGGTGTCGTCGGGGTCGATCAAAGTCTCGACCCGTGACTGTTTGAGGTCGCCGAGTGCCAGCTCCACTCGCTCGCGGATGATGCTGCTGGCCTCCTGGTGGCCGCGTTCCTGCAGGTCCCGGGTCCACGTCAGCCGCGCGACGCCGTTGCCTGCCGGCTCGAGCGTCACACCGTCGTGGCTGAGGGGGAGGGTCACTTGGCTAGCCTAGACGTTGCGAGATGAGAGCCGCCGAATTGCGCCTGCGGCCTACGACCGCGCTGCGGAGTTGGTGACCGCCGTCGGCGACGACAAGTCCAGCTTGCCTGGCGCGCGGCTGGCGTGGGCCGGGCTTGCCTGGCGCCGGGGCTGGCGTGCGCGGGTTTGCTGGCGTGGGGCCGTCCCGGCGCATGACTGCCCGGTCGTGCCCGCCGGCCCGAAGGGCCGTTAGGGTCGAGTCGCGACGCGTTGTCGCGAAGGGCGAGAGAAGGAGTTTCCAGATGGGCGAGCTGGCCAAGTTGTCGGTGGAAGACGGAGTGGCGACCCTGCTGCTGGACCGGCCGAAGATGAACGCGCTCAACTTCGAGCTACAAAGCGACATCCTCGAGTGCACGGAGCGGATCTGCGCCGACGACGACATCCGGGCGGTCGTGATCACCGGCGGAGACCGGGTGTTCGCCGCAGGTGCCGACATCAAGGAGATGAAGGACATGTCGTACGCCGACATGATCGACCGCGGCCGGCGGCTCCAGAGCATCTTCAAGCGGGTCGCCCAGATCCCCAAGCCGGTCGTCGCCGCCATCAACGGCTACGCCCTCGGGGGCGGGTGCGAGCTGGCGATGTGCGCCGACATCCGCATTGCCGCCGAGGACGCGACGCTGGGGCAGCCAGAGATCCTGCTCGGTATCATCCCGGGTGCCGGCGGCACCCAAAGGCTGTCGCGACTCGTCGGGCCGAGCACGGCCAAGGATCTGGTCTTCACCGGCCGCTTCGTGAAGGCCGGCGAAGCGCTCACGATCGGGTTGGTCGACAAGGTCGTGCCGGCCGGCCAGGTGTACGCCGAGGCCGTCGCCTGGGCGAAGCAGTTCACCTCCGCGGCGACGGTGGCTCTGCGGGCGGCGAAGGAGTCGATCGACCGTGGCCTCGACGTCGACCTGAACAGCGGGCTGGAGATCGAGAGCGCCGCGTTCGCGGCATTGTTCGCGACCGAGGATCAGACGATCGGGATGACCTCGTTCGTGGAGAACGGTCCCGGCAAGGCCCAGTTCGTCGGTCGCTGACCCGCGCTGGCACCAGGTGTGACAGGTGCCACCCGGAGCCGTGTTCCGGTGGCACCTGTGCCACAGGTAGCCTCAAGCCCAAACCCGAGTGCACAGGAGGGGCCTTCGCAGGCCGTATCTGGTTATGAACATTGTCGTGTGTGTGAAGTACGTTCCCGACGCGACGGGTGACCGTCGTTTCGAGGCCGACAACACGGTCGACCGCGTGGGTGTCGACGGTCTGTTGTCCGAGCTGGACGAGTACGCCGTGGAGCAGGCCCTCCAGCTCAAAGAAGGCGGCGACGACCCTGACAACACTGTGGTCACTGTCGTCACGGTCGGGCCCGACAACGCCGCGGACGCCATCCGCAAGGCGCTGCAGATGGGTGCCGACAAGGGCGTACACGTCGTGGACGACCAGATCGCCGGCTCCGACGCGCTGTCGACCTCGCTGGTGCTCGCCGAGGCGATCAAGAAGCTCCCGCACGACCTGATCGTGTGCGGCATGGCGTCGACCGACGCCGGCACGAGCGTCGTGCCCGCGATGCTGGCCGAGCGGCTCGGCCTGCCGGGTGTGACGTTCGGGTCCGAGGTCGACCTGGCCGGCGACAAGATCACGATCAAGCGCGACGGCGATGTCGCCACCGACACGATCGAGGGCACGCTTCCGCTGGTGTTGTCGGTCACCGACCAGTCGGGTGAGGCGCGCTATCCCTCCTTCAAGGGCATCATGGCGGCCAAGAAGAAGCCGGTGGACACCTTCTCGCTGGCTGACCTGGGGGTGAGCGCGGACCAGGTCGGGCTGTCGGCGGCCTGGACCGCGGTGGAGTCCACCGAGGCTCGCCCGCCGCGCACTGCCGGGCAGATCGTCAAGGACGAGGACGGCTCGGGTGCCAAGGCGCTGGTCGAGTTCCTGGCGTCCAAGAAGTTCATCTGACCGCACCCTGACACGAGAGCCAGACCCGAGAGCTAGAGGAACCAACCATGAGTGAAGTCCTGGTGCTGGTCGACCACGTCGACGGCGCAGTGCGGAAGACGACCAACGAGTTGCTGACGATCGCCCGCCGTCTCGGCGAGCCGTCGGCGGTCTTCATCGGCACCCTGAGCGACGACGCGGCCGCGGCCCTGAAGTCGTTCGGTGCGGAGAAGATCTATACGGTCGACGACACCGACGTCGCGGGCTACCTAGTGGCCCCCAAGGCCGAGGTTCTGGCCCAGCTGGTCGGCTCGGCCTCCCCAGCCGCCGTGCTGGTCACCGCGTCGTCGGAGGGCAAGGAGATCGCCGGCCGCCTCGCGGTCAAGACCGACTCGGGTGTGATCACCGACGCCGTCGACGTGCAGGCCGGTCCGGTCACGACCCAGTCGGTGTTCGCCGGCAACTTCACGGTGCAGGCCAAGGTCACCAAGGGCACACCGATCATCGCGGTCAAGCCCAACGCCGCGACTCCTGAGCCGCTGGACGGTGCGGGCACGGTCGAGGCCGTGTCGGTGGCGATCTCCGACGCCGCCAAGGCCGTACGCATCACCGGCAGCGAGCCGAAGAAGGCATCGGGCCGCCCCGAGCTGACCGAGGCCGCGATCGTGGTCTCCGGCGGCCGTGGCACTGGCGGCAACTTCGAGCCGGTCGAGGCGCTGGCCGACGCTCTCGGCGCGGCCGTCGGCGCCTCCCGTGCGGCGGTCGACTCCGGCTGGTACCCGCACTCGTTCCAGGTCGGCCAGACCGGCAAGGTCGTCTCGCCCCAGCTCTACGTCGCCAACGGCATCTCGGGCGCGATCCAGCACCGGGCCGGAATGCAGACCTCCAAGACCATCGTGGCCGTCAACAAGGACGAAGAGGCACCGATGTTCGAGCTGGTCGACTTCGGCGTCGTCGGTGACCTCCACACGGTGCTCCCGGCCGCCACCACGGAGATCAACGCGCGCAAGGGCTGAGCGCTCTCGTCGTGCTCGCGCACGGCGTACGCTTGTCCGTGCTATGCAGAGCCCGCAGGCGCCACGCGTCTACCTCGATCACGCTGCCACGACCCCCATGGTCGAGGCAGCGGTCGACGTCATGTGCCGGCAACTGCGGCAGGTCGGCAACGCATCGTCACTGCATGCGTCCGGCCGGCGATCGCGCCGGGTCGTCGAGGAGGCGCGTGAGGCGATCGCGCGGGCCATGGGAGCACGGCCCGGGGAGGTGGTGTTCACCTCGGGTGGCACCGAGTCCGACAACCTCGCGCTCAAGGGCATCTACTGGGCCCGGCGAGCCGCCGATCCGCGTCGTACCCGGATCCTGAGCAGCACCGTCGAGCACCACGCCGTGCTCGATCCGCTCGAGTGGCTCGCGAAGGAGGAGGGCGCCGACGTCGTCCTGCTGCCGGTCGAGCAATGCGGCCAACTCGACATCGAGGCGCTGCGTGAAGCTGTCGAGAGCGATCCTGGGTCCGTTGCCCTGGTCAGCATCATGTGGGCCAACAACGAGGTCGGTACGCTGCAGCCGATCGACGAGGTGGTGGCGATCGCGCACGCGCACGGCATCCCCGTACACACCGATGCCGTCCAGGCCATCGGGCAGGTGCCGGTCGACTTCGCGGCCTCGGGAGTGGACGCGCTCACGTTCACCTCCCACAAGCTCGGCGGACCCTACGGCGTCGGGGCGCTGATCGCCCGCCGCGACCTCGGGATCACGCCGTTGCTGCACGGAGGCGGGCAGGAGCGCGACATCCGTTCGGGCACGATCGACGTGCCGGCGATCGCCGCGTTCGCGGTCGCGGTGGAGCTCGCGGTGGCCGGCCAACCCGAGCATGCCACCCGGGTGGCCGCGCTGCGTGACGATCTCGTGGCTCGGCTGCGTGAGCTCGTCCCCGACGCCGTGCTCAACGGCAAGGAGGTCTGCGACCGCACTGCCCGGCTGCCCAACAACGCACACATGCTGTTCCCGGGCTGCGAGGGTGACCTGCTCTTGATGCTGCTCGACTCGCAGGGGATCGAGTGCTCGACGGGGTCGGCATGCTCGGCCGGTGTCGCCCAGCCGTCGCATGTGCTGATCGCGATGGGTGTCTCACCGCAGGACGCTCGTTCGTCGCTGCGGTTCTCGCTGGGACACACCACGACGGTCGCGGACATCGACGCCGTGATCGAGGCGATCGGGCCGGTGGTCGAACGCGCCAAGGCTGCCGGGGTCTCATGAAGATCATCGCTGCCATGTCCGGTGGCGTCGACTCGGCGGTCGCTGCCGCGCGAGCCGTCGACGCCGGCCACGAGGTGACAGGCATCCACTTGGCGTTGTCCCGCAACCCCCAGTCCTACCGCACCGGCGCTCGCGGCTGCTGCACGATCGAGGACAGCAACGACGCACGTCGTGCCGCCGATCAGATCGGCATCCCGTTC
>JASGGG010000055.1:0-19937 GCA_047605165.1 Nocardioidaceae bacterium
CGGAGTTCACCGGCATCTACGAGACCATCCTCGACCCCACCAACCGACTCCACGCCGAGTTCTGGCAGCGCACCGGCCAACTCCACCCCGACATCAACCTGGACCAGAACGAAGAAACCCTGCCCCGCGATCAGCGGGGCAGGGTTGGAACTTCGACCAAATGGTGGAGCTGAGGGGATTTGAACCCCTGACCTTCTCGATGCGAACGAGACGCGCTACCAACTGCGCCACAGCCCCTGGTTCCGGGTGTCCGGAAGCGAACGAAAACATACCACCCGGCCCGGTGGCCGACCGAATTGCACCGCTCGCCCGGATGCTGCGGATCGGCAACCGGGGGATCGTCGACTGATGGTGTCCGGCTCGCAGGCGTCAGGTGAGTGCACTCCCGGCACCATGCGTGAGCTGGGAACGCAGCCGGTCGAGGACGGCGTAGGTGTCGTCGTTCGCAGGCAGGACGGCGAGTACGAGATCGCCTGCGGCGGGCGGGGTCTGCGAGCTGGGACGGAGGATCGAGAGCACCCAGTCGAGAGAATCGCGCAGTTCAGCCACGGGGTCGGTGGTGCCCGAGGAACGTACCCAGTTGGCGAGTGCGGACCGGTGGGCCGCGTCGAACATATTCACGATGATGTCGGCCGCGGACTCGGGGCCAGCGGTATGGACGGCCCGCATGAAGCGGCGCGAATGCACCATGTAGCGGTCGTTCTCGATGATCTCCCGGTCGCGTACGCGACTGTCGGCCTGAGTGAGGCGGTATCGCTTGAGCACCAGGTCGCGATGGGAGAGGAAGTCCTCCAGGACAAGGGTCGTCGCGTCGCCGAGCACGGTCAGCGGGTCGGCTCCAGGATCGGCGTTCTGGAGGAACGCGCGGTGCAGTTCCTGACGGTCGCGGTGGTCGGGGAAGGGGATCTCGTCCTTCGCGCAGAAGTGACGGAACACCGTACGCCGTGACACTCCTGCCGCGGCAGCGACCGCGTCGACGGTCACGTTGTCGAAGCCCTGCTCGAGGAAGAGGTCGAGTGCGACCTCGGAGATGTGGTACTTGGCGGCACTGCTACGCGACGGGGGAGGGTCGAGGGACGTCTCCGCCATCTGCATCGTCCCCGCCTCCTCGTTCTCGGCGCCGCCGAGTGCTACAGCTCGAACAGGCCCGCGGCGCCCATACCGCCGCCGACGCACATCGTCACCACAACGTAGCGTGCACCGCGCCGACGGCCTTCGAGCAGCACGTGACCGATCATGCGGGCCCCGGACATCCCGTAGGGGTGGCCGATCGCGATCGCGCCGCCGTTGACGTTGTACTTCTCCGGGTCGATGCCGAGCTGGTCACGGCAGTAGAGCGCCTGCGAGGCGAACGCCTCGTTGAGTTCCCACAGGTCGATGTCGTCGATCGTGAGTCCGTTCCGCTCGAGCAGCCTCGGGATCGCCAGTACCGGCCCGATGCCCATCTCGTCGGGCTCGCAGCCGGCGACCGCGATGCCGCGGTAGGTGCCCAGCGGCTCGAGCCCACGGCTGGCCGCCTCGGCCGCCTCCATCACGACCACGGCTGCCGCGCCGTCGGAGAGCTGGGAGGCGTTGCCGGCGCTGATCGTGGCCGCGTGGCCGGGGCGGTCGGGCAACACGGCACGCAGCGATGACAGCCCGTCGAGAGTCGTGCCGGGCCGGTTGCCCTCGTCGAGACTGAGCGTGACCTCCTCGGCCGTCGGCCCATCGTCGCCGGGTACGAGGCGGGTGGTGGTGATCGGCGCGATCTCGTCGGCGAAGATGCCGCGCTCCTGGGCCGCGGCGGTACGCCGTTGCGACTCCAGCGCGTACTCGTCCTGATCCTCGCGGGAGATCCCGTAGCGCTCCGCGACGTTCTCGGCGGTCTCGAGCATCGAGATGTAGACGTCGTGGCCGTTCTCCACCAGCCAGGGGTCCTGGGCCCGGAAGCCGTTGCGGTGCTCGTTCTGCACCAGCGAGATCGACTCGACGCCACCACCGACGGCGATGCGCATCCCGTCGACGACGACCTGCTTGGCCGCGATCGAGACCGCCATCAGCCCGGAGGCGCACTGACGGTCGACCGTCTGGCCGGCAACGGAGACCGGCAGGCCCGCGCGGAGACTCGCCTGCCGGGCGACGTTGTACCCCGACGAGCCTTCTTGCATCGCGCAGCCGAGGATGACGTCCTCGACCTCGCCGCCCTCGACACCGGCTCGGGAGAGCGCGGCGCCGATGGCATGGGCGGCCATGGCCTGGGCCTGGGTGTCGTTGAATGCGCCTCGGTACGCCTTTCCGATCGGGGTACGGGCGGTGGAGACGATGACTGCTTCACGCATGACGGGATTCCTTGCGGTTCGGGGCGGAGGGCTCAGATGGCGATGCCGCCGTCGACGGGGACGACGACACCGGTGATGTAGGCGGCCTCGTCGGAGGCCAGGAACGCGACGGCTGCTGCCATCTCGGCGGGCTCGCCGAAGCGACCCATCGGGATCGTGGCCGCGATCTCGCCGCGGCGCGGCTCGGGGATCGCCTCGATCATCCGTGTCATCGCGTTGGGCGAGATCGCGTTGACCGTGATGCCGAAGCCGGCCAGCTCCTTGGCGGCCGTCTTGGTGAAGCCGATGATCCCGGCCTTGGCGGTCGCGTAGTTGGCCTGGCCGAGGTTGCCGTGCAGGCCGGTGTAGGAGGTGACGTTGATGATGCGCCCGCCACCACGCCGACGCATCAGCGGGATCGCCGCCCGGGTCATCTTGAAGGTCCCGGTCGCGTGCACGGCCAGCACCGCGTCCCAGTCGTCGTCGGTCAGCTTCCAGAGCATCCGGTCACGCAGGATGCCGGCGTTGTTCACGACCACGTCGAGACCGCCGGTGCGCTCGTCCACCTCGGCGAGGAGGGCCTCGACTTGCTCGGTGTTCGAGACGTCCACGGTCGCGCCCCAGGCGCCGAGTTCGTCGGCGGCCTGCTCGATCGCGTCCTTGTCGGCGTCGAGTAGGACGACCGCCGCGTTTGCCTTGTGGAACTCCTCGGCGATCGCACGCCCGACGCCGCGCGCGGCGCCGGTGACGACCACGGTGCGACCGGTGAAGTCGAAGCTGATGTTGGACACGGAGGGACTCCCGTCATTCGATGGCACTGGGTGTCAACATAGACGGCACCAAGTGCCATGTCAACGCCGCAGGGTGGTCCTCCGGCCTCACCGAGGAGTCGTACACCGGGCTCGGCGCTCTCGGTCCAGAGTTCTCGGCCCCAGCGTCATGATCCAGCGTCATGATCCAGCCGCGTTCGGTCGTCGAGTGCCCGGCGAGGAACGAGCCGGGTGTATCGAGACGCCGCCCGGACGCTAGGAGGCAAAGTCCCGGAGGGACCCTTCTTACAGAGTCATGGTCGAGCGTCCGCAGTCGCTCGACCGCGCCTCGTTCCTCGGAGCGCTCGGCGAGCAGGGCGGGGAGCGAGGTGAGTGAGAGGATGCCCAGACACCCGATCGAGAGGACGCCATGAGCACACCGACCCGACCCGTCAGCCTGGAGCCGCTGGACCTGCTCGCGATCGACGACCTGCTGACGCCGGAGGAGAAGGCTGTCCGCGCCTCGGTGCGGCAGCTGTGCGCCGACCGGGTCGAGCCCTACGTCGCCGACTGGTTCGAGCAAGGCGCGATCGAGGACCCGCGCGGGCTGGCCAAGGAGTTGGGCGGCCTGGGTCTGCTCGGGATGCACCTGGAGGGGTACGGCTGTGCCGGGATGAGCGCCACCGACTACGGGCTGGCGTGCATGGAGCTGGAAGCGGTCGACTCGGGGATCCGCTCGCTGGTGTCGGTTCAGGGATCGCTGGCGATGTTCGGGATCTGGAAGTGGGCCAACGAGTCGGTCAAGCAGGAGTGGCTGCCCCAGATGGCAGCCGGAGAAGCGATCGGCTGCTTCGGGCTGACCGAGCCCGACCACGGCTCGGACCCGGGCAACATGAAGACCCATGCCCGCCGCGACGGCGCCGACTGGATCGTCAACGGCCGCAAGATGTGGATCACCAACGGCTCGATCGCCGACGTCGCGGTCGTGTGGGCCCAGACCGACGAGGGCATCCGCGGCTTCGCCGTCCCCACCTCGACACCGGGCTTCAGCGCCCCCGAGATCAAGCACAAGATGTCGCTGCGCGCCTCGGTCACCAGCGAGCTCGTGCTCGACGACGTACGAGTCCCCGACGAGTACGCCTTCCCCGAGGTCCGCGGGCTACGCGGCCCGCTGAGCTGCCTGAGCGAGGCCCGCTACGGCATCGTATGGGGACCGATGGGCTGCGCTCGCTCCTCGCTGCAGACCGCCCTCGACTACGCCAAGCAGCGCGAGCAGTTCGACCGGCCGATCGCCGCGTTCCAGCTGACCCAGGCGAAACTGGCGGAGATGAACCTCGAGTACGCCAAAGGCGTACTCCTCGCCCTGCACCTGGGCCGCCGCAAGGACGCCGGCACGCTGCACCCCACCCAGGTCAGCCTCGGCAAGCTCAACAACGTCCGCGCGGCACTCGAGATCTGCCGCACGGCCCGGACGATCCTCGGCGCCGCCGGAATCTCACTGGAGTACCCGATCATCCGGCACATGAACAACCTCGAGTCAGTGCTCACCTACGAAGGCACCGTGGAGATGCACACCCTGGTCGTCGGCCAGGCGATGACCGGGCAGAGCGCCTTCCGCTGAGCCGCCGCCCGGCCCGCCTGCGGTCCGGCACACGAAGACCGCAGGACCGTCGCGGCACCGCACGCTCCCGGTCGCCGGATCCCTACGCGCTGTAGACCTCGCGTCCGTCCACAAACGTGTGCCGCACGGTGGTCGCCCCGATCGCGCGCGGGTCGATCCCGAGCACGTCCTGGTCCACGGCGACCAGGTCCGCGGCGTACCCGGGTGCGAGGCGTCCGCTGTCGTCGGCACCGTTCACGTACGCCGACCCGGCGGTGTAGGCCTCGACGGCAACAGCGACGCCGAGCGCTTCCTCGGGCTGGAGCGGGTCGGCAACCAGCCCGTCGGGGGAGGTGCGGTTGACCGCGACATGGATCCCCCACAGCGGGTTGGGGGAGGAGACCGGCCAATCGCTGCCGAACGACATCCGGGCACCCGCACGGCGCAGCGAGCCGAAGACGTACTGACGCGTCCGTGCCGACTCCGGCATGAACGGCAGCGTCAACACCTCGACCGAGTCGTCGCGACAGGCCCACAGGGGCTGGGCATTCGCGACGACGTCGAGCTCGGCGAAGCGTGCGACGTCATCCGGGCTGACCACCTGGAGATGGGCGAGGTGATGGCGGCTGTCCCGTCGGCCATGGGCGCGCCGGACGGCCTCGAGCCCGTTGAGACTGTCGCGCACGGCACGATCCCCCAGAGCATGCACGTGGATCTGGAACGCTTCCGCGTCGAGCGCGGTCATGTAGCGCGCGAGATCCGACGCGTCGATGAAACTGAGGCCGTGGTTGTCCGTCGGTTTCCCGTGCCCGTCCAGATAGGGGTCGAGCATCGCGGCGGTGTGGGTCTCGCAGACGCCGTCCTGCATGATCTTGACGCTGGTGGCGCGTACGCCGGCCTCACCGGCCCGGCGGCGGCGCTCGACCAGCTCGGGGAGCTGCTCGACACCGCGGTCGCGGTCCCACCACTGTGCGAGCACGACCTTGGCGGTCAGGGTCCCCGCTCGTTGCGCCGCGAGGTAGGTGTCGAGAGTGTCGGGCATGCCGAGCCCGTTGCCGACCAGCGCGTCCTGCCACCCGACGATCCCCAACGAGTGCAGGTGGTTCTGCGCACGATGCAGGCCCGCGAGCAGCTCCGCGTCGGTCACGGGCGGGACCAGCCGGGCGACCAGTCCCATCGCGCCCTCGTGCAGCGCGCCCGACGGCCGCCGGGTGGCGTCGCGCTCGATCTTGCCGTCGGCGGGGTCCGGGGTGTCGGCGGTGACGCCGGCCAGCTCCAGTGCCCGGCTGTTCACCCAGGCGGAGTGGTGGTCGCGGTTGGGCAGGAACACCGGCCGGTCCGGGCAGATCCGGTCCAGCACGTCGGCGGTCGGCACACCGCGCTCGAAGGCGTCCATCGACCAGCCGCCGCCGGTGATCCACGCGATGTCGGGGTTGGCCTCGGCGTACGCCCGGATCACCCGCTCGTACCCGCCGAGGTCGTCCTCCCCGGTCAGGTCACACTGCCCCATCTCCACTCCTCCCTGGACCGGGTGGACGTGTGAGTCGTGGAACCCGGGCAGCAGCCAGCATCCGGCCAGGCTCCGTACCTCGGTGGCGGAGCCGACCAGGTCAGCGACGTCTTCGTACGCCCCGACCGCCAGGATGCGGCCGTCACGGATCGCGACGGCATCGCCCGCCCACGAACCCTCTTGGTAGACAGGGGCATCGCGGAGCACCAGGTCTGCTGTCGTCATCGGGCCTCCTCGGGAACGGGTTGTGCCTGCTCGATTCTCCCCTGAGGGGCCAGAAGTGCAGGCAACCCTGGCCAGATCGGGCCGAAATCGGTCCTCCAAGGGGAGGGTTGCCTGCGTTTCTGGCCGCCTGTGGATAGCCATTCGACGGATCGCCCCTTCTGGAGCACGATGGCGCCCATGCATCCCGTCGATGCGCTGACCCGGTTGGGTGGTGTTGCGGACGGCAAGACGATCCTCCAGCTGACGTCTCGCCGACAGCTTCGCACTGCCCTGAAGCACGGGCTCGTTGTGAAGGCGGGCGCCCACGGGTTCGCGCTCGTGACGGCCCAGGACGCCTTGAAGCTGGCCCGGGCCGTCAACGGCGTCGCATCGCACGAGAGTGCTGCTCTCTATCACGGGTGGGAGGTGAAGCTGACGCCCGAGCCCAGCGTGATCGTTCCCCGGCATCGCCGGGTCTCTCGGCACGACGCCCGGCTGGGCACCATCCGCTACCGGAACCTGGAAGAGCACGAGCACGACGGGCTGGCGACGCGGAAGGCCCGCACGGTGATCGACTGTGCCAAGGATCTTCCGTTCGACCGAGCTCTCGCGGTGGCCGATTCGGCGCTACGCCACGGCGATGTCACCCACGAGGAGCTCATCCGGCTGGCGAACGCGATCCCGTCCAACGGTCGCAAGCAGGCACTCCGCGTGGTCGAGGCCGCGGACGGCCGCGCGGCCAACCCGTTCGAGTCCGTGCTCCGGGCGATCGCGCTGGACGTGCCCGGTCTTTCGATCGAGCCGCAGGTCGTGATCCGGCACGGTGCCTTCGTCTGCCGGCCCGACCTGGTCGACGTGGTGCACCGGATCGTCGTCGAAGCCGACTCCCACGAGTTCCACTCGTCGCGCGAGGCGTTGAAGAAGGACATCGAGCGCTACACCGGGCTGACCTGCCGCGGCTGGCGCGTGGTGCGATTCGCGTGGGAGCACGTGATGTTCGACCCTGGGTATGTCCGGGCGTGTCTGCTTGCCTGCCTGGAGGGGCCAGAAGTGCAGGCAACCTTGGCCAGATCGGGCTGATAACGGGCCTCCGAGGGGAGGGTTGCTTGCGTTTCTGGCCTACCGCCGCCGGGCACCCTGCTCGTCGAGCGTGGTGGCGAGCCGTGCGGGGTCCCATCCCTCGGCCAGGGCTTGGCGCAGCAGGTCGGCCTGGGTCTGCGGGGTCAAGCTGTTGACCGGCTGGTCGCGGTCGAGGTTGGTAGGGAAGGCGTAGCCCTCGGCGGCCACGGTCACGACGTTGTCGACCAGCCGCGGCTCGCCGTCCCACGACCGCAGGACCGGGTAGACCGCTTTGCAGATCGCGGTCGTGTCGACCGTCTCCATCGCCCGGCCGAAGGCCGAGGACACCTGCAGCAGGTTCGCCATCCGGGCCACGCCGGGGGTGTGGTTGGTGCCCGCGCCGTGGAACAGTGCGGGGCTGAAGAAGACCGCGTCGCCCTTCTCCAACGGCAACTGCACGAAGTGCTCGTCGAAGTACGCGGTGAACGCGGGATCGTGGTACGCCACGTACCCCGGCCCGTACTTCTGCGAGTGCGGCAGGAACATCGTCGGCCCGGTCTCCACCGGCATGTCCACGTGCGCGACCGCGCCCTGCAGCGTGAGTACCGGCGAGAGCGTGTGCGTGTGCGCGGGATAGAGCTGGGTCTGCTCGCGACTCATGAAGCCCAGGTGGTAGTCGCGGTGCGCGACCTGCGCCTGACCGCCGGGGTTGACGACGTTGACCTGGGAGGTGACCTGGTAGTTGGCGCCCAACCAGGCCTCGCTGACCAGCGCGAGCGCGTCGTTGGCGTAGTAGTGCACGAAGACCTCGGGGTAGGCCACGGCGAGCTTGTCGAGGGCGCCCCAGATGCGGTCGTTCGCGCCGGGCTTGGCGAAGTGGTCGCCGGCCACCGTGCCAGCGGCCTTCTGCTCGGCGATCAGCGCATGGAACGCGTCGGTCGCCGCGTCGACGGTCTCCGGGTTGAACGCGCTCTTGAAGACGACCACTCCCGGGCCTTCCATCAGCGCGTACGCCAGCTCCGACTGAAGCGCGCGCCGCGCGGCCGGGTCCGCGGCAGCCTCGGCGGCGGGTGCTCCGTACAGCAGCACGTTGTCGGCCACCGCATCGGCGTGTGGATACTCCTCGAGGCGGGTCTGGACCTCGACGATCCGGCGGAAGTCGTCCAGCCGGCAGGCGTCGGGGTCGTACCAGGTCACCGCAGTCGTCGTGCGGGCGGGGGAGTGGTCGAGGACTCTCACGGCAGCTCCTTGGTCGTCGGGTCTCTGCGCTCGACGCTAGACCCTCGCGAGCGCAGCGGAGGGTCCGAGTGTCTCAGGAAGGCCCCAGCGCCAGATCTCGATACGCCGCTGCTCGTACCTCGCGGGCGGCACTCGTCTCGATACACGCCTCGCAAGCTCGGCGCACTCGACGACCGAAAGTTGCTCGATACGCCGCTGCTCGTACCTCGCGGGCGGCACTCGATCACCTCGCCGCTGGTCGAGTAGTGGGCCGAGGCGCGCGTTCGTTGGTCGAGTGTCGAGTGGGCCGAGGCGCGCGTTCGTTGGTCGAGTGCGCCGACGAAGGAGGCGCGTATCGAGACCCACCGCTGAGTAGCCTGAGCTGGTGGACTACCTGCGCATCGGAGAAGTGGCCAAGGCCTGCGGTGTCTCGGTCGACACCCTGCGTCGTTGGGAGGCCGACGGCCGGATCGTCTTCGAGCGGCTCGGCGGCCAGCGGGTCCTGCCCCGCGAACGGCTCCCCGAGATCCTCGGCGAGACCGTGACCGCACCGACGAAGTCGAGTGCGCGCAACCGGTTCGCCGGCACGGTGGTCGGCATCCGTCGTGACCCGGTGATGAGCCAGGTCGAGCTGTCCTGCGGCGACTACCGCGTCGTGTCGCTGATCAGCACCGAGGCGGTCGATGAGCTCGGGCTGGAGGTGGGCAGCCCCGCGACCGCGGTCGTCAAGGCCACCAACGTCATACTCGAGAACTAACCGGTTGGACAGGAGAGCCCCGAGACTTTGCCCTCTTGGTGTCCGGTCGGCGTCTCGATACACGCCTCCTCCGTCGGCGCACTCGACCACCGGGGCAGGCTGATCGAGTGCCGGCGGTGTATCGAGATCCACCGGACCCTCAGATCCAGCGGCTGAACCAGATGCGCTGTTGCCACTCGTGGTTGGTCAACAGGCCGTCGGTGTAGACCGGCCAGAACCACGCGAAGCACAGCACGACGAGAGCGACGTACGCACCGACCGTGGCCGCGCCCCAGGAACGCCGCGACGCTGTGGCGGTCGCCGGCCCGAGCACCCGTCCCAGCGCGAGCGTGATCGCGATGACGGTGAACGGCAGCATCGCGATCGCGTAGTAGAAGAAGATCGTGCGGTCGTCGAAGCGGAACCACGGGATCCAGCTGACCAGGAATCCGATCACCGGCAGCCCGAATCGCCAGTCCCTGCGGAAGATCCAGGAGTACGCCGCGTACACGAGTGCCATGATGCCGCTCCACCACAGCACCGGGTTGCCGAGCAGGATGATCTGCCGCAAACAGGTCGACCCCGCCTCCGCGTCGCAGCCCTGGCGCCCCGGCTTGATGTCGAGCACCACGTCGACGCCGACGCCCTTGTTGATCAGCGGCCAACCGCGCGGGTTCGACTGGTAGGCGTGGGTGGCGTCCTTCAGTCCGTTCTCGTGGAAGTCCAGCACCGCGAGGTGATAGTGGTACAGCGACCGCAGCCCCTGGGTGAGCGAGTCGAAGAAGCCATGTGGAGTGTGCTTGGTCCAGTCGCCCCAGTACTTCCCGTACCCGGAGTTCGACAGGTAGAGGTCGTACTGGTGCGCGTGCATCAGCCAGCCGGTCCACGACGCGAGGTACACCACTCCGGCGACGAGGACCAGGTAGCAGAAGGCCGGGATCGCGTCGACCACCAGGGACTTGAGGTACGCCCAGCGCACGCCGAGCGCGTGCCGGGCACCCGCGTCCTGGAAGTAGGTCCAGATCCCGAACGCGGCAAGCGGATAGATCGCGTTCCACTTGGTCGCCAGCGCCAGGCCGAACATGATGCCCGCGGCGAGCCGCCAGGGCCGGAACCGCAGACCGCGCACGGGTCCCCACCCGGAGACTGGACCGTCGGCGTACGCCCTTGCCAGGCGTACGCGCCCCCAGTCCCTGTCCGCGATCAGGCAGGAGACCGCGCACAGCATGAAGAACGCCATGAACCCGTCGAGCAGCGCCATCCGCGACAGCACGAACTGCAAGCCGTCGAAGCACAGCAGCAGCCCCGCGACACAGCCGAGCAGGGTCGAGCCGGTGAGCCTACGGACGAGGCGGATCAGCACCAGGATCATCAGCGAGCCGACGATCGCGCTGGCGACCCGCCACCCGAAGGGCTCCATCCCGAACGCCTTCTCGCCCAGCCCGATCAGCCACTTCCCGAGCTCGGGGTGGACGATCATGCTCGGGGTGTCCTTCCACAGGTCGTGAAGGTTGCCCGACAGGATCTGCTCGTTGGCCTTGTCGTTGGCGAGCCTGTAGTTCAGGACGTAGCCGTTGTTGATCAGCGACCAGGCGTCCTTGGCGTAGTAGGTCTCGTCGAAGAGGAACTTGTGCGGGCTGCCCAGCCGCCAGAACCGCATGACGGCCGCGAGCGCCGTCACGACGAGGGTCGCCAGCCAGCCGATCCGCGGGTCACTGCCCGCGATCAGGGGAGTGAACCGGTCGGCGACCGCCGGCACGACCTCCCCTTCCGTGGTCCGGGAAAGCCGTTGCACGCTCCGGCGTTCCAGCGTCACGGTCACAGCGGCAAGACTAGCCACTGCGCCGAGCGCGGCTTCGCGACCGTGCGGCTGCCCCTGCTACCGGCTGTCTCGCTGCCGGCCGATCAGCGGCTAGCTGACGCCGGATTGTGGCCGATCGTGACGGTTGAGGCGGGATTGTGGCCGATGGCGGCTGGGCTATTGCCGGTGAAACTGTCTGCATCGGCCACAAAGCCGCTGGCGCCGCGGTGATAGCGGTCGGCCCACCTGCGCCTCACCGAAAAGTGGCCGATGGCGACCGACCTGCTCGGCGTTTCATTGTCGTCATCGGCCACAAGCCAGCAAACACCGTCGCGATCGGCCACAATCCAGCGCACAGTCCTGGCGGAGCAGGCGGGGCTGAGAGGATGGGCGGGTGAGTGAGGACGGGGTGTTGGTGCTGGCGGGTACGCCGATCGGGCGACCCGAAGACGCCTCGCCCCGGCTGCGGGAGGAGTTGGCGACGGCCGACGTGATCGCCGCCGAGGACACCCGGCGGGTACGCCGGCTCGCGAGCGACCTCGGAGTCACGATCGGCGGCCGGGTCATGTCGCACTTCGAGGGCAACGAGCAGGCCCGCGTGCCTTTGCTGGTCGAGGCTCTCAAGCAGGGCGACCGGGTGCTGGTGGTGACGGACGCGGGCATGCCCTCGGTTAGCGACCCCGGCTACCGGCTGGTGGCCGCGGCGATCGAGGCCGGCGTACGCGTCACTGCCGTCCCCGGGCCCTCGGCCGTTCTCACCGCGCTCGCGGTGTCCGGGCTGCCGGTGGACCGCTTCTGCTTCGAGGGGTTCCTGCCGCGCAAGACCGGGGAGCGGGCCCGCCGCCTGGCTGAACTCGCGGCCGAGCCCCGCACGCTGGTGTTCTTCGAGGCGCCGCATCGCACTCGGGCGGCGCTGGTCGCGTTGACCGAGGCGTTCGGCCCGGACCGGCCTGCGGCGGTGTGCCGGGAACTGACCAAGACCTACGAGGAGGTACGCCGGGGCCCGCTCACCGAACTGGCCACCTGGGCTGCCGAGGGCGTACGCGGGGAGGTCACGATCGTGGTCCAGGGCGCGGCGCCGACAGCTCCGGCCGAGGTCGGGGATCTGGCCGGTCTCGTCGACGAGACCGCGGCGACCGAAGGGGTGGCCCGCAAGGAGGCGATCGCCCTGGTGGCTAAACGCGTCGGGTTGCCCAAACGAGAGGTGTACGACGCCGTGCACAAGAAGAAGGAGTCACGATGAGACCGGAGGTGCCGGAGCCGTTGCCGCGGCCGGTCGTCGACAACCATTGTCACCTCGACATCGACCGCGGCGAGGACGACCAACTGTCGGTGGCCGAGGCACTCGAGCTCAGCACGGGTGTCGGCGTGCCGCGGATCGTGCAGATCGGTTGCGAGCTGGTCGGTGCCGAATGGGCCGTGGAGGTAGCGCGGGAGTGGGAGCAGATCGTCGCGGGTGTGGCGCTGCATCCCAACGAGGCACCGCGCGTCGACCTGGACGAGCAGTTCGCGCGGATCGAACAGTTGGCGGCCGACCCGGTCGTACGCGCGGTGGGGGAGACGGGGCTCGACTACTTCCGCACCGACGAGTCCGGGCGCGCCCAGCAGCACGAGTCGTTCCGCCGACACATCGAGCTGGCCAAGGCTCTCGGCAAGACCTTGGTCATCCACGACCGCGATGCGCACGCCGACGTGGTGCGACTCGTCGACGAGCAGGGGACGCCCGAGCGGGTGGTGATGCACTGCTTCTCCGGCGACGCGGCGTTCGCGCGCGACTGCCTTGACCGGGGGTACTACTTGTCCTTCTCCGGAACGGTGACTTTCAAGAACGCCAACGGCCTGCGCGAGGCGCTGGCCATCGCCCCTCTGGACCGGATCCTGGTGGAGACCGACGCCCCCTTCCTCACCCCGGTGCCCTGGCGCGGACAGACCAACGCCAGCTACCTGGTACCGCTGACGGTGCGGGCGATGGCCGAAGTCCGCGGCGACGACTTGGAGGAGTTGTGCGTGGCGCTGGAGGCCAACACGTTCGCAGCGTTCGGCGGCGCCTGGTAGAGCCGGCCGTCTGCCCCGCTCGACGACCGGTAGTGGCTCGATACCCGCCTTGCAAGCTCGCCGCGCTCGACGGTCGGCACAAGCTGGTCGAGTAGCGCCGAGGCACGAGGCGCATATCGAGCCCCTTCGGTCTAGACCGATCGGGTGAGCCCCGTCACCGTCTCCGGTGGTGACGCCTGCGTGAACCGTGACTGATGTCATAGACCCGGGAACCGAATACCGGCGTTCGGGTTGGTGAGCCGCCCTCGTTTCCGTATCGTCTCAGGCACTGACGGCCGGGAGCGGATCTCGGGCAGCACGGAAACGCGTTCCACGACGTACCGCACTGCACCGCCGCCCGGGTAGCACGAGCATGGGAGTTGCGTGACCCACGCGATCAAGATCCTCAACCAGCGTTGGCTGTTGCCGACCCTCGCCGCAGCCGTCGTGGTGGCGTTGGCAGCGACCGGCGTCGGCTATCTCGCGTTGACCCATCAGGTCACGCTTGTCGTCGACGGCAAGACCAGCACGGTCCGGACGATGGCCGACACCGTGGGCGGTGTGCTCGAGTCGCAGGGCATCGACGTCGGTGCGCACGACGAGGTCGCCCCCAACCTCGGCGCCGAGGTTGGCGACGGCGCCGAGATCGCGGTCAACTACGGGCGTCCACTCGACCTGGTCGTCGACGGCACCGCGCAGCGCCACTGGGTGACCGCCACCGATGTGGCCAGCGCGCTGGGTGAGATCGGATCCCGATACGCGAGCGCCGAGCTCTCCGTGAGCCGCAGCGCGAGCATCGGCCGGGCCGGGCTCCACCTGACCGTGATCACCCCCAAGCAACTGACCTTCGTCGACGGCAACCACCAGGCGCGCAAGCGCGCCGTCACCGCGCTCACGGTCCAGGAGGCACTGGACGAGTACGGCATCCAGGTGGACGGCGACGACATCGTCAAGCCCGCGCTGGACGCCATGGTCAAGCCGGGCGACAAGATCCACGTCACCCACGTGCGGGTGGTGACCCGGCAGCTGACCAACGCGGTCTGGCAGCACTCGGTCATCGAGCAGGCCGACTCCTCCATGTACACCGACGAGTCGACCGTGGTCCAGGAAGGCGTCGACGGCCGCCGCGACGCGGTCGTCACGCGCATCTTCCACAACGGCAAGCTCGTCGAGACCCGCGTCCGCACCACGCAGGCGATCCGCAAGCCCACGGCGGAGGTCGTCAAGGTCGGCACCAAGGAGCGGCCCAGCGCCAACTTCGCCGGCGGCAACACCGTCTGGGACGCACTCGCCCGCTGCGAGGCCGGCGGCAACTGGGCCACCAACACCGGCAACGGCTACTACGGCGGGCTGCAGTTCTCCCTGGGCACGTGGCGTGCGTACGGCGGTACCGGACTGCCCAGCCAGGCCAGCCGCGAGACCCAGATCGCCATCGCCACCAAGGTCCGCAACGCCTCCGGGGGCTACGGTGCCTGGCCTGCCTGCGCCGCCAAGCTCGGTCTCCCGCGCTGACGTTGGATCTCGACGTTTGGATCTCGATACGCCGCCGCTCGTTCCTCGCGGCGGTACTCGATCGGCGGAGGCTGGTCGAGTAGTGCCGAGGTACGAGGCACGTATCGAGACCCCACGACTAACCTTGGCGGGTGACTGAACGGGGCGCGACCGACTCCGCGGGGCTGAGGCTGCTCGGCCCGGCAGAGGTACGTTCGCTGGCAGCCGAGCTGGGCGTACGCCCGACCAAGCAGCGTGGGCAGAACTTCGTGATCGACCCCAACACCGTGCGCCGGATCGTCCGAGCTTCGGCAATCGCGGCCGACGATGTCGTGGTCGAGGTCGGCCCGGGGCTGGGCTCGCTGACGTTGGCGCTGCTCGAGGTCGCCCAGCGGGTCGTGGCGATCGAGGTCGACGGCCTGCTCGCCGCCGCATTGCCCGCCACGATCGCCGCCCATGCTCCAGGCCGGGCCGCCTCCTTCGAGCTGGTCCATGCCGACGCGCTCAAGGTCGAGTCGGTCCCGGGACCGTCCCCCACCGCGCTGGTCGCCAACCTTCCTTACAACGTGTCGGTACCGGTGCTGCTGCATCTGATGGCCGTTCTGCCGACACTGCGACACGGCCTCGTCATGGTGCAGTCGGAGGTCGCCGACCGGCTGGCGGCCGCGCCCGGGTCGCGCACTTACGGAGTGCCGTCGGTGAAGGCCGCCTGGTTCGCCGACGTACGTCGCGCCGGCTCGATCGGACGCAACGTGTTCTGGCCCGCGCCCAACGTCGACTCGGGCCTGGTCGCCTGGACCCACCGCGAGCCGCCGTTGACGACAGCCTCCCGTGAGCAGGTGTTCAGGGTCGTTGACACCGCGTTTGCCCAACGTCGCAAGACGATCCGACGCGCACTCTCCGCCGCCTACGACGGCGACGCGGTCGACACGGCCCTCGCCCGGGCGGAGGTCGAGCCGATGTTGCGCGGCGAGGCACTCGACGTCGCGGCGTTTGCTCGTATCGCCCAAGGGTTGGCCGAGGAACGGCCCAGATGACGGCTCACGTCGTGGCCGCGGCGCCCGCCAAGATCAATCTGTGTCTGGGAGTCGGCCCGGTGCGCGACGACGGTTACCACCCACTGGCCACGGTTTACCAGGCGATCGGCATCGTCGACGACGTCCGGGTCCGGCCGGCAGAGCAGATGTCGCTGACGATCTCCTCCGAACGCGTCGATGTCTCCGCAGTGCCGACCGACGCCACCAACCTCGCCTGGCGCGCGGCCGAGCTGTTGGCTCGTCACCACGGCATCGACGAATCGGTCGCCATCCATATCCACAAGCGCATCCCGGTCGCGGGTGGACTCGCCGGCGGCTCGACCGACGCGGCCGCCGCACTCGTCGCTTGCGACGCACTGTGGGGGCTGGGCACCCCGCGCGACGACCTGCTCCGGCTGGCTGCGCGGCTCGGCAGCGACGTGCCGTTCTGCGTCGGCGGTGGCACCGCGATCGGCGGTGGCCGCGGCGAGCTGGTCACGCCGGTGATGACCCGCGGCACCTACTGGTGGGTGGTCGTACCCGACGCCGACGGGTTGTCCACGCCGGCCGTGTATGCCGAGTTCGACCGGCACGGGGGAGCGGTGGCGCCCGAGGTCAGCCATGAACTGCTCGCCGCACTGCGTGCGGGCGACCCGGCGATGCTCGGCCCGACGCTGTCCAACGACCTCCAGCCGGCCGCGCTCGCGCTCCGGCCCGATCTCCAGGACCGGCTCACCCAGGGTGTTGCCGATTCGGCGCTCGCGGGGATCATCAGCGGTTCGGGGCCGACCACGGTCTTCCTGTGCGCCTCCGCCGAGCACGCCGCCGATGTCGCGGATGCGCTGGAGGAGCTGGCCGGCGACATCGGCGTCTTCGTCGCCGAGGGGCCGGTGCACGGAGCCCGGGTGATCGCGGGATGAGCGCGCCGGCCAATCCGATCGAGGCGACCTCCGGCCCGGGCGAGTCCTTGCCGGATTGTGGCCGATGCCGACTGCGACACGCCGAGCCGAGTCGTCGCCATCGGCCACAATCCTGCATCCGTTGCCGCCATCGGCCACAATCCCGCTGGGCCGGCCGATGAGCGCCCAGCCGGCGAACCTGGTCAGCCTCGAGCGGGTGTCGAAGTCCTACGGCATCCGGCCGTTGTTCGACGAGGTCTCGATCGGCGTGGGCGCGCGGGAGCGCATCGGCATCGTCGGGCGTAACGGCGACGGCAAGACCACGCTGCTGCGACTTCTGGCCGGGATCGACGAGCCCGACGCCGGACGGGTGGCACGGTCTCGTGGGCTGCGGCTGGGCTACCTGACCCAGGGCGACGAGCTTGACGCTGGCGACAGCGTGCGTCACGTCGTACTCGCCGATCTCTCCGACCACGAGTGGGCGGCTCACCCGACGACCCGCGAGGTGGTCGAGACGCTGCTGGCCGGCATCGAGCTCGACCGCGCCGTGCACGGCCTCTCCGGCGGTGAGCGGCGCCGCTGCTCGCTGGCGCGGCTCCTGCTCGGCGACCACGACCTGATGATCCTCGACGAGCCGACCAACCACCTCGACGTCGAGGCGGTCGACTGGCTGGCCAAGCATCTGGCCGGGCGGGGAGCGGCACTGGTCGTCGTCACCCACGACCGGTGGTTCCTCGACGCGGTCTGCGAGCGGACGTGGGAGGTGCACGACGGTGTCATCGATGTGTACGACGGTGGGTACGCCGCGTTCGTCCTCGCCAAGGCCGAGCGGCAACGGCAGACGGCGGCGAGCGAGGCCCGGCGGCAGAACCTCGTACGCAAGGAGCTGGCCTGGCTGCGCCGGGGCGCTCCTGCGCGTACGTCGAAGCCCAAGTTCCGCATCGACGCGGCCAACGCGCTGATCGAGGACGTGCCGCCGCCGCGCGACCGGCTCGAGCTGCAACGGTTCGCGATGCAGCGGCTGGGCAAGGATGTCATCGACATCGAGGACGTCGACCTGGTGCGCGGCGACAAGGCCCTGCTCTCGCACGCGACCTGGCGCCTCGGGCCCGGCGACCGGGTCGGGCTGGTCGGTGTCAACGGTGCGGGCAAGACCTCGGTGCTGGGCTTGCTGTCGGGCGCGATCAAGCCGCAGGCCGGCCGGGTGCGCACGGGTCAGACCGTCGCCCTGGGCGAGCTCAGCCAGCAGGTCGACCAGCTCGACCAGCTCGACCCACAGGCGCGGGTGCTGGCCTCGGTCGAGGAGATCGCACGCGTCAAGCGCACCGCGACCGGGGAGATCTCGGCCAGCTCGATGCTGGAGCGGTTCGGGTTCACCGGGGACAAGCTCACGACCCGC
Organism: Nocardioidaceae bacterium; assembly: GCA_047605165.1. Classification (GTDB taxonomy): domain Bacteria; phylum Actinomycetota; class Actinomycetes; order Propionibacteriales; family Nocardioidaceae; genus SSC3. The sequence goes on from JASGGG010000055.1 coordinate 18,014, forward strand.
ATCGGTGATCTGTCCGGCGGCGAGCGGCGCCGCCTCCAGCTCCTGCGGGTACTCCTCCAGGAACCCAACACGCTGCTCCTCGACGAGCCGACGAACGATTTGGACATCGAGACCCTGACCGTCCTCGAGGACTTCCTCGACTCCTGGCCAGGCACGCTCGTCGTGGTCTCCCATGACCGCTACTTCCTCGAGCGTACCTGCGACACCGTGTGGGGTCTGCTCGGCGACGGCACGATCCGGATGCTCCCTCGCGGCGTGGACGAATACCTGGTCCTCCGCGATTCGTCTGCGAAATCGCGTCCATCTGGGGCGGCGCCACCGCAGGCGAATCAGGCCCAGACGAATCAGGCCCAGACGAATCAGGTTGAGCCCGCGCGGGTACGCCCGGGATCGGCCGAGGAGCGCGAGGCGAAGAAGACGCTCGCGCGGCTCGACAAGCAGCTCGCCCGACTCGCCGACCAGGAGGCGAACCTCAGCCAGGCCCTGGTCGAGGCCGCCTCCGACTACGAGCGCCTCGCCACTCTCGATGCCGAGCTCCAGCAGGTCCTCGCCCAGAAGGCCACGCTCGAAGACGAATGGCTCGAAGCCGCTGCCCTCCTCGAATAGCCGAGTTGGCACGAATCGTCACCGAGTTGGCACGAATCGTCACCGAGCTCGCACAGCTTGACGCTACCAGGATTCTTGATATCAAGAATCTTGATCGTGCGCACCATTGAGTACGCTGGGAGCATGCGTGACGAGGTCGACGGCTTGATCGAGGCGTGGGGACGTGAGCGTCCCGACGTCGATCTCGCTCCGCTCGCGGTGCTCTCGCGAGTCACCCGGTTGGCTCATCACCTCGACCGGGCTCGTGGGGCGGCGTTCGCCGACCACGGCATCGAGTCGTGGGAGTTCGACGTGCTGGCTGCACTTCGGCGGTCCGGCGCTCCCTACGAGCTGTCCCCGGGCCGGTTGCTCAAGGAGACGCTGGTCACCAGCGGCACGATGACCAACCGCGTCGACCGGCTCCAGCAGCGCGGACTCGTGGTGCGCGGTCCGGACCCCGACGACCGGCGGGGGGTTCTCGTACGCCTGACCGATGCCGGGCGCGCCGCGGTCGACGGCGCCCTCGACGGCCTGCTCGAACACGAGGCCCGGTTGCTCTCGGCGCTCGAGCACAAGCAGCGGGACACACTGGCGGGGTTGTTGCGGCAGCTGACGCTCCCTTTCGAGGGTGACTGACTCGGCCAGCCGGCGGTCTGCGCGGTGTGCGTCCGTCATAGTTGGTCTGTGATCAAGGTCGACCTGTTCTTGGGCGTGGTGTCGCTCGCGCTGTGCATCTACTGCGTGATCGAGGCGATCATGACCGACACCGCTCTGGTCCGGAATCTGCCGAAGGCCGTCTGGATCCTGCTGATCCTGTTCTTCCCGCTGGTCGGCTCGATCGCCTGGCTGGTCGCTGGACGCCCCGCGACCAGGACCGACCCGCCGGCCAGCGCGTTCCCCGAATACGACCGACCTGGCCGAGCTGCCGGCGTCACCCAGGAGTCGGACGAGGAGTTCCTGCGTCGCACCCGCGAGCGAGCCGAGGAGCAGCGCCGCCGTTACGAGGAACAGAAGCGGCGCGAGGCCGAGGGTGACCAGCCCGATCCGGGCGGGGGCTGACCTCGCCGCGATCAGGCAGTCGGCGGCTCCGGCAACCGGCGCAGCACCTCGGCCACCGTGCCTTTGATCTCGTCGACGCTGCCCTTGAGTTCGCCGACGATCGTCTTGAGTTCGCCGACTTGGGTGTTCAGGTTGCGGAGTTGGACGGTGTGTCCGTCGACGGTGGTCTTGAGGTCGCCCAGTTGGACGGTGTGCCCGTCCACGGTGGTCTTGAGGTCGCCCAGCTGGACGGTGTGCCCGTCCACGGTGGTCTTGAGGTCGCCCAGCTGGACGGTGTGCC
>JASGGG010000056.1:0-19466 GCA_047605165.1 Nocardioidaceae bacterium
CGTCGAGTGGTCCGAGGCGCTAGCCGAGGGCCGTATCGAGACGCCGACCGGACGCAAGGCGCCGACCGGTTTCCCCGCACGTACTGACACACCACGGGAGTGACCATGCGTAGCCCCCAGCTCGTCCCGGCTCCGGGACTTCCCACCAAGGTGACCATCTACGAGGTCGGCCCACGCGACGGCTTGCAGAACGAGAAGACCGTCGTACCGGCCGAGACCAAGGTCGAGTTCATCCGGCGCTTGGTTGCCGCGGGCCTGCCGATCATCGAGGCCACCAGCTTCGTGCATCCGAAGTGGGTGCCGCAGCTGGCCGACGCCGCCGACGTACTCGCCGCCTTGGGAGACGCTGGACGCGCGATGCCCGTGCTGGTCCCCAACGAGCGCGGCCTCGATCGCGCGCTCGAACTCGGCTGCAAGCACGTGGCGATCTTCGGCAGCGCCACCGAGACGTTCGCACGGCGCAACCTCAACCGGTCGCTCGAGGAGCAGTTCGCGATGTTCGAGCCCACCGTCGCGCGGGCTCGGGGCGCGGGGCTGGACGTGCGGGCGTACGTCTCGATGTGCTTCGGCGACCCCTGGGAGGGCGACGTGCCGATCGAGCAGGTCGTCGCCGTCGGCAAACGGCTATTCGACCTCGGCGCCTCACAGCTGTCGCTCGGCGACACGATCGGGGTCGGCACGACCGGGCACGTACGAGCGCTGCTCGACGCGTTCAACGCCGCCGGGCTCGCCGACGACGTGCTCGCGATGCACTTCCACGACACCTACGGGCAAGCGCTCGCCAACGCGTACGCCGCTCTCGAGCACGGCGTCACCACGTTCGACGCGTCGGCGGGCGGGCTGGGCGGCTGTCCCTACGCCGAGAGCGCGACCGGCAACCTCGCCACCGAGGATCTCGTCTGGATGCTGCACGGCCTCGGCATCGAGACCGGCGTGGACCTGCCTGCCCTCGTCGACGCCTCCGTCTGGATGGCGGGACAGCTCGGCCGCCCCAGCCCGTCGCGGGTCGTCAACGCACTTGCCTGATCGGAGAGCTCGCTGCCTGGCTGACTTCGCAGAGCAAGGAGGGGTGGCGAGTACGGCCGGGCTCGGGTTTGCTGTCGTGGTGCGGTCGGAGCAAGAGAGTGGTCACAAACGACATGGTTTTCGGCCTCGAACTTGTCGTCTGTGACCACTCTTTCAGGGCGCACACCGGACACCCCGCTTGCGCGGTACGTAGGTGGCAAACCCTGCCACCTACGTACCGCATAAGCCGACGACCACGCGCCAAACCGGACTGCGGAGACAAATCGGACCACGGCCCAACGAGGCCGCCCCTCCTTGCTCTCGCCCAGCCACGCAGAAACTGAGGCCTCCCATCCGGGCGAGTTTGCGCCAACTCGACGAGTCAGCGGGCGGCTGCGGTTCCCGGGCTGACGGGCAACAGCTCGCGGTCGGCGTAGCGGCCCACCCGCCAGGTCGAGAAGCCGTCCGCGCCGAGCCCGATGAACCCGCCGGCCACCGGTATCCGCCGGGCCAGCACGCCGACGACCCTCTTGCCGGCAGCACGTCCGATCAGCTCGGTAGTGAGTTCGCTCGCCATGATCTCGTTGAGCACCGGGTCGTAGGCGGCGGCAGTCGCGATGCCGTAGGGAGAGGCGGGGATGCGCTTCTTCGAGAGGGCCGCGACGACGGCGTCCTCGCCGAGTACGCAGGCCAGGATCGCATTGCGTACGCGCGGGTCCTCGATGTCGTACCCCCGCAGGTGCGCGATGCCCGCGACCATCCGGCACTGCACCACGGCCAGGCCGGTGACGTTGACGGGGATCGTCACCGGGAGGGTGACCAGCCCGCCGATATTGGTCAGGAAGCCCTGGACGCCGGCCAACCGGACGTTGTTCTCGATCACCTCGTGGATGGCCTTGTCGACGTCACCGCGCTGTTCGGCGAGCTGCCTGTCCGCGGCCAGAGCCGCGCCGGGGAGCGGACCGACGCCGTGAATCGCCTGGTTGAGCGCCTCGTGCACCACCGAGGCGGTCATGCCCGGCAGGATCTTGTGCGCCCGCGAGCCGAGCTGCTTGGCGACCGTCTTCCCGATGCCCATGGAGTCGAGGATAGAGGCGGCATGGATAGGTAGCGTTGGCCACGTGCCGGCCGCCCTGCCTCCGTCGTCCTGGGACTTTCCCGACCTGGACGATCCGCGGGCCGACGACGTCGGTGACGTGGTGGGGCTGGGAGCCGACCTGGAGCCGGCGACCCTGATCGGCGCGTACTCCTGCGGCCTGTTCCCGATGCCCGCACAGCGCCGCAGGGAGAACCCGGCCTGGTACTCGCCGCGGCAGCGCGGGATCCTGCCGCTGGACGGCCTGCGCGTGACCCGGTCGTTGCGGCAGTCGGTCAAGAGGTACGAGGTGCGCATCGACACCGCGTTCGGTGAGGTGCTCGACGCCTGCGCGGATCCTGGCCGTGACGGTGCTTGGATCGATGCCGACATCCATGCCGCGTACGGGCGGCTGCACGAGCTGGGCTGGGCGCACTCGGTGGAGACCTGGTGCGGCGGGGAGCTGGTCGGCGGGCTGTACGGGGTGGCGATCGGCGGCCTGTTCGCGGGGGAGTCGATGTTCCACCACGCCCGCGACGCCTCGAAGGTCGCCCTTGTCGCGCTGGTCGAGCTGCTCCGCGACGAGTACGCGTCCGAGCGGTTGCTGGACGTGCAGTGGTCGACCCCGCACCTGGCCAGCCTCGGCGTCGTCGAGGTCCCGCGCCGGGCGTACCTGGCTCGTCTCCGCGCCGCCCTCGCTCAGCCGTTGCCCCACCCTTGGCGCTGATCCTGCCGGATTGTGTCCGATGGTGACTGTTTCTGCTGGCTTGTGGCCGATGGTGACAGCGACACGCCGGGTGCGGTTGCATCCATCGGCCACAAACCAGCAATCGCCGTCGGGATCGGCCACAATCCAGCCGTACGCTGGCCCCATGCCTGAGCTGCCGGAGGTCGAAGGGCTCGCGCACGACCTGCGCGCCCGGCTGGCCGGCCGTGCGATCGCGCGGGTCGACGTGGTCGCGTTCAGCGCGCTCAAGACCTACGACCCGCCGCTGACCGCGTTGCAGGGCGCGTTCGTCGACGACGTGACGCGGCACGGCAAGTTCCTCGACATCGTCGCCGGCGGCCTGCACCTGATCGTGCACCTGTCCCGCGCCGGCTGGGTCCGCTGGAAGGCGGAGCAACCCACGCTGCCGCCCAAGCCGAGCACGAGATCACCGCTCGCAGCGCGCGTACACCTCGATGACGGCTCCGGCCTCGACTTCACCGAGGCCGGCACCAAGAAGCGGCTGGCCATCTACTGCGTACGCGAGCCCGCGGAGGTCCCCGGTATCGCCAGTCTCGGCCCCGACCCGCTCGCCGACGACTTCACCGAAGACGCGCTGCGCGAGATCCTCGAGGCCGCCGGGCGAGCCCAGCTCAAGGGGGTCTTGCGCAGTCAGTCGATCATCGCGGGCATCGGAAACGCGTACTCCGACGAGATCCTGCACGCCGCCAAGATGTCCCCGTTCAAGGCGGCATCGAGCCTGGGCGACGAGGAGTTGCACACGCTCTACCGCGCGATCCGCGACCTGCTCACCGACGCCGTCCGGCGCAGCGAAGGCCGGGCTGCCTCCGAACTCAAGGGCGAGAAGAAGTCGCACCTGGCGGTGCACGGACGCAAGGGCGAGAAGTGCCCGGTCTGTGGCGACGTCGTACGCGAGGTGTCGTTCGCCGACTCGGCGCTGCAGTACTGCGCGACCTGCCAGACCGGCGGCAAGCCGCTCGCCGACCGCCGCATGTCCAAGCTCCTGAAATAGCGACCCGGGATCTCGATACGCCCGGCTCGTTCCTCGCCGGGCACTCGATCAGCGGGGCGGCTGTGGGTCGCTGGTCCGGCACTCGATCAGCGGAAGGCTGGTCGAGTGTGCCGAGGAACGAGGCACGTATCGAGACCACCGGCGACACGATCGGGTTCGCTAGCGAAATCTACGATCAACCCTAGACAAGCCCATAGAGTCTGATCGTGGACCCGATTCGCAACCCGTACGCCCCCGGCGCGGGCCAGCGCCCGCCCGAGCTGGCCGGACGCGACCGCGAGTTGGCGCAGTTCGACGTCACCCTCGAGCGGGTCGCCTCGGGGCGCCCGGAACGGTCGATGGTGATCAGCGGGCTGCGCGGCGTCGGCAAGACCGTGCTGCTGAACGCGCTGCGCGGCCAGGCGATCGGGCGAGCCTGGGGCACCGGCAAGCTCGAGGCCCGGCCCGACCGGAGCATCCGGCTGCCGATCGCGCAGGCGCTGCACGCCGCGGTGCGTGAGGTCGCGCACCGGCACCGCGACCCCGACCGCGTGGATCAGGTGGCCGCCGTACTCAAGGCGTACGCGCTGCGCACCGATCCCCAACAGCGCAAGGGGATCCGCTGGACCCCGCCGACCGACGTGGCCGCAGCCAAGGGCCGAGCCGACTCCGGCGATCTGGAGCTCGACCTGATCGAGCTGTTCAGCGATATCGCCGACCTGGCCCGCGACCTCGGCGTCGGCATCGCGCTGTTCGTCGACGAGATGCAGGACATCGCCGCGCCCGAGCTGGCCGCGCTCTGCGGCGCCTGCCACGAGATCAGCCAGCAGGGCGCGCCACTGCTCGTCGTCGGTGCGGGCCTGCCGCACCTGCCGGTGCTGCTGGCGGCCAGCAAGTCGTACGCCGAAAGGCTGTTCCGCTACGTCGAGGTCGACCGGCTGCCGCGCGAGATGGCGGCCCGGGCGCTGACGGTGCCGGCAGCCGAGGAGGGGGTGGACTTCGAGCCCGATGCGATCGACGCGCTGTACGAGCTCACCGACGGCTACCCGTACTTCGTCCAGGCCTACGGCAAGGTCACCTGGGACGTCGCCGTAGGCTCACCGATCCGTGTCGCCGACGTGACCGAGGCAGCGCCGGAGGCCGAGGGCGAGCTTGCGGTGGGGTTCTTCGGGGCACGGTACGAGCGAGCCACGCCGGCGGAGCGCGACTACATGCGCACGATGGCGCAACTGGGCGAGCAAGCAGGCCCGGGCGATCGGGCGGTGAGCACGGCCGAGATCGCTACGGCTCTCGATCGCAAACCGCAGTCGCTGAGCCCGGCCCGCGACGGTCTGATCAAGAAGGGTCTGGTGTACTCGGGTGAGCGCGGCACGGTCGCGTTCACGGTGCCGCACTTCGGCGCCTACCTGCGAGCACAGAGGTCCTAGCGCGATGCGCAAGCCGGAGGGTCGCCCCCAGGTCGTAGCACACCGGGGAGCCAGCGCTGACATCGCGGAGCACACTCTCGCGGCCTACATCCAGGCCCTCGACGACGGTGCCGAGGGCTTCGAATGCGACGTGCGGCTGACGGCCGACGGGCACCTGGTCTGCGTCCACGACCGGGACCTCCGCCGGGTCGCCGGCCATCGGGGCGTCATCTCCGCGATGAGCCTGAACCAGCTCAACGATCTCGACTTCGCGTCCTGGAAGCACCCGTGGGCCGATCTCGACGACGAGGCCCCCGACCTCACCGACGACGTACGCAAGGTGCTGACGCTGCGGACCCTGCTCGAGACGGTGAAGGCGTACGAGCGCCCGGTCGACCTGGCCGTCGAGACCAAGCACCCGACCCGGTACGCCGGGCTGGTCGAGCGCAAGCTCGTCGAGCTGCTGCGTGAGTTCGGCTGGTCCGGCAAGGACAGTCCCGTCCGGGTGATGAGTTTCTCGCCGGTCGCGCTGACCCGCATCCAGCGGCACGCGCCCGACCTGGAGGTCGTGCTGCTCACCGAGCGCGCGTACGCCTGGCGGCTCACCGCGGGCGTACTCGCTCCCGGTTGGATCGCCGGCCCCGGCATCCAGTTGCTGCGGGAGAACCCGAGCCTCGGCCCCAGGCTGCGCAAGCAGCGCCGCCGGATCCATGTCTGGACCGTCAACACCCCCGAAGACCTCGACCTGTGCGTGTCGCTCGGCGTCGAGGCCGTGATCACCGACAAACCCAAGGCCATGCTTCGCCGGCTGCACGAGCTGTCGGCGACGTAACGGACGGTGATCCGCGCTCTGGGCCGCCGAGCCGGATTGTGGCCGATGGCGACTGTTTCTGCTGGCTTGTGGCCGATGGTGACGCCGACACGCCGGGATCCGTTGTCTGCATCGGCCACAAACCCGCCGACGCTTGGGCGCCCAGTCAGCCGCCCAGTCAGCTGGCTGGCCGGCCCCGTACGCTTCGCGGCATGGCAAAGAAGTCACGCAGGGCGCGCAGCGAGGCCGGTGAGGCGACTGGCGAGGCGATCGGGGAGTACGCCGGGGTCGGGCCACGACAGCCCTGCCCGTGCGGTTCGGGTCGCCGATTCAAGGCCTGTCACGGTTCGGCTGCCGGGCCAGCGCCGGTCTTCGTCGCGCGGCCGTTCGCGGGCATCACCGGGGAGTGCGACCTGATCGCGATGCGCGAGCTGGTCCCCGCCGCGACCGCACCCGCCAAGCTGAGAGACAGCGACCGTACGCTCGTGCTCTGCAGCCTGCTGCCGGGCGGCGCGCCCGCGATGGTCCGCGACGACGGTGCGATCTGGCTGGGCCTGCAGGTGCAGCACTCCTACCGCGACCCCAGCCGCGACTTGGCCGCTGTCCTGGAGCAGGCACTCGGGGCCGATACCGGCACGGTCATCGGGCTGACGTCCGATCCCGGCGAGGGGCCGCGCCTGCAGGATCTGCTCGCCGACGAGCCGATCGAGGTGCAGGTGCACGACGGTTTCGAGTACTGGTTCGCCGACGTCGCCGAGGTCGATGCCGCCACGACCGCCGCGCTCGAACAGGCCAACGCCGCGATCGGCCCGACCCTCAAGCTGTCGTCGGTGCCCTCGGCGTACTGGGTCGACGCGGGTAGCAAGGAGCACCTGCGCTGGGTGCTGCCGTACGAGGAGACCGCGCTGCTCGACGCGCTCGCCCGACTGCACGCGGCCGGGAAGGACGCGCTGGTCGAGGGCTCGCGCCTCGTCGGGATGTTCCGGGCCCACGGCACCTTGACCCCGGTCTGGGACCTGCCGGTCGGCACCGGTGCCGAGGCCCTCGAGGAGCCGATCACCCGCTTCGCCGCCGACCTCGACATGGCACTGGCCGAGACCGCTGACCTGACCGCGCAGGAGCGCGCCGCGCGCTCCGGGCTCGCCAACCGGCAGGTGACGATCCGGTAGCCGAGCCGCTGGTCGTATTCGGGGCCGAAGACGTGATCGGTGGCGGCTTCGTAGGTTGATTCGCCGCTCGGTCAGCCCGTAAGTTTGACCCTGCCCGGTCGTTGTTGTATCCCCCGTCAGCAACGGCCGGGCTCCATTGATTCGTCGGGCGCCGGGTGCGCTCTCGACATGCTGCCGACCGTGTCGCGCTGCCAATTCTCCCAGCCTCCGGGCGTCCGCTGCTTTGTGGCCGATGACGACGGTCTGCATCGGCGTGTCAGTGTCACGATCGGCCACAAACCGGGGATCAGTGTCACGATCGGCCACAAACCGGCGAGGGAGCCCCGATGCGTGCCCGGGGTGGACAGGGGGTCGACGTGGAGCGTAGGCCGGGGTTAGGTTGCGGCGATGCGGGAGCCGCACGAGAACGTCGCCACGGTGCTGGTCGACCCGTGCGCCCTGCCCGACCTCGAGCTCGAGCTGATGATGCTGGACTTCCGAGTCTGGCCGGTCCACACCGCCCCGATCTGCGCCGACGGGCCGCGCCGCGCCTTCCAGATCCGCACTCGGCTGGTCACGATGCACCGCGGCGAGTGGGATCTGGCCGCCGACTGGATTCCGGTCTGGATAGCCTTCGGTGACTCGTGGCGCCTGGCCGACGAGCCGCTCCCCTGGGAAGCCCATCGGAGGCTGTGGGCGGTGCTCGATGCGCGGGCCGACCGGGTGCGCTTCCACCGGCGCCTCGGAGGAGTACGCCCGCTGGGCGTCCCGCACGAGCAGCCGGTACAGCACTAGCCCAGGATGTGAGCTAGCCCAGAGGTTCCCGCACGACCGGGCAACTCATGCACCGCGGCCCACCGCGTCCCGAGCCGAGCTCCGACCCCGCGATCGCGACCACCTCGATACCGGCAGCCTCCAGCCGGGCGTTGGTCTCGACATTGCGCTCGTACGCCACCGCGACGCGGGGCGCGATCGCTAAGGTGTTGTTGCCGTCGTCCCACTGCTCGCGTTCGGCGGTGACCGGGTCCAGGCCCGTGTCGATCTGGTGCAAGGTGTCGATGCGCATCGCCTTCGCGGCAGCGACCAGGAACGGCTCGGCGGGCGCGACGTCGAGCACCAGCTCGTGCTCGGGCACCCCAGCAGGGGAGCCGGAGGTGACGGCGTACGCCTCCAGAGTGTCGGCGACGTTGGGATACATCACGATCTTGTCGACGTCGACCATCGTGCACACGGTGTCCAGGTGCATGGTGGCGCGCTCCTGGGCGATGGGCACGGCGAGCACCGTCTCGGCGAGACCGGCCCGGAGCAGCTGGCGAGCCAGGCGCTCGGCTCCGGCAGGGGTCGTACGCTCCCCGACGCCGACCGCGACGACGCCCGGGGCGAGAAGGAGCACGTCGCCGCCCTCGACGTTCTCGCGGCCGTGCACGGTCGGGGTGCCGGCGAACCGCGGATGGTGGGTGTAGATCAGCTCGGTGAGCTGGGTCTCGCGCTCGCGGGCGGGCATCGTCAGCGAGGTGATCGCGACCCGGTCGCGCAGCCACACGCTCGAGTCGCGGGTGAACAGCAGGTTGGGCAGGGGGTCGATGATGAAGTCGTCGGGGGCGAGCAGGCTGGTCACCAGCCCACGTCCGCCGCGCAGTTCGTCGTTGCGGATGCCGGCGGTCAGCGACATGGTGAGGTCGGCGGGTGACTGTTCGCCCAGGGCCGTCGTCAGATAGGTACGCAGCGTGTCACCGAGGTGCAGCCGGTCCAGAGTCGCGGCGATTGCGAGGGCGCGTGCGTCGGGGGACTGCAGGGTCTCGGTGAGCAGGTCGGTCAGGTAGAGCACCTCGACCTCGCGGGACCGCAGTGCCTGGGCGAAAGCGTCGTGCTCGTCCTGCGCCCGGCTGACCCACGGGATGCCGTCGAACAGCAGCTGGTCGTTGTTGCGCGGCGTGAGCCGCTTGAGCTCCGGGCCTGGGCGGTGCAGCATCACCGTCCGCAACCTGCCGACCTCGGAGTCGGCCCCCGGGGAATCTGGACAGTGACTGGTCATGCGTTCGAGCCTACGCAACCAGCTCCACGATCGTCACGACCGCGAGCACCAGGCAGACGAGTGCTCCGGCGTAGTGGACGGTCGAGAGCTTGAGGTAGCGCAGCAGCACCCGCCCGGCGAGCACGGCCAAGCCCGAGACCGTGAGCAGGGCCAGCCAGGCACCGATGAAGACCTCGACCGGCGCGTGGTAGCGCGCGACCAGGCTGATCGTGAGCAACTGGGACAGGTCGCCCCACTCGGCGAGGAACAGCACCAGGAAGCTGGCGCCGACCACCGCCAGGCCGGTCTTGCCCGCGACGGCGCGCCCCTCGTACTCCTTCTCGACCTCGCTCTCCTCCTCGTCCGCCCCCGGTGCCGACTTGGCGAGTAGGAACGCACCGAGCAGGAAGATCGCGGCGGCGACTCCCTTGATCAGCTCCTCGGGCAGCAGCGTGGCGACATGGCCGGCCAGCACCCCGACGATGGTCTGCACCGCGAACGCGAGCCCGACGCCGATCCACACCAGCAACGGCCGGTAGCGAGTCGACAGCACCAGCGTCGCGATGAAGGTCTTGTCGGGCAGCTCGACCACGAAGATCGCCAAGAACGTGACGAGTACGACGGAGAGGTCCATCGGCGGCGTCACCCTGCGTGATTCGTCTGCGATCTTGCGCCTGTCTCACGAGCAGTGGGCACAGACGAATCGCGAGGTGGCATGGCTGCCAATCTACGCCGTGGTTCCTGGTTCAATGTCATCGTGTCCGAAGCAACAGAGACCGCGACCCGCTACGCCTATCTAGGTCCGGAGGGTACGTTCACCGAGCAGGCGCTGCGCAGTCTCCCGGAGGCAGTCGATGCGAGTCTGCAGCCGGCGGCGACGGTGACCGTGGCGCTGGACGCCGTACGCGACGGTCAGGCCGATGGTGCGGTGGTGCCGATCGAGAACTCGGTTGAGGGCAGTGTGCCGGTGACGCTCGACGAGCTCGCACTGGGCCAACCGCTGATGATCCTGCGTGAGATGACGGTGCCGGTGGCGTTCGCGCTGCTGGCCTCTCCCGGCACGACCATCGGGCAGATCCGTCGCGTCGCCACGCATCCGCATGCGGCGGCTCAGACCCGCAAGTGGTGCGCGGCCAACCTGCCCGACGCCGAGGTCGTCCATGCCACGTCGACCGCCGCGGCGGCTGCGGCGCTCCTCGACCCGGACTCGCCATGGGATGCGGCGATCTCGGCGCCGCTGGCTGCCGAGCATTACGGTCTGGAGGCGTTGCGCGACGGGATCGGCGACAACGCCGACGCGGTCACCCGATTCGTGCTCGTCGGACCCCCGGGGCGGCCCGCTGACCGCACCGGTACCGACAAGACCTCGCTGGTCGCGTTCATGCGCCAGGACCATCCCGGTGCGCTGCTGGAGATCCTCGAGCAGCTCACCAGCCGCGGTATCAACATGACCCGCATCGAGTCTCGGCCTACGGGCGCCGCGCTCGGCAACTACTGCTTCTCGATCGACTGTGAGGGCCATATCGACGATGCCCGCATGGGTGAGGCGCTGATGGGTCTGCGGCGGGTCTGCGCCGACGTGCGGTTCCTCGGCTCCTACGAGCGGCACGACGGCATCGCGCCGACCATCCGGCCAGGGACGAGCGACCAGGAGTTCAACCAGGCCTCGGCCTGGCTCGCCCGGCTGCGCGAAGGTCGAGCCTGACGCCACTCGACCACCGTCAGCGGGGGACCCGGACGAGCAGCTTGCCGGGCAGCACCTCGGCGACGACCTCGCGGCCGGCTCCGATGGCGTCGCCGTCGATCTGGCGGGGGGTGTCGGTGGCGGCGCGTACGACGATCTTGCGGCCGCTCATCCGGTTGACGGTCTCGTCGGATCGAGCGCTGCGGCTCAACACCCGGAACGCGACGCGCAGCCAGGACAGGAACTGCTTCGGATAGATCATCACCAGGTCGATGGTGCCGTCGTCGATCGCGGCATCGGGCAGCAGCGGCAGGCCGCCTTGGAGGTTGCCGACGTTGCCGATCACGACGGTGCGGGCGCGGTGCTTGGTGAAGGGGCCGTCGTCGACGCTGACCTCCAGTCGCACAGCCGGGTACATCATGTTCCGCACGCCGGAGACGATGTAGGCGATCCAGCCGACCTTCGCCTTGAGCTGCTCGTTGGCGCCCTCCATGATCGCGGCGTCGATTCCCATCCCGGCCATCACCAGGTAGTGCTCGTGCTCGCCGATCCCGTCGCCGGTGACGTGCACGATGTCGATCGCGCGGTCCTGTCCGTTCAGTGCGACGTCGACGGCCGAGCGCAGGTGCAGGGGCAGGTCGATGTTGCGGGCCAGCAGGTTGCCGGTGCCGGCCGGTACGACGCCGACCGGGATCCCCGTACCCGCGAGCTCGCCGCAGACCGTACGCACCGTCCCGTCGCCGCCGCACACGAGCACCAGCGACGCACCGGTGATGGCGGCCGTTTCGGCCATCGCGCGCCCGGGGTCCTCGACGGTGGTGAGATACCAGTCGGGCGGGCCGTATCCCGCTGCGGCGGCCGCGCTTTCCACCGTGGCCTGGAAGTCCTCGACGCTTTCGACCTTGATCGGGTTGAGGATGCAGGCCAGCTTGCGCTCGACTGGGATCGGGCCGGCGGGCAGCGGTGCTGCCTTGATCATCGGCGGGGACGGGTCGAAGAACGCGGCGGCTACCAGGGTGACGGTGGCGCCCACACCGAAGCCGGCGAGCACGTCGGTGAGGGTGTGTACGCCGAGCAGCAGCCGGTCGAGCCCGACCAGCACGCACAGCGCCAGCGCAACCACGAGCACGACTCGCCGCAGCGTCCGCTTGCGCACGAACACGTGCGACAGCACGGCCGCGACCCCGGCTGCCGCGGCGATCCCAGCCGAGTGACCGCTGGGCATCGCGCTGGTGTCGAAGACCAGCACCGGATCTTCGAGGATGAGCCGTGGCCGTTCGACCAGCGACTTCAGCGCCGTGTTGAGCAGGCCGGTCACGGTCATCACCACGACCACGAACATCGCGGCCCGCCACTGCCTGCGGACGGCCAACACGGTGGCGGCGATCGTCGTATAGATCGTCATCGCCCAGGTGCCGAACGCGTGCGAGACCCAGATCAGCGGCTGCTCCAGCCAGCTGGCCGAGCCGCGCCAGTGCTCCGGTCCGACCTCGACCCACGAGTCGATCCTGTCCAGGGTCGCCTCGTGAAACAGCCCGAGGAGCACGCCGACTGCCGCGACCAGTGCCGGCAGGATCGCCCAGAGCAGCAGGCGTTCGCGGACGCGATCGGTCAGGGGCACCCCGACAGTATGGCGAGGCCGGTCACGCCGGCGGGTACCGGGCGCCATCGCCGGCAACGACCCGCTCGCGACGACAGCGCCTATTGGCGCGAGCTTAGCGGGGTCGGTAGATGTGGGCGCGGTGGCCGACGCGGAGGAGGTAGATCGTGCGCTCGCCTTCGGCGGCCTCGAGGAGGATTCGGTAGTCGCCGCGTCGTGCGGACCGCAGCCCGGTCAGGTCACCGCCGAGCGGCTTGCTCATCCTTAACGGGTTGGTGGGCAGGACCGCAGTGACGAACTCGCCGACGGCTGCCGCGATCCGCGGTGGCAGACGATTGAGGTCGCGTTGGAAGGTGGAGTCGACGACGACCTGCCAGCGCGAGTCGTCGCCTGTCTCCGGGGTCACAACGGCGGGAGCCCGAGCCGCGCGCGAAGATCCTCGCCGCTGATCGATGTGCCCGCGGCGCGGTCGCGGCGGGCCTGCTCGAGGTCGGCTCGGATGCCGGGCTGAGATAGCCAGTGGATCGTCTCTTGGAGCGATTCCAGGTCGTCGGCCGAGATGAGCACCGCGGCAGGGCGCCCGTGTTTGGTGATCTGTACGACCTCATGGGTGGCATCGGCCTCGTCCACGAGCGCGGACAGCTTGTCCTTGGCCTCGCTGAGCGGGACGGTCTTCATAACGGCGATTATAGCCGTTGAAACTGGCTAGAACTAGCCAGAAATTAAGCCGGTTTTGGATCTCTCCAGTCGCACCGGCACGCTCTTGCTGGCGGGGGTGTTCGAGACCTTCGCGACCGAGTCGAGCGGCACGAGCACGTTGGTCTCGGGGTAGTACGCGGCCACGCACCCGCGCGCGGTGGCGTACGCGACGATCCGGAAGCGCGGGGCGCGGCGCCCGCCGGGCCCGACCAGGTCGACGTACTCGCCGTCGGTCAGGCCGAGAGCTGCGAGGTCGTCGGGGTTGACGAACACCACCCGCCGGCCCGCGTGGATGCCGCGGTAGCGGTCGTCGAGGCCGTAGATGGTGGTGTTGAACTGGTCGTGACTGCGCAGGGTCTGCAACAACAGCTCGCCGGGCTCGACCCGCAGCACGTCCACCTCGTTGACGGTGAACCGTGCCTTGCCGGTCTCGGTGTGGAACGTACGGCTGTCCCGAGGCGGGTGCGGCAGCGCGAAGCCACCGGGCTGGTGGACGCGGGTCTCGAAGTCGTCGAAGCCGGGCACGACCTGCTCGATGTGGCTACGGATCAGCGAGTTGTCTCCTGCCAGCGCCGTCCAGTCGACCGGGTCCCAGCCCGGGTCTTCGGGCAGGTCGGCGAAGAGTCGCTCGGCCAGCCCGCAGACGATCGCGACTTCGGAGCGCAGCTGTTCGCTGGCTGGCTTCAGCCGGCCGTGGGTCAGATGCACCATGCCCATCGAGTCCTCGACGCTGACATGTCCCGACGGGTCGGACTCCGTGCGGCCCAAGCAGGGCAGGATCAGGGCTTCATGCCCCGCCACCACATGAGAGCGGTTGAGCTTGGTCGACACCTGCACGGTCAGGTCGAGCGTCTCCAGCGCGGCCTCGGTCGCCGCGGTGTCGGGGGTCGCGGAGACGAAGTTGCCGCCCATCCCGAAGAAGACGCGTACGTCGCCGGCGAGCATCGCCCGGATCGCGTCGACCGTGTCCAGCCCGTGCTTGCGGGGCGGCTCGAAGCCGAACTCGGTGCCCAGCCGGTCCAGCCACGGATCGGGCATCTTCTCCCAGATGCCCATGGTGCGGTCGCCCTGCACATTGGAGTGGCCGCGCACCGGGCAGACGCCCGCGCCGGGGCGACCGATGTTGCCGCGCAGCAACAGCAGGTTGACGGCCTCTTGGATGGTCGCGACGGCGTCGCGGTGCTGGGTCAGGCCCATCGCCCAGCAGATGATCACCCGCTTGCTCTCGCGGTAGCGGCGGGCGAACGCCTCGATCTCGTCGCGCGTCAGTCCGGTCGCGGCGAGGACGTCGTCCCAGTCGAGCGACAGCACGTGAGCCGCGTACGCACCGAATTCGCTGGTGTGCCGGGCGATGAAGTCGTCGTCGAGTACGCCGGACGGCGGGTCCGCGGGCCCGCTGGCGTGGGCGTCGAAGGGGGCGGTGCCGGGAGCGGCGTCCTGGTCGCGGTCGGCAGCGGCCCGCGCGGCGTCGAGGGTCCAGCCGGCTGCCTCCAGGGTCAGCCGCCCAGCGGCGGCGAGCAGCGCCTGGTCACCGGCCAGGCGTACGGCGTAGTGCTCGTCGGCGAGCTTGGTGCCGCGGGCCATCCCGACCGGCGACTGCGGGTTCTTGAACCGCCCGAGGCCCGCCTCCTCCAGCGGGTTGACCGAGACGATGCGGGCGCCGTTCTTCTTCGCCTTCTCCAGGGCACTCAGCATCCGGGGGTGGTTGGTGCCCGGGTTCTGGCCCATCACGATGATCAGGTCGGCGGCGTAGATGTCGTCGAGCAGCACGCTGCCCTTGCCGATGCCGATCGTGTTGGTCAGCGCCGAACCCGAGGACTCGTGGCACATGTTGGAGCAGTCGGGCAGGTTGTTGGTGCCGAAGCGCCGCACCATCAGCTGGTAGACGAACGCCGCCTCGTTGCTGGTCCGCCCACTGGTGTAGAACGCGGCGGCATCCGGGGTCGGCAACCCGCGCAGGTGCGTGGCGATGATGTCGTACGCGCGTTCCCAGCTCACCGGCTCGTAGTGGGTGCCGTCCCTGGGCCGGTACATCGGCTCGGTCAGCCGGCCCTGCTGGCCCAGCCAGTAGTCGGTCTTGTCGCGCAACTCCGCCAGCGAGTGCTCGGCGAAGAACTCCGGGGTGACGCGCCGCAGGGTCGCCTCCTCGGCGACCGCCTTCGCGCCGTTCTCGCAGAACTCCGCGATGCTGCGGTGGTCGGGGTCGGGCCAGGCGCACCCGGGGCAGTCGAATCCGTCCTTCTGGTTGACCTGCCGGAGCGTGAGATAGGTGCGGCGTACGCCCATCTGCTCCTGGGCGAGCTCCAGCGCGTTGGTGACCGCCTTCAGCCCGGCAGCCGAATGCTTCGGCTTGCCGACCCGCAACGCCGCGTCGTCCACGTCTTTCTCGGGTGCGCGCTTGGCCATGCGGTCAATCTACGCCGAGGATCTGTTGAGAGAAGTCCGCGACTTCGACGGCTCGACGACCGGATGCGTCTCGATACGGTCGCTCCTGCCTCGCGACCACTCGATCAGCGGTGGAAGCCGGTCGAGTAGCCCCGAGGAACGAGGGGCGTATCGAGACCCACGGCCTCGATACGCCCCTTTGCCGGACGCTGGACGGGGGTCAGGACCCGATGGCGGTCGAGGCCACTGGCTGGTCGGTCCCGCTGATCTCGATCTTGCGGGGCTTGGCCTTCTCGGCGACGGGGACGACGAGGCGGAGCACGCCGTCGGTGTAGGACGCCTCGATGCGCTCCAGGTCGAGGTTGTCGCCCAGAACGAGCTGACGGCTGAAGGCGCCACGCGGCCGCTCGGCGGCCAGCGACTCCCAGTCCCCGTTGCGAGCGATCCGCTCGGCCCGGACGGTGAGCACGTTGCGCTCGACGTCGAGGTTGATGGTGTCCTTGGCGACCCCGGGCAGGTCGAACTCGATCACGAAACGGTCGCCCTCACGCCAGGCGTCCATCGGCATGACAGCGGGACGACTGGTGGTGCCCAGCAGTTGCTGGGTGATGCGGTCGAAGTCGCGGAACGGGTCGGTTGTACGCAGCAACATGGTGTCCTCCTGGTCTGTTCTCGTGACAGCCGGTGCGGCCGTCATACCTATAACAACGGATATAGGTTTGTTATATTCCGAGAGTGAGCATGAGTCAAGCCCAAGGTTCTGAGCCGCACCGCGGCGTGTTCGCCATCTCGATCGCGGCCGAGATGGTCTCGATGCAGATCCAGAACCTACGCGTGTACGAACGACACGGCCTGGTCTCGCCCGCGCGCACCTCGGGCGGCACTCGGCTTTACAGCGCCTCCGACATCGACCGCCTCCACCGAGTGCGTGAACTGTTGGCCGAGGGACTCAACCTCGCCGGCATCCGTCGTGTCGTCGAGCTCGAGGCCGCCGTCGACCTGCTCACGCGCGAGAACCGGCGACTGCGGACCCGGCTCACGCCCGACTCTGCCGACGTCCTCGATAGCATCGAGCGGTGATCGATCCTCGTCTCCTCCGCGATAACCCCGACCTGCTCCGCGCCGCCCAGGCCAAGCGCGGGCTGTCCGCCGACGTCATCGACGCGGCGATCGCGGCCGACGAGGAGCGCCGGGCCAGCATCGGCGCGTTCGAAGCGTTGCGCAACGAGCAGAAGACGCTGGGCAAGCAGATCCCCCGGGCGGAAGGCGCAGAGAAGCAAGCGCTGCTGGAGCGTACGAAGACCCTGTCGGCCGACGTGAAGGCCGCCGAGCAGCGCCAGACCGACGCAGAGGCGGCGTACAGGCGCGCTCTCGAAGCCATCCCGAACCCGGCCGCCGACGAGGCGCCCGCCGGCGGCGAGGATGACTTCGTCGTGTTGGAGACGATCGGCACCCCGCGCGACTTCGCGGCCGAGGGCTTCGAACCGCGCGACCACATCGAGCTCGGCGAGCTCCTCGGTGCCATCGACGTCGAGCGCGGCGCGAAGGTCAGCGGCTCACGCTTCTACTACCTCACCGGTGTCGGCGCCGACCTGGAGTTCGCGCTGATCAACCTGGCGATGGACCAGGCGCGCGCGGCCGGCTTCACCACGGTCATCCCGCCCGCGCTGGTCAAGCCGCGGGCGATGGACGGCACCGGCTTCCTCGGCCAGGCCGCCGACGACGTCTACCGGATCGACGGCGAAGATCTGTATCTCGTCGGCACCAGCGAGGTGCCGATGGCGGCCTACCACTGTGACGAGATTCTCGACGCCGCGAGTTTGCCCTTGCGTTACGCGGCGTTCAGCCCCTGCTACCGCAAGGAGGCAGGCTCCTACGGGAAGGACACCAAGGGCATCATCCGGGTGCACTGGTTCGACAAGGTGGAGATGTTCTCGTACACGACGATCGAGGAGTCGTACGCCGAGCATCAGCGGCTGCTCGAGTGGGAGAAGCAGTTCCTCGGCAAGCTGGAGCTCGCGTTCCGGGTGATCGACGTCGCCGCCGGCGACCTCGGCCTGTCGGCGCAGCGCAAGTTCGACTGCGAGGCCTGGATCCCTACCCAGGGCAAGTACCGCGAGCTCACCAGCACCTCCAACTGCACAGATTTCCAGGCCCGTCGCCTCGACATCCGGCTGCGCGGACCCGAGGGCACCCGTCCTGTCGCGACCCTCAACGGCACGCTCTGCGCGATGACCCGCACGATCGTCGCGCTGCTCGAGACGCACCAGCAGGCCGACGGCAGCGTCCGCGTACCCGCCGCTCTTCGGCCCTACCTGCAGGGCCGCGAGGTGCTGACCCCCCGGTGATGAGCACAGTGACGAGAACAAGGCACAACGGACTTCACGCCACGGTTGGTTGCGCTCGACATCGACGGCACCGTGTTCAGCGCCTACGACAACTCCGGTGTCGTCGAGGAGCGCGTCTCGGTGCGCGTGTACGACGCGGTGCAGCGGGCCAAGGACGCCGGTGCGCACGTCGTGCTGGCGACCGGCCGCTCGACGTACGGCATCACGCGTGTTTGGGACATGCTCGACCTGCCGCGCGACGGCGAGCACGTGTTCACGGTGGCCAGCAACGGCGCGGTGACCTTCACCTACGAGCCGGTCGAGATCGTCGACGCCGTCACCTTCGACGCGAGCGAGGTTGTGCCGCGGCTGCTGGAGGAGGTGCCCGACGTGATGGTCGCCGTCGAGGACGTCGGCGTCGGCTACCGGGTGAACCGGCTTTTCCCCGAAGGGGAGATCAGTGGACAGATGACCATCCAGACCATCGACGAGCTCGTCGCCGACCCGGTCACCCGCGTGGTCATCCGCGACCCCGACGCGAGCGCCGAGGAGTTCATCGAGCTGGCCCAACGGATGGGCCTGCACGGCACCAACTACTTCATCGGCTGGACCGCCTGGCTCGATCTCGCCCCCGAGGGGATCTCCAAGGCCTCGGCCCTCGCTGCCGTCTGCGACAAGCTCGGCGTCGGCCAGCACGAGGTGCTCGCGGTCGGCGACGGACGCAACGACATCGAGATGCTCACCTGGGCCGGGCGCGGCGTGGCCATGGGCCAGGCGCCGCTGGAGGTGCAGACCTGCGCCGACTTCGTCACCGAGTCCGTCAACAACGACGGCCTCGCGATCGAGCTGGAGCGCTGGTTTTGAGCCCGGACTCACCGACTCGCACCGGCGGCGCCATCCAACCCGAACGCTCTGACGGCGCTGCCGACGCTCCGGAGGCAGCCGGTCTGCTTTCGCCTCCGGCGCCTCGCCGTCACCCCCGGCCGGCGCCGCTCGCGACGGCGCTCGTCGGTGGGTTCCGGTCTTGAGCTCGCCACGCCTGGTGGCGACCGACCTCGACGGCACCCTGCTCGGTAGCGACGGGCAGGTCAGTCCGCGCACCCGGCGCGTGCTCGAGGACCTCGACGCGGCTGGCGTGACAGTGGTGTTCGTGACCGGACGGCCGGTCCGCTGGATGGACTCGTTGTGGGAGCACGTCGGCGACCACGGCATCGCGATCTGCAGCAACGGCGGCGTCGTGTACGACGTGCACGAGCACCGCGTGGTCACCGCTCGCACCATCAGCCGTGACGTCGGGCTGGAGACCGCCGACCTCGTACGCTCCGTGGCGCCGGCCTCGCGGTTCGCACTCGAGCGGGTGGCCGGATTCGCCACCGAGCCGAATTTCCGCTCGCATTCCTCCGATGCCGGCCGGCGCACCGACTTGTTGGTGGGCCCACTGGACGAGGTGTTCGGCGACGACGTCGTGAAGATGCTGGCACTGGACAACGAGGCCGACCCCGCGACCTACCGCACGGTCGTGGACCGGACCGTCGGCCACCTGGTCACCACGACGTACTCGGTCGTCGGCTCACTGGTCGAGATGAGTGCGGCC
>JASGGG010000057.1:0-19460 GCA_047605165.1 Nocardioidaceae bacterium
CGCCCTCCCAGGCCAGGATGTGGGTGGCGATGCGGTCGAGGAACCACCGGTCGTGTGAGGTCACGACCGCGCAGCCCGGGAAGTCGAGCAGCGCGTCCTCCAGCGACGAGAGCGTCTCGACGTCGAGGTCGTTGGTGGGTTCGTCGAGCAGCAGCAGGTTGCCGCCCATCTTCAGAGTCAGCGCGAGGTTGAGCCGGTTGCGCTCACCTCCGGAGAGCACGCCCGCCTTCTTCTGCTGATCGGGGCCCTTGAAACCGAACGACGCGACGTAGGCCCGCGAGTTCATCTCGAAGTTGGCGACCTTGATGAAGTCCAGCCCGTCGGAGACGACCTCCCAGACGTTCTTGTTCGGGTCGATGCCGCCGCGGCTCTGGTCGACGTAGGAGATCTTCACGGTCTGGCCGATGACCAGCTCGCCGGAGTCGGGCTGCTCGGAGCCGGTGATCATCCGGAACAGGGTCGTCTTGCCGACGCCGTTGGGGCCGATCACACCGACGATGCCTGCCTTGGGGAGCGTGAACGACAGGTCGTGCATGAGAGTGCGGCCCTCGAACCCCTTGGTCAGGCCCTTGGCTTCCAGCACGACGTCACCGAGGCGAGGCCCCGCCGGGATGTTGATCTCGCTGGTGTCGATCTTGCGCATCCGGTCCGCCTCGGCCGCGAGTTCCTCGTACCGAGCCAGACGTGCCTTGCTCTTGGCTTGCCGAGCCTTGGGGTTCGAGCGCACCCATTCGAGCTCCTTCTCCAGCATCCGGGCGCGCTTGGCGTCCTTCTGCCCCTCGATCTTGAGCCGGTCCTTCTTGGTCTCCAGATAAGTCGAGTAGTTGCCCTCGTAGGGGTGGGTACGCCCGCGGTCGAGCTCGAGGATCCAGCTGGCGACGTTGTCGAGGAAGTACCGGTCGTGGGTGACCGCCAAGACAGCGCCCGGGTAGGAGGCGAGGTGGCTCTCCAGCCACTGCACCGACTCCGCGTCGAGATGGTTGGTGGGCTCGTCGAGCAGCAGCAGGTCCGGCTGTTGGAGAAGGAGCTTGCACAGTGCCACCCGGCGTCGCTCACCGCCGGACAAGTTGTCGACCAGAGCGTCCGACGGCGGACAGCGCAAGGCGTCCATGGCCTGCTCGAGCCGGCTGTCGAGGTCCCAGGCGTTGGCGTGGTCGAGGTCGGTCTGCAAGTCGCCCATCTCGGCGAGCAGCTTGTCGAAGTCGGCGTCGGGGCTGGCCATCTCCTCGGAGATCTCGTTGAACCGGTCGAGCTTTGCTTTGATCTCGCCGACCGCCTCCTCGACGTTCTCCAGCACCGTCCTGCCCTCGGTCAGCGGCGGCTCCTGCTGGAGCATGCCGACCGTGGCCTCGGGGTCGAGGATCGCGTCGCCGTTGGAGGGCGTGTCCAGACCCGCCATGATCTTGAGCAGCGACGACTTGCCGGTGCCGTTCGGCCCGACGACGCCGATCTTGGCGCCGTGCAGGAACGAGAGGGTGACGTTGTCGAGGACCACCTTGTCGCCGTGGGCCTTGCGGACATTGCGAAGAGTGAAGACATACTCAGCCATGATGTGAGCAAGCCTAGTTCGCCAGGACAGCTCCCGGCACACCGAGCCGTCAGCGCGCGGCTCCGGGCGGCTCAGACCGGGACGGGCTCTGCCGCCTCCACGGGAACGGGCTCAGGTGCGTCCGACGCCTCCTGCTCCCACGACTCGGGCTCTTGCGCGGTGACGAGAGCACCATGCTGCTTCTTCAGGAAGGCCGAGGTGCCGCGGGTCAGATCGTGGCCGACCAGGATCGCATCGACCTCCAGGCTGAGACCGTCGGCCTGGCCGCTTTCCCGCTCCCACGTGTGCGTACGCAGCCGACCATGCACGATCACCGCGTCGCCGCGATGCACCGAGTCGCGGACATGGGTGGCGAGGGTGCGCCAGGCGCTGACCGTGTACCACGTGGTCTCGCCGTCCACCCACTCGTCGTTGCGGCGTACTCGTGGCGTGCTCGCCACCCGGAACGTGGCAACGTCGACGCCGTTCGGCTGTCGTAGCACCACCTCTCCTCCTACCCAGCCGTGCAGGGTCACCATCGTGTCGGTCATCGCAGCTCCTCTTCTCTCAGTCGGGAGCACCAGCGTGGCCACAGCAGCGGCCGATGGCGAGGACGAAATTCGAGAACTGTGGACAACCTGGGGTGTGGAAAACCTGCCTGCGGTGGGACTCTCGGGTCGATAGCCGCGCTGGCGGGCCGACCGACCGACCCGCAGGTCACGCTTCCCGCGTGAACCTGGGAAAGCGACGCGCAGCGGCAGTCAGGAGAGCGCGGCCGCGAGCCCGGAGCGGGCACGCGAGTACGCCGCCACCTCGGTCTCGATGGGCGCGATCACCAGTTCCTCGGTGACATCGCTGATCGCGTCGCGGAGCCTGCGGTTCGCCGCTCGCGCCTTGCTGCGCGCCCGGAGCCCGCCGAGCCAGCGGAACACGACGGCGAGCCCGATCCCCGCGACCACGCCGGCGAGCAGCAGCAGCGTCGGCAGGGCCATGCCCGCGACTCGGGGTGTGGTGGGCTCCTCCATCTTGAGGTAGTCCGTCACCGCAAGCCCGAGCAGCCAGAGCGCGCCGACGACCGCGGCCCCGAACAGCACCACTTGCAGTACCTGGATCAGGCGCCAGAGCACCGGGGTCCTGGCCACACCGAGGTCGGTTCCGGCGACCGCCTTGTCCAAGGCGTCGCCGAGATCGTCGAGCCGTGAGGTGGAGGCGGCTCGGACGGCACTCGCCCACGGCGCAGCCAGCTCGGCCCCCACGCTGTCGGCGACGCCTCGTACGGCGAGGTCGACCCGGGCTCGCTGCACCGGCGTCGCTTCGGGGACAGAGGTACGTGCGACCTGCGCCAGGCTGCGGCCCTCGTCGCCGAGGTCGAGGTGGAGCCGACGCAGCGGGTCGCGGCGGAGCCGGCCCAGCCACTTCGTCAGCGGCCAGCCGGTGGCTTGGGCGCCGCGCCGGCGAGCGGCCTGGTTGACGGCGGACACGACGGTAGGTACGCCGGCGGCGTCGGCGAAGGCGTCGACCAGCTCGGCTTTGCTCTGTCGGGCGATGTCGCCGGCCGGGGCCGTACCGGACAGCTCCTGCAGGGCCCGGGCCGCTTGCTGCACATCGATCGAGAGCCGGTCCAGACTCGCTGCCTTGTCCCGCACCCGCCTGGCGATCGCGTCCTTGAGCTCGGCGATTCCCTCGCCGTACCGAGCCGAGGTCACGATCACGGGCACCGCGCCCAATCCGTCGTCCTTCAGCAGGCCGCGCAGGTCGGCGACCATGGCGTCGCGCCGATCCTCGGGCACCACGTCGATGTGGTTCAGCACCACCATCATGTTGGCGGCGTGCATCGCCATCGGCTTGAGGAACCGGTCGTGGAGCGCGGCGTCGGCGTACTTCTGCGGGTCCAGCACCCAGACCATCAGGTCGGCCAGTTCGATGAACCGGCCCATCTCGATGTGGTGGGAGAGGTCGGTCGAGTCGTGGTCGGGCAGGTCGAGCAACACGAGGCCCTGGAGGTCGCGGTCCACGCGCCTCTCCTCCAGCATCGAGTCGTGGGAGACCCGGTGCCGGGGCGGGACGTCGAGCCAGTCGAGCAGCGGCCCGGCGGAGTCGCTGCCCCAGGTGCACGACATCGTCCAGGAGGTGGTGGGCCGCCGGACGCCGACGTTGGCGACGTCCATCTCCGCGAGCGCGTTGAACGTGGACGACTTGCCCGAGCCGGTCGCGCCTGCCAGCGCGACCACGGTGTGACCGCCGGCGATCGCCACTCGCTGGGCGGCGCGAGTCGCGATGGCCTCGGTATCCTCGATCACCGCGTCGGGCAGCCGGCCTCGGGACGCCTCGACGGCCTCCTGAAGCCCCGCGACTCGGGTGGCGAGCGTAGGCGCACCGCTACCCAGCAGCCTCTTCGCGCCTTCGACGACCGCGGTCATCGCCTCCACCTCGCAAGCCAGGCAGACCCGGCGGTCGCCTTCGGCTCGACCTGAGAGCAGGCGCTGCTCACCGGTCCCACGGTGTGGTACGCACGAGTCAAGACCGCAGCCCTTGCCGGCTCGCTCCACTCGCGCGCAACAACCTCCGATGCACCCGTATCCCGGCGCTTGTTCATCCCAGTTCCTCTGCTACCTGCCGGGCGAACCGGAGGTCGTCGATCTTGCGGGACTCGTCGCGCAACCGGGTGGCGGACCCGGGGTCGATGCTGAGCGCGTCGAGCGTTTCGGTGAAGCGCCCGCGCTCTTCCCCCAGCAGCTGCGCCACCCTGCGGTGCAGATCCTGGCGGGCGTTCTCCGCCAGTGTACGGACAGCCTGGTCCCCGAACACCGCCTCCAGCAGCTTCTGGCCCAGAACGGCGCTGCCGCCGGCGATGCCGATCTCGGCTCCGGTGACTCCTCCGGTGGAGCTGAACACCACGACCATCAGCGCGACACTCAGCCCGTTGACGCCGAGCGCGAGGAACCGCGCGGTGGAACGCTTGTCCTGGCCTTGGGCCCGCACCATGTTCATCACGCCCTGCTGCCAGTCGCGTACGGTGCGCTCCGCCCGAGCCCGACAGTCCCGGGACGCGCGACCCAGGTCACGGCCGGAGTCCTCGACGAGGTGCCGGCCAGCCTCCAGCGATCGCCAGGAGGCGCTGGCTCGCTCGGCGGCCGACTCGGCGTGCTCGGTGATCAGGCTCTCCAGCCCGGACTCGACCGCCACGGTGATCCGCTCGACCTGCGCGGGTTTGCCCTTCGCCCAGCCGACGACCTTGTCGCGGATCCAGCTGACCTTGGACTCCAGCGACTTGAGCAACTCACCGGTGCCGACGAACTCCTGCCAGCGGGCGAGCACCTCGCCGCGCAGCAGGGTGCCGTCGGCGCTGGCCTCGTCTACCTTGGCGATCGCGTCGGCGTACGCCTGCACCGCGTCGGCGCGCAAGCGCTCGACCATCTCGATCTGCTCCGCGGATGCCTGGGACACCTCGTAGCTGCGTCTGGCGATGGTGCGCACAGCACCCTCGAGGGTTCGGCGTACGATCGCGGCCCGGGCGTCGGCATCGGCTGCCAACGACTCCAGCCAGACCCTGATTTCCGCGACACTTCGGGGAGGGAGCAGGCCCTCGTGATCGATGACGCTCTCCTCCACGATGAACAGTGGTGAGTCCTTCAGGCCTCGGCTGTTCAGCATCGTGGTCAGGTGTGGCCGGATCTCGGCGATCGCGTCGGGTGGCGTGCGGTCGAGCACGATCGCCACCGCGGTGCTCCGCTCGGCCGCGGCGCGCAGGTAGTCCCAAGGGACCTGGTCGGCGTAGCGGGCGGCCGAGGTCACGAACAGCCACAGGTCAGCGGCGCCGAGCAGTTGGGCGGCGAGAAGACGGTTGCCTTCGTCGACCGAGTCCACGTCGGGCGCGTCGAGCACGGCGACTCCGGCAGGGATCGCGTCGCTGGAAACCAGTTGGAGCGCGCGGGGGTCGGCGGTAGACCGGTTGGTGCGAGCCAGGTCGGGCAGGATCCGGTCCTGCTGGAACCATTCGGCGTCGACCGGATTGTGGATCAACACCGGCGACCGGGTCGTGGGGCGCAGTACGCCCGGCTCGGTGACCTTGGACCCGACCAGTGAGTTGACCAGCGTGGACTTGCCGGCACCGGTGGATCCGCCGACGACCGTGAGCAGCGGCGCCTCGATCGACATCAGCCTCGGCAGCGCGTAGTCCTCGATCTGGTCGAGCAGCTCACGGCGAGCGGTGCGGTGCTGTTCGACCTTGGGCAGATCCAGCGGCAAGGACACGCCGAGCAGCGCCTCACGCAGGCGCACGAGGGCGTTGATCATGTCGGTTGCCGTGGTCACGGGCTGCTCCAGAGGTGGCCCGCCTTCGTCGGCGGGAACAAGACGTACGGGCGAAGCATCCCAAGTCGCCGGACCAGCTCGTTGCCCCGGGTCGCCGTAGCACCGTCCGCGAGCCCCCGCAGGTAGCGGTCGTGGACGAACGCGAGGTCGATCGCATCGGCCTGGTACACCTTCATCGCCTCCTCAGCGGTCGGCCCTCCCGTGCTGCGCGCATAGCTGCGGGCCGCACGGCGCGCGGGCAGGCGTACCAGCCAAGGCACCTCCGCGTGCTCCACCAGCCCGCGGCTGGCGGCGTCGGTAAGGCTCCGGGTAAGCATCTGCTGCTCGCGTCGGCGCGCGCCCGTGGCGATCGCCACCATCAGCGCGAAGGCCGGCACCATCGCGATGACATAGGTCAGGAGGAACAGGGTGCCGTCGTGGAAGAAGGCCGAGGCGTTCCAGGCGGCGTGCAGGGTGACCGCGCAGGCGTACCCGACCAGCACGGCAACCGGGCGCAGCCAGGCGCGGCGTGTGGCTGCGGCGATGCCGACACCGATGCCGATGCACGAGGTGAACAGCGGGTGCGCGAACGGGCTCATGATGCCGCGCATCACGAACACCGACGTCGCCGAGCCGAGGCCTCCGGCTCCCAGGTGGTCGCCGCCGGCGTACGCGCTGACCAGATAGAGGACGTTCTCGACGAACGCGAAGCCGATGCCGACCAGGCCCGCATAGACCAGTCCGTCGAGTACGCCGTCGAGCTCGTGCCGGCGGAACCAGAGCAGCAACACGAGGAACAGGCCCTTGGCGAACTCCTCGGTCAGCGGTGCGACGAATGCGGCCGACCAGTCCACCGACGTGCCCACGAAGTACTGGTCGATCGCCTGCAGGACCAGTGCGACCGCTGTCGCGATGCACGCTCCCCATACGAACGCGAGCGCGAGCAGCCAACGTGGCTCGGGCTCGTACCGGTCGAGCCATACGTAGCAGCCGACGAGCGGGCCGACCGGGATGGCGGCCAAGGTGACGCCCAGCGCGACGGCGCCGGGCGCCCCGGTGAGAAGGAGTACGCCGGTCATCAGCAATCCCCCGAGGAGGGCGCCCAGCGACACCAGCAGGGGGAACGCGATGCTGCCCGCGGTGCGCGGACGGCGCAGAAGCTCGCGCGGAACCACCCGCGACGCGGGCGCAACACCCCGCGCGGGGTCCAGATTCTGCGCCCAGCTCATGGAACGAATCCTATCCATTCGGACGTACCTGCCCAGTCGGCCGCGCCCGGGGCTCGTGACCGAAACGCCACAATGCAATCCAAACAGCTGCCGGCCGCCGCGTACGCCGAGCTCGCGAGGCTTGTACCGAGACGCCCTCGGTCGTCGAGTGCCCGGCGAGGACAAGCCGAGTGTCTGGGCCGGGTGTCTGGGCCGGGTGCATCGAGCGCTTCCGGTCGTCGAGTGCCCGGCGAGGGCAAGCCGAGTGTCTGGGCCGGATGTATCGAGCGCTTCCGGTCGTCGAGTGCCCGGCGAGGAACGAGCCGGGTGTATCGAGACGCCACCAGGACGCGAGGCGCCGAAGTTGAGGACTTCTCTTACCGACGCGCCACCCGTCCCACGCGGGTGATACCGGTTCGGTAACGGGCGCGCCGGAGCCAGGCATCACCACCGGCTCGCGACATAGGGTGTTGGGGTGGACGACGAGGCCGGGACCCAGAGCCACGACCAGGCGGTGCCTGCGGCGTACGCCGCGTTCATGCGCACCGGCTGGGGTGATCGCGAGCTGGAACTCCCCCGTCACCCCGTCGCAGCACGAGCCGCCGCTCGGCGGGAACGCCTGACCGAGGTATTCCCCGACGAGCGCCTGGTGATCCCGGCTGGCCCGTTCAAGGCGCGCGCCAACGACACCGACTACCGCTTCCGCCCCGAGACGGCGCACACCTATCTATGCGGCAACCAGACCAGCGACGCGGTGCTCGTCCTCGAGGGCGGCGAGGCAGTGTTGTACGCACGGCCGCGGTCGTCGCGGGAGACCGACGAGTTCTTCCGCGACCGGCAGTACGGCGAGCTGTGGGTGGGCCGCCGACCTTCTCTCGGCGAGATCTCGTCGGCCCTCGGTATCGAGACCCGTCACATCGACGAGCTTGCCGAGCGATTGGACGCCGGCGCCAAGACTCGAGTGCTGCGCGGCGTCGACCGCAGGATCGACGCCATCGTCGCCCCTGACGAGGGTCGCGACGACGACTTCGCACGGGTGGTGTCCGAGTTGCGGCTGATCAAGGACGAGTGGGAGCTCGCCGAGCTCCAGACCGCCTGCGACATCACTACGCTCGGCTTCGAGGACTCCATCCGCGAATGGGACCGAGTGCTGGAGTTCGGCGAGCGCTGGCTGGAGGGCACGTTCTTCCGGCGGGCCCGGGCAATGGGCAACGACCTCGGGTACGACTCCATCGTCGCCGGCGGCAGCCACGCCACCACGCTGCACTGGATCGACAACACCGGCCCGGTCACACCTGGATCGCTGATCCTGCTCGACATGGGCGTCGAGGGCCGCAACCTCTACACCGCCGACGTCACTCGTACGCTTCCGGTCAGCGGCACCTACACGCCCCTCCAGCGCGACCTGTACTCCCTCGTACTCACCGCTCAACGAGCCGGCATCGACGCGGCCGTCGTCGGCAACTCCTTCCAGGATCCACACCTCGCGGCGATGAGCGTGATCGCCCACGGGCTGGAGGATCTCGGCCTGCTGCCGGTCCCCGCCGAGGAAGCGCTCGCGCCCGACAGCAAGGTGTATGCCCGCTGGACCCTGCACTCGACCAGCCACATGCTCGGGATGGACGTGCACGACTGTGGTCGCGCCTCGCGCGAGTCCTACTACGACGGGAAACTGGAGCCCGGCATGGTGCTCACCGTCGAGCCCGGCCTGTACTTCCAGGAGGACGATCTGCTGGTGCCCGATGAGATGCGCGGCATCGGCATCCGGATCGAGGACGACATCGTCGTCACCGCCGACGGCCCCCGCAACCTCTCCGAGGCTCTGCCCACCGACCCCGACGCGATCGAATCCTGGATGGCCTCGCTTCGCTGACAGGCCGAGTTGGCGCGAATCGTCGGGGAAGCGAAGCGAACCCCCCAAAGATTCGTGCCAACTCGGCGTAGATTCGTGCCAACTCGGCGGAAGAGACGCGCTCAGAACTCGCCGTCCAGGTCGACCAGCAGCTTGCTGAGCAACAGTGCCAGCTGCTCCCGCTCCTCGGTGTCGAGCGCTCGCAGCAGGCGGTCCTCGTTCGCCAGGTGCTTGGGATGCAGTGCCTCCTGGGTCCGTTTTCCCTTACCGGTCAAGGCGATCACGCGTCCGCGGGCGTCTCCCTCGGCAACGGACCGGCTCACGAAGCCCTGCCTCTCGAGTCGATCGACCCGCTTGGTGACAGCGCCCGAGGTCACCATGGAGGTCGCGGCGAGCTGGGTTGGAGTCAGCTCGTAGGGCGCGCCCGCCCTGCGGAGGGAGGCGAGGATGTCGAACTCACCGTTGCCCAGACCGGCCTCGGCGAACACGGGCCGCAGGCGCTGGTCGAGAATCTCGGCGAGCCGGTGCAAGCGCCCGATCACCATCATCGGCCCGACATCGAGGTCGGGGCGCTCTTGCGCCCACTGCTCGCCGATGCGGTCCACAGCATCCCTCGGCCGCGTGAGCTTGGTTCTCTTCGCCATAACTTGATTATAGTTTCCGAGGAAGATAAATTGTTTCCATGGAAACTATTCCGCTGCGCGACGTTCTCGTCACAGCCGCCGCTCCCGTCGCCTGGGGCACTACCTACGTCGTCACCGAGACGATGCTCCCTCCTGACCGCCCGCTGCTGGCAGCCGTGTTGCGCGCGCTTCCGGCGGGCCTCGTCCTGCTGGCGTTCAAGCGTCGGCTCCCGCGCGGTGAGTGGTGGTGGCGTTCGGCCGTGCTCGGACTGTGCAACATCGGTCTGTTCTTCCCGCTGATCTTCCTGGCGGCCTACCAGTTGCCGAGCGGCCTGGCGGCAACCGTTCAGGCCACTTCTCCCCTGGCCGTGATGACGCTGGCCTGGCCCATGCTGGCCGAGCGTCCCGAGTCACGTCGTGTCCTCGGGGCGGTCGTGGGACTGCTCGGTGTCGGCCTGCTCGTGATGCGCGCCTCCGGCGAGGTCACGACGGTCGGGCTGCTCGCGGCGTTCGGCTCAGTGCTGATGTCGGCCATCGGCTTCGTGCTGGTCAAACGCTGGCCGGCGGCCCCCGACGAGAGCGACCTCCTGACCCGCGTGTCCTGGCAGCTGCTCTGGGGCGCCCTGTTCCTGATCCCGGTCGCGTTCCTGGTCGAGGGACCGCCTCCGGCGCTGACAACGGAGAACCTCGTGGGGTACGCGTGGCTCACCACTGCGGGCACAGCTCTGGCGTACTTCTGCTGGTTCCGTGGCCTTGCGGTGATGCCCGCGGGCGCCGTCGCGCTGGTGGGCTTGGTCAATCCCGTGGTCGGGACGCTGCTCGGCGTGATCGTGCTGCACGAGGTCTTCGGGCTTGCCCAGGCGGTGGGCATGGTGTTGGTGCTCGGAGGCGTGGTCGCCGGACAGTCCCGGCGCGCGCCGCGGGAGTCAGTGCTCGACAACGTCCCCCGGGCGAGCCGGATGCGTTCGCAGGCGGGAGCCCGCTCGCGGAGGGCGGCGTCGAACTCGATGCCCGGTCGTTGCATCCAGCCACGCGGGTAGCGTGACAGGTAGGGCACCGTGAGGGTGCCGTAGTGATGGCCAGCGCCTGGCGGGCGCCCGTCAGCCGGCAGGCGTCCGCCGCTTCTCTGGGACCCATGTGGCCGCCGGAGAGCCGGGCGCCCCAGCCGCCGACCGGCACGCAGGCCAGGTCGACCGGCTGACCGGCGAGCTCGGGGCAGTCGGTCATGGCGTCGTACAGGCTGGTGTCACCGGCGAACCAGGTCGTCATCGTCGGCGTACGGATCAGGTGGCCGTTGACCGCGTTGGGACGATGCGGCATCGGCCGGTGGCCGTGGATCGCGGGAACCAGCCGGCCCACTGGGCCGGCCGCGGCGGCGGCGTCATCCGCCGCAGAATCCCGTTGTGCCGCAGCAACAGCGGATCGATGAGCACGCGTACACCGTCGATATCGAGCACCGCTGTGCTGTGCCCGAGCCAGGTCAACCGCGCCACGGTCCCTGACGTTACTGGGCACCGGCACTCGGGTCGTGCAGGCTCTAGACCAGTTCGGCGACGTCGACCTGGTTGGCCAGCTTCCGGTCGAAGGTGAGTAACGGCACGTCGTCGCCGCGGCGAGCGATCTCGGCCAGGTAGACGTCGACGACCGACAGCTTCGGCCGATCCGCCCACGTCTTGACCACTGCCCGCCAGATGTCGCGGTCACAAGAGAAGCGCGCGTCCCCCAGCACAGCACCCACCGAGTCGGCAACGGTCCGGCGGCTGATCCCCAACAGCTTCTCTAGGACGAAGACCACCTCGACGAGGGCAACGTCGGCCACCTTGAGCGGGCCGTCCGATGCAAGTCGGCGCTCGACCTTGTCCGCCGCACCCGGGACATCGTCAAGCAGCCAACGCAAGACACCGTTGGAGTCGATCGAAGTCACGAGTCGACCTCAGACTCGACGTGCGCGGCCCAGCCCGCGCCGGCAGTCGGGACGTGACCCCACGTCCCCGCGGTCGTCGCCTCGTCACGCAGCCGCGCGCGGAGCTCGCTCAATCGAACCGGTGACTCGAGAATCAGGTGATCGTCCTCGACGGTGATCGCCACCTTCTGCCCGGCCCGGAGGCCGAGAGCACGTCGCGCTTCCACCGGAAGCGTGATCTGGCCCTTGGAGGTGATGGTGGCATAGGTGGTCATGTAAGGAGTCTAGCTAACTCCTTACATTGGCCCAACGTGCGCCGAGTTGGCACGAATCGCCGCGAGGATTCGTGCCAACTCGGCGGCGATTCATGCCAACTCGGCGTTACGGGCCGACCACGAGGACGAGGTCGCCGCCCTCGATCTGCTGGGTGCCCGAGACGGCGATGCGCTCGACGGTGCCGGCGACGGGGGTGGTAATGGAGGCCTGCATCTTCATGGCCTCGATCGTGGCGACGGTCTGGCCGGCGACCACTTCGTCTCCGACTGCCACTGTGGGTGTGACGACTCCGCCGAAGGGCGCGGCGACCTGGCCGGGGTCGGCGGGGTCGGCCCTTTCCTGCTTGGGCGCGTCGGGCTCGATGGAGCGGTCGCGGGTGCCGATCGGCCGGATCTGTCCGTTGATCGTGCACATGACGGTGCGGATGCCGCGCTCGTCGGGCTCGCTGATGGCCTGGAGCCCGAGCAGCAGGGTCTTGCCCTCGTCGATCTCGACGGCGTGTTCGCTGCCCTCCTCCAGCCCGTAGAGAAAGTCGGCGGTGTCGAGCGCGGACAGGTCTCCGTACCGCTCGCGGGAATCCCAGAACTCCTTGGTCGGCCCGGGGAAGAGCAACCGGTTGAGCGTCGCACGGCGGTCGGTGGCGAGTTGCTCGCGGTCCTCCGCGGAGAGCTCGGCCTCGGGGGCTACGTGGGTACGCCCGGCGAGGGCCCGGGTGCGGAACGGCTCGGGCCAGCCGCCAGGCGGGTCACCGAGGTCACCGGCAAGGAACCCGATCACGGAGTCGGGGAGGTCGTACTTCTCCGGGTGGGCGGCGAAGTCGGCAGGATCGGCGTCGACCGCGACCAAGTGCAGGGCGAGGTCGCCGACGACCTTCGAGGAGGGAGTGACCTTGACGATATTGCCGAGCATGTCGTTGGCGGCGGCGTACGTCTGCTCGATCTGTTCGAACCGGTCACCCAGGCCGAGCGCGATCGCCTGCTGGCGCAGGTTGGACAGCTGACCGCCGGGGATCTCGTGACGGTAGACGCGGCCTGTCGGCGCGGGCAGGCCGGACTCGAACGGCGCGTACAGGCGGCGGGTCGCCTCCCAGTAGGGCTCCAGGTCGCAGACCGCGTCGAGCGAGAGGCCGGTGGCCCGGTCGGTGGTGTCGGTGGCGGCGACCAGCGAGGACAGCGCGGGCTGGCTGGTGCTCCCGGCCATTGCGGCGCAAGCGGCGTCGACCGCGTCCACACCGGCGTTGATCGCAGCGGTCAGGGTCGCGAGTTGCCCGCCGGGAGTGTCGTGGGTGTGCAGGTGCACCGGTAGCTCGAAGCGTTCACGCAGCGCGGTCACCAGTGTGGTCGCGGCGGGTGCGCGCAGCAGCCCGGCCATGTCCTTGATCGCGAGCACGTGCGCCCCGGCGTCGACGATCTGCTCAGCCAGCCGCAGATAGTAGTCGAGCGTGTAGAGCCGCTCGCCGGGGTCGGACAGGTCGCCGGTGTAGCACAGCGCCACCTCGGCGATCGCGGTGCCGGCGCCGCGCACGGCGTCGATCGCGGGGCGCATCTGGGAGACGTCGTTGAGCGCGTCGAAGATGCGGAAGATGTCGATGCCGGTAGCGGCGGCCTCGGCGACGAACGCGTCGGTGACCTCGGTCGGGTACGGCGTGTAACCCACGGTGTTACGGCCGCGCAGCAGCATCTGCAGGCAGATGTTCGGGACCGCTTGACGAAGCCGCTCCAACCTCTCCCAGGGGTCCTCCGACAAGAACCGCAAGGCGACGTCGTAGGTCGCGCCGCCCCACGCCTCCAGCGAGAGCAACTGCGGCAGCGTACGCGCCACGTGACCCGCGACGTTGACCAGGTCCTTGGTACGCACCCGCGTCGCCAGCAGCGACTGGTGGGCATCGCGGAACGTGGTGTCGGTGACCAGCACCTCCGACTGTTGCCGCATCTGCCGGGCGAACCCCTCGGGGCCGATCGCGAGCAGCCGCTGGCGCGACGCGGCGATCGGCGGGGCATCAGGAAGCGGTGGCAGCTTCTCGACCGGGCTGGTACGGATCGGGAGACGACCGTAGGGCTGGTTGACGGTGACGTCGGCGAGGTAGGTCAGCAGCTTGGTGCCGCGGTCGGCGCTCGACCGCGCGGTGAGCAGCTGCGGATGGGTCTCGATGAAGGCGGTCGTGATCGCGCCGG
This sequence comes from Nocardioidaceae bacterium, assembly GCA_047605165.1. GTDB lineage: Bacteria > Actinomycetota > Actinomycetes > Propionibacteriales > Nocardioidaceae > SSC3. Next base: position 13,858 of record JASGGG010000057.1, read on the forward strand.
CCCGGAAGTCGGGGTCGTCCAACACCGCCTGGAGGAACGGGATGTTGGTGGCGACACCCCGGATCCGGAACTCCGCGACCGCGCGCCGGGCACGAGCGACCGCGGTGGTGAAGTCGCGGCCGCGGCAGGTGAGCTTGGTCAGCATCGAGTCGAAGTGGCCCGAGATCTCCCCACCGGTATAGCTGGTGCCGCCGTCCAGGCGTACTCCTGCCCCTCCCGGCGACCGGTAGGTCGTGATCGCGCCGGTGTCGGGCCGGAAGCCGTTGGCCGGATCCTCGGTGGTGATCCGGCACTGCAGCGCCGCGCCCCGCAGCTGGATGGTGTCCTGGCTGATGCCGAGGTCGGCCAGGGTCTCGCCCCCGGCGATGCGCAGTTGCGCCTGCACCAAGTCGATGTCGGTGACCTCTTCGGTGACCGTGTGCTCGACCTGGATCCGCGGGTTCATCTCGATGAACACGTAGTTGCCGGCCGGGTCGAGCAGGAACTCGACGGTGCCGGCGTTGACATACCCGATCGCCCTCGCGAACCGCACCGCGTCCGCGCAGATCCTCGTCCGCAGCTCGGGGTCGAGGTTGGGAGCCGGAGCGATCTCGACCACCTTCTGGTGACGCCGCTGCACCGAGCAGTCCCGCTCGTACAGGTGCACGACGTTGCCTGCCGCGTCGGCCAGGATCTGCACCTCGATGTGCCGCGGGTTGCTCACCGCCTGCTCGATGAACACCGTCGGGTCGCCGAACGCGCTCTCGGCCTCCCGCATGCAGGTCTCGATCGCCTCGGCCAGATCAGCTGCGTCGTCGACCCGCCGCATCCCCCGCCCACCGCCGCCGGCGACGGCCTTGACGAACAGCGGGTACGCCAGCTGCCCGGCCGCTGCGAGCAGCACGGCGACATCGGTCGAGGGCGGGACGCTGGCCAGGGTCGGTACGCCCGCCTCCGTGGCCGCCGCGATGGCGCGCGCCTTGTTGCCCGTCAGCGTCAGCACCTCGGCGCTCGGACCCACGAAGGTGATCCCGGCACGCACACACGCCTCGGCCAGATCGGGGTTCTCCGAGAGGAACCCGTAGCCCGGGTACACCGCGTCCGCTCCCGCCGCGACCGCCGTGTCCACGATCAGCTGCGGCTCCAGGTAGTTGCGGACCGGGTGGCCCGGCTCGCCGATCTGGTACGACTCGTCGGCCTTCAGCCGGTGCTCGGAGTTGCGGTCCTCCCACGGGAACACCGCCACCGTCTGCACGCCCAGCTCGTACGCTGCCCGGAACGCACGGATCGCGATCTCGCCACGGTTGGCGACCAGGACCTTCTGGAACATGCAGTCTCCCTGTGTTCATCGGCTGGCAGATGGCGAGCCACCAGTCTAGGGAGCGGCGTGCTGTCAGGCTCGCTCTGCGGCACCCAAGAAATCGAGCACCCTGGGCACCGCCAGATCCGGCACCTCGAGGATCACGCTGTGGCCGGTGGTCGGCAGACTCCACAGCTCCGCGTCGCGAAGACTGTCGACGAGCTCCTGTGACCAGGCGGGCGGCCGGGCGATGTCTTCTCCCCCACTGACGACCAGCGTCTTCGCCTGGATGCTCGGCAGCAGGTCCACGGCGCTGGGGCGCTCGATGACGCCACGAATGGCGGCAGCAAGACCCGGCGAGAGCGCGGCGATGAAGTCGCGCCATCTCTCGACGATATCGGCGCGAGCGGGGTCGCTGCGGATCGTCGCGCCGAACATGATCTGCATGGTCGTCTCGAGTAACTCGTCCACGAAGCCGCGGCGCTCGACCTCGTCGGCGATCGGTCGGAACGCCGCCAGGTTCTCCGCAGGTTCTTCGCGAGCGGAGGAACCGAGCAGGACCATCCGGTCGACCAGCTCGGGGCGACGTGCGGCCACCCGTACGGCGACGTCACCACCCATGGACTGCGCGACCAGATGCACCCGCCCGAGGTCGAGGGAGTCGATCAGCTCGATGACATCGTCGGCACACTGACCCATCGACACCAACTCGTCGGCGTCGGGGTTCGCACCCTGGCCCCGGAAGTCCGGGCGAACCATCCGGAACTGACCCGCAGCCCGTTCCGTCAACTCGTCGAACATCGTGTGGTCGAGGAACAACGAGTGCAGGCACACCACCACCGGCAAGTCCTGCTCGCCGCTGTCCGCGACGAACAGCTCCGCACCGCTCACAGCGCAGCCAGGTGCTGCTCGAGAACCCGGTTGACGGCTTCGGGATTCTCCAGCGCGTGGACGTGGCCGGTGCGCTCCATGAGTTCCAGCTTCGCCCCAGGGGTCCCCTCGACGATCTGCCTCGACTTCTCCGGCGGATAGGTGTGGTCCTCGGTCCCGGCGACGACGAGCACCGGCACACTGATGTTTGCCAACTCGTCGAGCACGGGCTTGCGGTGCGCGATATTCCACGCCGCGTCGGCGTACTCCGGGGTCCGGCTCCGCAGCAACGCGGTGACCTCGGCGAGGACTTCTGCGCGCGACGGGTCGGTCAGCGTGGTGTCGCCCATCATGAATTGCAGAACGCCGTCGACCACCGGCTCCATGCCCTGGGTCTGGAGAATCTCGATCAACTGGTCCATGCCGTCGGCCTGTTCCTCGACGTCGGCGGAGGTTCCCATCAGCACCGCGGAGGCGATCAGGTCCGGCCGGCGCGCCGCCAGGCGGAGCCCGACGAAACCGCCCATCGAGTTCCCGACGAAAGTGCACGGGGCCAGGCCGAGCGCCTCGATCAACCCCGCGGCATCCTCGGCCAACGTGTCCATGTCGAGCTGCTCGCGGGGTGCCCGGGCGCTCTCTCCTTGGCCTCGGTGGTCATAACGGACGACGCGGTACCGATCGGAGAACGCGCTCGCCTGAGCGGCGAACATCCGCGTGTCGAAGAACATCGAGGGACTCATCACGAGCGCATGGGCATCCCGCGGGCCTTCGTCGACGTAGTGGATCGTCGTGCCGTTCACATCAAGGCGGGGCATTCGAACTCCTCTGACAGGTCGTGGACCGAGCATGGGCCTGGCAAGTGGCGTACGCCACACCGCCGTCGTGCGAGCCACCCTATATCGCGCCCGCCGGACTCCTCAGCCCCGTCGCTGCGCTCTCCGAGCCAGTCCATGGCGTTCGCCGGACAACAAGCCGTCGAGGGGCGGATACTGGACAGCAGGTTGGAGCAGGCGAATTCGGGGATCTGCTCGCCAGACTTTGGGAGAGTCGAGCATGTTGAAGAAGCTGGGTGTCGTGGCGTGCGCCGCCACGCTGGCCATCGCCGGGACCGCGGGCGTTGCCGAGGCGAAGCCGGCGAAGACGTACAAGAACTGCACCGCATTGAACAAGGCCTATCCCCATGGGGTTGGCCTACCCGGTGCGCACGATCACACGTCGGGCAAGCCGGTCACGACCTTCAAGCGCTCCAAGGCGCTCTACAACGCGAACTCGAAGAGCGACCGCGACAAGGACGGCATCGCCTGCGAGAAACGGTAGCCGTCCAGGAGCTCGGCGACCCGAGCGTCGTCGGCCACACCTCACGGGTTTGCGTGCCGTGCCTAGGCTCGACTCCCTCCGCGGTCCGCCCTCCACTCTTGGGGGGCGACCTCAGGATGGGCATCGAGGGCGCCTTCTCATCTGCGGGTCACCGGTTCATGTCCTGCCGTAGGTACCGTGCGGCAGCTCGGTGAGCCAACCGGCCGGCCGCGACCCACCACAGCGCGAGAAGGGTGAGGCCCACGCCCAAGATCGCGACGGCGACCCAGCCAAGCGCTCGCCAACCATCGCCTCTCGATGAAGTCAGCAAGCCTTCCAGGAAAAGGAACCCCGGGAGCGAACCCGCAACGAGCACGATGGCTGCCATACGAGCCAGTGCCGGAAGATACGGCGCCCGTGCCGATACCGGTTGCCACCGCACGACGCGGCCGAGCATGCCATCGGCGACACCCCAAACAATGTCTCGGGTCAGCACTGCCACGGCGACCATCAGGAATAGCAATGCGAAGCCGCCGAGCAGGAGCGCTGCGTTGAGTACGACTTCCATAGCAACCTCTTGTCACCTCGGCATCGGTTCTACCTCAATGATTGCGGACGAACTGGGTCCATGCCGGAATTCCACTACCGACCGCTCGCCGGATCCAGCCGGAGCCACAGCATTCGGCCGATGCGAGATACTGTTCCGGCGGATCAGTCATCCCACGGTCAGGTTGCTCGTCGTTCGCGGCCACCGCTGGCGGCACCGGTCCTTTGCCCCCGTAGCTCAGCTGGATAGAGCGGCAGACTTCTAATCTGCGGGTCGCACGTTCGAGTCGTGCCGGGGGCGCTCTTGTGAAGTGAAGCGCCCCAGGGGTTGAGACCGCATGTCTTGAGTTGGAAGCCGACCGTAGCCACACGCCGGGCACAATCGACCTATGGCGAAGAAGAAGTGGTCCGAACTCTCCAGAACCCAGAAGAGGCTCATCATCGTCGGCGGCGTTGCCGAAGTGGTCATCACCGCGCTTGCGGCCCGCGACCTTCGGCAGCGACCCGCGTCCGGCGTACGCGGGCCGAAGGCGGTGTGGGCAGCAAGCTTCGTCGTGCAGCCGTTCGGTCCGCTCGCCTATTTCGGGCTCGGTCGTCGCTGAGTCGTCCCTCCGCCCAGGTCGTCCGTGTGAGCGGGACGTATAGGCCCCGCTCATACGGACGACCTCGATGATCAGCCGTGACCTTCGATACGCGTTCCCCTAACCTTGGCTCTCAAGGGGACTCTCTGGAGGCGAGACGATGGTCGGACGGCATGCACGTACGCACGGTCCCGTTGGTCAGGAGCTCGCAAGGGCGCGGTTCGGGCTACGTGAGTTGCTCGTGGTCACGGTCGTCGGCGGCGCGCTCCCCGCAGCCATCCTGTTGCTGCTCCCCCAGTTGCGTGACCGGGTCGACGATCTCGACGCGATGGTGTTCGTACTCGCCGCAGCCTGGCCGATACTACTGACAGTGGTCCTATGGACGTTCGGACGGCGGCGTCCGGCTCGCCTGGCCAGCCCCACGATCGCACTGTTCGGGACTGCGCTCGCGTGCGGAGCGGCGTACCTGGGCAAGATCGACGACGGCTATACGGGCATGGCTCGCAACGGCCTCGTCGTGCTCGGCACCAGTCTGGTCGCCGCAGGTGTCGTGCTCGCTGCACAGCGCATCGCCGATCAGCGCGGCCGCCGGGTGGCAGCGGCGGAGCCAGCCCGGGTGCCCCAACAGCGGGTGACGTCGGCAGAGACCTCCATCCCCACGCAACGGAGCATGACCCCGAGCGGCTCGGACGCCTAACGCCGAGCAAGGGAAGAACTCGTCCAACAGGCTCGGTAGCGATGTCGTGGAGCCGGGTGCACCACGCTCACCAAGCAGCAATCCGGCTACGTCTTCGAAGCCTGTCCACCTCTCGGGGTCTGTGCCCCCCCGCATCTCGCGGTCGACCGGTGTTCCGGCACCCATTCGGGGTGCTCGGCGCCTCCCGCCTACGACCCCCGCGCCGGCCTCGGCAATTCGAGCAAGCTCGCTTGCGCTCGGCGTGCCTTGGTGCCTTCCTTGGGGTGAGTGACGGGACTTGAACCCGCGACGTCCTGGACCACAACCAGGTGCTCTACCAGCTGAGCTACACCCA
>JASGGG010000058.1:0-19233 GCA_047605165.1 Nocardioidaceae bacterium
AAGCCGGTCGTCGGCTACGTCGCCGGCTTCACCGCGCCCGAGGGCAAGACCATGGGCCACGCCGGCGCGATCGTCTCCGGTTCCTCGGGCACCGCCCAGGCCAAGAAGGAGGCCCTGGAGGCCGTCGGGGTCAAGGTCGGCAAGACGCCCTCGGAGACTGCCGCCCTGATGCGGGAGATCTTGTCCGCCAGCTAGTCGCCTTCGCTGGCGGTGTGGCAGACAGCCTCGACGTTGTTGCCGTCGGGATCGCGGACGAACGCACCGTAGTAGTGCGGGTGGTACTCGGGCCACATCCGCGGCTCGTGGAGCACCTCCGCTCCTAGGCCGGTGGCAGCGTCGAAGAACGCCCGGACGTGCGCGGCGTCCTCGGCCTGGAACGCGATGTGGTTCTCCCGGTTGGGCCCGACGCCCTCGAAGGTGCCGATCCAGAAGTCCGGCCTGCCGTCCCGGCCATAGCCGACGAAGTCGCCGTGCTCCATCTGCCGGCTGAACCCGAGTGTCGCCAGCGTGGTGTCGTAGAACTGCTTGGCTGCTGCGATATCGGAGCAGTTGATTCCGAAGTGGTCGATCATGTGCCCATCGAAGCACCGGCCACGGACAACCCTGTCGAGACGCGAACCGTGTGACGCCGAGTTGGCACGAATCGTCGAGGATTCATGCCAACTCAGTGAAGATTCATGCCAACTCGGCGGGTTAGGTGAGTTCGCGGAGACGGGCGCCCGCGCGGGCCACCAGGTCTTGGAAGGCCGTCGGCGTCATGTCGGCGTCGGCGGCGGGGAAGAAGACCAGCCGGGAAACGAGGTTGCCGGAGCGGACGAAACCGACGCGGATCGGCACTGTCTGCTTGTCGGACACCTTGTTCTCGAAGCGCCATGACGACTCTTGCTGGAGCCTGCCGTCGTGCTGGTACGCCTCCCCGACGGTCGCGGTGAGGTCGCGATCCTCGCAGCCCTTGACGCTGGCACGGACGCCGGCAAGGAACTTCTCCGCGGCCCGGCTGCTGCGGAACCGGCCGTAGGTCTCGGTGAAGCCGAAAGTGTCGGGAAGACTGGCCTCGGGGATCAGCCAGGTGCGCGCCCGCGCCTTGACGGCGCCCGAGCGCATGAAGTTGGCGCGGTCGCAGCGCGTGGTCTTGTCGACATTGCCGAGCGCGTTGACCGAGGGTACGCCGACCCAAGGCTTCTCGATCTTGCCGACCGGCGGCAGGTCCACGGTAGCGACGAAGCCGGCCTCCTCGCCCGATCGCGGCGGTGCCGTCGCGGTCACGACCGGCCGGGCAGTGCACGCCGCGCCCGCGACGCAGAGTCGTGCAGTCGCCTGGCCGAGCACTCGGGCGAATCTGCTGGGCCTGATCGTAGGCCCGTTGGTGGTCTGGAGCAGCGTTGTCGTGGTGACCTGGCCGGTACGGGCGATGCCGACGTCGTAGGCCCGACTCGGAGTGCCGGCGATCGCGATCTGCAAGATCTCGGCTTCGTCCCCGACCTTGCCCACAGCGTACGTTCCGGTCAGCATCAGGCGCGGTTCGGTGCACTCCGCGAACCATCGCACCGTGTGGTCGTAGGCGCGCTGCGCGGCCTTCTCGTTGCGAGAGACCTCGACGGTCTGAACGGCCGTGCGCGCGGGCTTGCCGGTGGCGTCGAAGGTGCGTACGAGCGCGGCGAGCCCGTGTGGGTCGGCAAACCGTGCGGTCTGGCAGATCATGTTGATGCCGTCGCCGCGGGCGTCGGGATCGGTACGATCGCTGGTCCACGCCTGCCGCGGGGTGAGCGCCTGCAGATCGGCCGCGTCGAGCAGCTTGGCGGGGTCGGTCAGTGCGGCCTCTTCAGGTGTCTCGCTCGCGGCCGCGCCGTGTGGGGTGACGCGATGCTCCGCGATGTCGCGGTCGAGGTGGGGCTCCCGCCCGGTCACGCCGACCAGCACCGTCAGCGCGACGGCGCCTACGACCGAGCCGATCACGATCAGTCGCCCACGGTCACGACCGGCCCGCTGAACAGTCTGGGTGCGCGGTAGCTTGGCGGCCCTGGCGGGCGTACGGAGGCCGCGGAGCCGGGTCAACCACGAGGGGCCGAGCTTCTCGGCCAGCGCCGCCCGGCCGGTCTCCAGCCGCTGTTGGGCGACTTGTCGGGTGACGGCCAACTCGTGGCCGGCCAACTCGGGGGCCACTTTCGCGACGTCGATGAGCAACACGGCGCGCCGCTCGCCCGCCCCGAGTTGGTGCAGCGCGTCGAGAACCTCACGGTCGGAGTCGCTCAGCCCTTTGTTGCGGTGCCAGATGCGCCCGGTGTGGCGGCGTGTGGCCAGCCGCCACGCCAGCGGGCGGGTGTGGTCGATCGGCTCGCCGCGAGAGGTGACTTTGCGCCAGTGCTGCCAGGTGATGGCGTACGCGTCCCTGACGGCGCCGGCCGCCGCCGTCAGGTCCCCGGTAAGCAGAAGAGTCTGCAGCACGAGGTCGTCACGGGTCGACCGGTAGAAGGAGTCGAACTCCTCCGTCGACATCGCGTCGCACCTCCTCCTGCTCTGACCCGACGTCCCAAGGTAGCGGAGGTCGCAAGTCGTTACGAACCGGTGCGTTCCGCGACCAGCGCGCAGGGGACAGCCGGTCGCCGGTCAAGGGTTCTGAAGCTGCGCCTGTGGGTTGATATGCCGACCCGCAAGCGCAGCGTTCCCACGTGAACATGGGAAAGCAGCGGACGCCGAACGAGGCCAGCTCCGGCGTGGTGCCTCGGGCAGACGCGTGCTGGCGGGGATCATGGGGGAGATGACCGGCCTCACCGTCCCGCCCCAGCCTCGCCTATCCCCGGCGCGGCTGCGTGCTGACGAGTCGGGCCGCCGGCCGGTGGTCCTCGCGGCGATCCTCGCTGCGCTGGCGGCTGCCGGCGGCGTGCTGCTGACCTGTATGGCAGTCGCGCTCGCGGCCTGGTTCGCGCTCGACCAGGGCACACACGGTACGACGACCGAGGCCATCAGGCTCGGCTCCGATGCCTGGTTGCTCGCCCACGGCAGTGGGATCGACCTCGGCACGGTGACCGCGACGATGATCCCGCTCGGTCTCACCGGGCTGTGTGCCTATATCTGCTTCCGTCTTGCCCGGTGGGCCGGCGCCACCTCGGCCCGCGAGGATCTCACCGCGACGCTGCTCGCGGTGGGTGCGTTCGCCGCGTCGTACGCGGTGGTCGCGCTCGTGGCCGCCGTGCTCGCCGACAGTCCGGGCGCCCAGCCTTCGATCGCGCGGGCGTTCGGTGGTGCGCTCGTGCTGGCGGCGTTGAGCGGTGGCCCGGGGCTGCTCGCCGGCACCGGCGACCTCGCGGCGCTGGTCGACCGGGTGCCTCGGGTCGTCCGGTCGGTGGCCTTGACGGGTGCTGTGGCGGCACTCGGCGTGGTGACGGTAGGAGCCTTCCTCGTCGCGGTGACGATGCTGCTCGACCTCAACGCCGGGGCGACCGTGCTCTCCCAACTGCACGGCGGCGCCACCGCCGGCGCGTTGATGACCTTGCTCACCGCACTGCTCGCTCCCAACGCCGCGCTGTTCGGTGCCTCCTATCTCGCCGGCCCCGGGTTCGCCGTCGGTACGGGTACATCGGTTTCTGTCGCCTCTGCCACCATCGGTCCGGTCCCCGCCTTCCCGCTGCTGGTCGCGCTGCCCAGCGATGGTGCCGCGCCTGCCTGGGCGCTCGCGTTTCTGCTGGCACCGGTGCTGGTGGGTGCGCTGGCCGGCAGCACACAGGCTCGGCGCTACCCGGAGCTTTCCTACGCCGTGACAGCGGTGCACGCGCTGCTCGGAGCCGTCGTCGCCGCGGTGCTTCTCGCGATCGGGTGGGAGCTGTCCGGCGGGGTCGTCGGGCCGGGTCGGATGACCGACATCGGCCCGTTCGTGTTCGAGTCGAGCCCGGCCGTCATGGTCGCGCTCGGTCTGGGCGGGGCCTCTGGTGCGATGCTGACCCGGTGGCGGCGGGGTGAGCCGGAGCCCGAGACCGATCCGGCCACCGAGCCCACCGTCGCCGTGATCCCGGAGCAGCCTGTCGACGGGCCTGTTGTCGACGGGCCTGTGGTTGACGGGCCTGTGGTTGAGGGGGCCACGGACGACGGGGCTGCGGACGACGAGCCCACGGTCGTCGTGTGATACCGATCATCGGGTGCCACCGTCAGGAATGACACGGTGGTGTATCGAGCTCTTCCTGCCCGGTCCGGATGAGCGCCAGCGCTGCTGCGCGCCCCGGCGGCGCCTCGCGCTCGGCCGGCGTCTCGATACACCCGGCTCGTTCCTCGCCGGGCACTCGACGACCCAGAGCGGCTCGATACGCTGGCTCGGTCCTCGCCAGCTACTCGACCGGCATCCGGTGATCGAGTGCCGGTGCGAGGAACGAGCGGCGGTGTATCGAGATCTCGCGGGCTCGGCGCACTCGGCGACCGGGGTGGCTCGACCAGCTTCGTGCCCAGCCTCGTGCCTCGCCTTCGCCGACCGATAGCCTGTGCGGGTGCCCGCTCCTGCCCGTCCAGCGCGTCTGGTGGTGCTCGTGTCGGGCGGTGGCACCAACCTTCAAGCGCTCCTCGACGCGGGTCAGGATCCCGGCTACGGCGCCACCGTGGTCGCGGTCGGTGCCGACCGCGACGACATCGAAGGGCTCGCGCGAGCCGAGCGGGCGGGCGTACCCACCTTCGTGACCAGACTCGGGGACTTCCCGGACCGCGCCGCCTGGGACCAGGCGCTCGCCAAGCAGGTGGCGTCGTACTCGCCCGACCTGGTCGTGCTGGCCGGCTTCATGAAGCTGGTCGGTGCCGACTTCCTGCGCGAGCACGAGGGCCGCGTGCTCAACACGCATCCGGCGTTGTGCCCGGCGTTCCCCGGCACCAACGGTCCGGGTGACGCGTTGGCGTACGGCGTCAAGGTCACCGGCGCCACACTGTTCGTCGTCGACGAGGGTGTGGACACCGGTCCGATCGTGGCGCAGACGGCGGTGCCGGTCGAGGACGAGGACGACGTCGCGACGCTGCACGAGCGGATCAAGGTCGCCGAGCGGGTGATGCTCGTCGACACGATAGGCAGACTGGCCCGTGAGGGCTTCACGGTCAACGACAGGAAGGTGCGGTTCGGCAGTGACTGATCAGACAGTGAGCGATCAGGACGAGGGCAAGCGCCCGATCAAACGGGCACTGGTGTCGGTGTACGACAAGACCGGGTTGGAGGGGCTGGCTCGAGGCCTGCACGACGCGGGCGTGGCGCTGGTGTCCACGGGCGGGTCCGCCGCGCTGATCGAGAAGCTCGGGTTGCCGGTGACCAAAGTCGAGGACCTGACCGGATTCCCCGAGTGTCTGGACGGCCGAGTCAAGACACTGCACCCGCGCGTACACGCCGGCATCCTCGCCGACCTCCGCCTGGACGCCCACCAGAAGCAGTTGGCCGACCTGGGTGTCGAGCCCTTCGACCTGGTCGTGGTCAACCTCTACCCGTTCACCCAGACCGTCGAGTCGGGGGCGACGCACGACGAGTGCGTCGAGCAGATCGACATCGGCGGGCCGTCGATGGTGCGTGCCGCCGCCAAGAACCACCCGAGCGTCGCGGTGGTCACCGATCCCGCCTCCTACGACGACGTGCTGGCGGCTGTCGCGGCGGGCGGGTTCACGCTGGCCGCGCGGCAGCGACTGGCGGCCGAGGCATTCGTACACACCGCGACTTACGACATCGCCGTTGCCTCCTGGATGGGCAACGTGCTGACCGACACCTCCGACGACACCGGCTTCCCGGCGTGGGTCGGCGCGACCTGGAACCGCGCGGAAGTGCTGCGCTACGGCGAGAATCCGCACCAGCCGGCTGCGCTCTACACGAACGGCTACCAGCCGACCCCCGGGCTGGCTCAGGCCAACCAGCTGCACGGCAAGGCGATGTCCTACAACAACTATGTCGATGCCGATGCCGCGCGACGAGCGGCCTACGACTTCGACCAGCCGGCCGTCGCGATCGTCAAGCACGCGAACCCGTGTGGGATTGCCGTCGGCGCCGACGTCGCGGAGGCACACCGCAAGGCACACGAGTGCGACCCGGTGTCGGCCTTCGGCGGCGTCATCGCGACCAACGTGCCGGTCACGGTCGCGATGGCGGAGCAGGTCGCGGACATCTTCACCGAGGTGTTGGTGGCACCGGCGTACGAGGACGGTGCCGTCGAGGTGCTCGCCGCGAAGAAGAACCTGCGCATTCTCCAGTGCGGACCGCTCGCGCGTGGCGGCGGGGAGACCCGCGACATCTCCGGCGGGATGCTGATGCAGACCCGTGACGCCCTCCACGCCGATGGCGACGACTCCGCCACGTGGACGCTCGTCGCCGGTCCGCCCGCGACCGGACAGCAGTTGGCCGACCTGGCGTTCGCTTGGCGGGCCTGCCGGGCGGTGAAGTCCAACGCGATCCTGCTTGCTGCCGACGGAGCCTCCGTCGGGGTCGGCATGGGCCAGGTCAACCGGGTCGATTCCTGCAAGCTCGCCGTCGAGCGCGCCGGCGATCGTGCCCAGGGTTCCGTTGCGGCAAGCGACGCGTTCTTCCCCTTCGACGACGGCCCCAAGATCCTCTTCGAGGCAGGTGTCGCGGCGATCGTGCAGCCGGGTGGGTCGGTGCGCGACAACGAGGTCATAGCGGCGGCGGAGGCAGCCGGGGTGACGATGTACTTCACCGGGGCGCGGCACTTCTTCCACTGACGATTGGCCCGGCGGGCGAGTGCTTGCGGAGGATGTGCCAAAGAACAGGCAGTAGGGCCGGGAATGGCTGAAATCGAGCCCGAAACGCGGCTACTGCATGTTAGTTGGCACGTGTGCGAGGAGAGCCGGTGGAGCGGACGGTCGCACTCCGCGAGACTAGAGCGTGTCTCTCATTCCCGCCGATGCATCCACGGTCCCGCATCCCGACCGGCTGCGTTGGACGAGCTCGGCGCAGCCCGCTGCGCTCTGGCTCATCTGGGTGGCGCTCATCCGAGTGGGCGGATCGCGCGCGGATACCGCGGCCGCAACCCGGAAGTGAATTGCGAGACACGCTCTAAACGGAGCGCGGCGCGGCGTCGCCAGGCGAACCCGGTGGCCAGCGACATCTGCGTTCGCGACGCGACGCCGCGGAGCCTCTCGCGGGGTGCGTGCCGGGAGCGGAGCCGGTGTCGCCTGGTTGAGTGGCGCGCTTGCGTTGCGCCGTGGTCCGGTTGTTTGGCCTTGGGGGAGCGGCCGTTGTCGCACGCAGTCCGGTTCGGCGGATGGGCCGGCCTTGTGCGGTTGCTGGCTGGCAGATGTTGCCAGCTAGGCACCGCGTAGGGAGGATTGCCGCAACCCAACCAGGCAGGGAGCTGCATCCTGCGTCGCGGTGTGAAGCAGGTCAGGCGTCGGGGACCACGATCGCGAGCACGATCAGGGCGACGCCGAGCAGGGTGAGCCAGGCGACGTCGAGTGACTTGCGGCGCACCTTGAGCATGCCCGCGACGTCGTCTTTGACGATCAGTCGCGCGAGCGCGCCGCCGAGCAGTGCGACTCCCATGATGACCAGGCCGGTACGCCAAGCACCGAGAATCGCCGTGCCCAGGCCGCCGATCGCGACCAGGCCCATCACGATGTAGCAGGCGCCGCCGACAGTGGAGGGGTAGCGGCGGGGCTCGTCGGGCCGGAACGCCGCCTCGGGAAGGTCGTTCACAGCAGGGAGTGTTCGGCCGCGGCGACGATGTTGGCCAGCAGCATCGCGCGGGTCATCGGCCCGACGCCGCCGGGGTTGGGGGAGATCCAGCCCGCGACGTCGTACACGCTTCGGGCGACGTCGCCGGCGATCTTGCCTTCTGCCGTACGCGAGACCCCCACGTCGAGCACGGCAGCCCCGGGCTTGACGATGTCCCCGGTGACGATGTCGGGTACGCCGGCGGCGGCGACCACGATGTCGGCGCTGCGTACGTGCGCGGCCAGGTCGCGGGTGCCGGTGTGGCACAGCGTGACCGTGGCGTTCTCGGAGCGGCGGGTCAGCAGCAGCCCGAGCGGCCGCCCGACGGTCACCCCGCGGCCGACGACGCAGACCTCGGCTCCGGCGATCTCGACCTGGTGGCGGCGCAGCAGTTCCACGATCCCCGCGGGAGTGCAGGGGAGGGGAGCGGGCTTGCCGAGCACCAGCCAGCCGAGGTTGGTGGGGTGCAGCCCGTCGGCGTCCTTGGCCGGGTCGATCAGGCCGAGGATGGCGTTCTCGTCCATGTGCCGGGGCAGCGGCAGCTGGACGATGTAGCCGGTGCAGTCCGGGCGCGCGTTGAGCTCGGCGATCGCCTCCTCGACAACCTGCTGGGGAGTGTCGGCCGGCAGGTCGACCCGGATCGAATGGATGCCGACCTCGGCGCAGTCCTTGTGCTTGCCGTTGACGTACCAGCGGCTGCCCGGGTCGTCCCCGACCAGCACGGTGCCGAGACCGGGCACGACTCCCGCCTCACGCAGCTTGACGACGCGCTCGGCAAGCTCGTGCTTGATGGCAGCTGCGGTAGCGGATCCGTCGAGGAGTTGTGCGGCGGTCACTGAGATCAGATGAGGCCGAGGCCCTGGACGGCGTCGCGCTCCTCGATCAACTCGGCGGCGGTGGCGTCCATCTTGCCGCGCGAGAAGTCGTTGACGTCCAGGCCCTGCACGATGCTCCAGTCGCCGCCGGAGGTGGTGACCGGGAAGGAGTAGATGATGCCTTCGGGGATGCCGTAGGAGCCGTCGGAGCGGACCGCCATCGAGACCCAGTCGTCCGCGGGCGTGCCCAGCAGCCAGTCGCGGGCGGCGTCGACGGTGGCCGACGCGGCGGAGGCGGCCGACGACGCGCCGCGGGCGTCGATGATCGCGGCGCCGCGCTTGGCCACGGTGGGGATGAAGTAGTCCTCCAGCCAGGCCTGGTCGCCCACGACGTCGGCGGCGTTCTTGCCGCCGACCTCGGCGTGGAAGATGTCGGGGTACTGGGTGGCCGAGTGGTTGCCCCAGATCGTCATCTTCTTGATGTCGGTGACCTTCGCCCCGGTCTTCGCCGCGAGCTGCGAGATGGCCCGGTTGTGGTCGAGCCGGGTCAACGCGGAGAACCGCTCGGCGGGGATGTCGGGCGCGTTGCTCTGCGCGATCAGCGCGTTGGTGTTGGCCGGGTTGCCGGTGACCCCGATGCGTACGTCGTCGGCGGCGACCTCGTTGAGCGCCTTGCCCTGCGCGGTGAAGATCGCGCCGTTGGCCTCGAGCAGGTCGCTGCGCTCCATGCCCGGGCCGCGCGGTCGCGCACCGACCAGCAGCGCGAGGTTGACGCCGTCGAAGATCTTGGTCGGCTCGTGGCCGATCTCGACGCCGGCGAGCATCGGGAACGCGCAGTCGTCGAGCTCCATCACGACGCCCTCGAGCGCCTTGAGCGCGGGCTCGATCTCGAGCAATCGCAGCTGGACGGGGGTGTCGGGGCCGAGCAGCGAGCCGCTTGCGATCCGGAACAACAGGCTGTAGCCGATCTGGCCGGCGGCGCCGGTGACGGCGACCTTGACGGGCTGGGTCACGATGACTCCTCGCGAGAGCAACAGGGCTGGACACCCATGACGCTAGCAGCGCGGCAGACCGAGCAACTCGGCTGGTCCGTTCTCCGCGTGAGGGTGCGAGGATGGGCATCGACGTGCGATCCACCGCCAGGTGAGATATCTTGACGTCAAGACAATTCCGCAGTCGATCGAACGGGAGTCCTGGTGAGCGAGCCGGTCATCATCTATACCCACACCGACGAGGCGCCGCTGCTGGCGACGTACTCGTTCCTGCCGATCATCTCGGCGTACGCCGGCAAGGCGGGAGTCGACGTCGAGACCCGGGACATCTCACTGTCGGGCCGGATCCTCGCGCAGTTCCCCGAACTGCTCAGCGACGAGCAACGCGTCGCGGACGCGCTGACCGAGCTCGGCGAGCTGGCCAAGACTCCCGAGGCCAACATCATCAAGCTGCCCAACATCAGCGCCTCGATGCCGCAGCTCAAGGCGGCGATCGCCGAGCTCCAGGCCAAGGGGTACGCCGTCCCCGACTATCCCGACGACCCCCAGTCCGACCAGGAGCGCGAGTACCGGGCACGGTACGACAAGGTCAAGGGCAGCGCGGTCAACCCGGTGCTCCGCGAGGGCAACTCCGACCGCCGGGCGCCGCTGTCGGTGAAGAACTACGCCAAGACCCACCCGCACTCGATGGGTGCGTGGAGCCCCGACTCCCGGACCAACGTCGCCACGATGGACGCCGACGACTTCCGGCACAACGAGAAGTCGGTCGTGCTCGCCACCGACGACACCCTGCGGATCGAGCACGTCGCCGCCGACGGCGCCGTGACCGTCCTCAAGGAGAGCCTGCCGGTGCTCGCCGGTGAGATCGTCGACGCCACGGTGATGCGCGTCGGCGCACTGCGGGCGTTCCTGGCCGCGCAGATCCAGCGGGCGCTGGCCGACGGCGTGTTGTTCTCGGTGCACCTCAAGGCGACGATGATGAAGGTCAGTGACCCGATCATCTTCGGCCACGTCGTTCGCGCGTTCTTCCCCCAGACCTTCGAGAAGTACGGCGCCGACCTCGACGCCGCGGGCCTGTCGCCCAACAACGGGCTCGGCGGCATCCTCGACGGGCTGGCCGCGCTGCCCAACGGTGCCGACATCAAGGCCTCCTTCGACGCCGAGCTCGCCGCCGGCCCGCGCCTGGCGATGGTCGACTCCGACAAGGGCATCACCAACCTGCACGTACCCAGCGACGTGATCGTGGACGCGTCGATGCCCGCGATGATCCGCACCTCGGGGCACATGTGGGGCCCCGACGGCCAGGAGGCCGACACCCTCGCGGTGATCCCGGACTCGTCGTACGCCGGCATCTACCAGGCCGTGATCGACGACTGCCGCGCCAACGGCGCGCTCGACCCGGCCACGATGGGCACCGTGCCCAACGTCGGGCTGATGGCTCAGGCCGCTGAGGAGTACGGCTCGCACGACAAGACCTTCGAGGTGCCTGCCGACGGTGTGGTGAAGGTCGTGGCAGCCAACGGCGACGAGTTGCTCTCGCACGACGTCGAGCAGGGCGACATCTGGCGCGCCTGCCAGACCAAGGACATCCCGATCCAGGACTGGGTCAAGCTCGCGGTCACCCGCGCCCGCGCCACCGGCGCGCCGGCGGTGTTCTGGCTCGACGAGACCCGCGCCCACGACGCCAATCTGATCCGCAAGGTCAACGCGTACCTCCCCCAGCACGACACCACCGGGCTCGACATCTCGATCCTGGCGCCGGCCGCCGCCGCCAAGCTGTCGGTCGAGCGGATGCGCCGTGGAGAGGACACCATCTCGGTGACCGGCAACGTGCTGCGCGACTACAACACCGACCTGTTCCCGATCCTCGAGCTCGGCACCTCGGCCAAGATGCTGTCGATCGTGCCGCTGATCAACGGTGGTGGCCTCTTCGAGACCGGTGCCGGAGGCTCGGCGCCCAAGCACGTGCAGCAGCTGGTCAAGGAGGACTACCTGCGGTGGGACAGCCTGGGCGAGTTCTTCGCGCTGGCCGCGTCCTTCGAGCACCTGGCCACCGTGACCGGCAACAAGGGTGCCCAGGTGCTGGCCGACACCCTCGACCGCGCCACCGGGACCTTCTTGAACGAGGACCGCTCGCCGGGCCGCCGGCTCGGTACCATCGACAACCGCGGCAGCCACTTCTACCTGGCCCTCTACTGGGCCCAGGAGCTGGCCAGGCAGGCCGACGACGCCGACCTCGCCGCGGCGTTCGCGCCCTTGGCTGAGAAGCTCGCCGCGGGCGAGGACGCGATCGTCGCCGAGTTGCTCGCGGTGCAGGGCAAGCCGGCCGACATCGGCGGCTACTACCGCCCCGACGACGCCCTGGCCAGCGCGGTGATGCGGCCCTCGGCCACCCTCAACGCAGCACTGGAGACCCTTGGCTGACCTCACCCGACCAACCGAGAGCGCCGGAGGCCGGCGTACTCATGTCGGCCTGGCCTTGTTCGCGCTGGCTGTCGGCGGCTTCGCGATCGGCACCACCGAGTTCCAGACGATGGGCTTGCTGCCGGACATCGCCGACTCGATCGACCGCTCCATCGCGAGCACCGGTCACATCATCACCGCGTACGCATTTGGGGTGGTCGTCGGCGCGCCGCTGATCGTCTCGCTGGCCGCCCGGCTGCCACGACGCGGGCTGGCCGCGGCAATGATGGCCGCTCTCGCTTTGGGCAACGCGCTCAGTGCGGTCGCGACCTCGTACCCCACCATGATGGCGGCCCGCTTCGTCGCCGGGCTGCCGCACGGCGCCTACTTCGGCGTCGCCTCGTTGCTGGCCGCCTCGCTGGTGCCCGCCGAACGACGCGGACGCGCGATCAGCCTGGTGATGCTGGGCCTCTCGATCGCGACGGTGGTCGGCGTCCCCGCGAGCACCTGGCTGGGCCAGGGCGTGGGCTGGCGCTCGGCGTATTGGCTCGTCGCGGCCTGCAACCTGACCAGCGCAGCCATGATCCTGCGCTTCGTACCTGCCTCGCCAGGTGACCCAGGAGCGTCGGTACGAGGTGAGCTGCGTGCGCTCAAGCGGCCACAGGTCCTGTTCGCGGCCAGCGCCGGCATGGTCGGCTTCGGCGGCGTGTTCGCGATGTACTCCTACATCGCACCCGTCGTCACCGACGTGGTCGACCTGCCCCGCAGCGCGATCCCGTGGTTCCTGCTCGCGTTCGGGACCGGGTCCGTCCTGGGCAGCTGGCTTGCCGGAGTGCTGGGCGACTGGAACATCGAGCGCACCGTGGTCGGCGGGTTCGTGGCGCTGGCGGTGGTGCTGCTGGTGTTCTACGTGCTGATGCCGCTCGTCGTCTTCGCCGCGACCGGCGTTCTGGCTGCGGGTGTTCTCAGCTCGGTGCTCGCGATCACGCTGCAACTGCGGCTGATGCACGTCGCGGGAGAGGCAGAAATGCTCGGGGCGGCACTGAACCATTCGGCCCTCAACATCGCCAACGGACTCGGTGCGTGGGTGGGCTCGATCGTGATCGGCGCCGGACTCGGTTACCGGGTGCCGTCCCTGGTCGGCGCGGGGCTCGCGCTGCTCGGGCTGGGGATCTTCGTGATCGGGTTAGAGCGCGTCTCGCAGTTCGCGGCGGTAAGCAGCCGCGGTATCCGCGCGCGATCCGTCAAGGCGGATGAGCGAGGGCGCAGCGGGCTGCGTTGAGCTCGTCCAACGCAGCCGGTCGTGATGCGGGGCCGTGGATGCGTCGGCGGGAATAAGAGACACGCTCTTAGCCATGCAGGCCCGGCCCGGGAGCCGGTTGGCTATCGTTGGCGATCATGGACGAAGGCCATAGACGGTGAACGGCGTCGCGGGCTCGATCGCGCTCGTGGTGCTGTTCGTGCTCGTCGGTGGTGTGTTCGCCGCCGCCGAGATCGCGCTGGTGTCGCTGCGTGACGCGCAAGCCCGGGCGCTGGCGGCCCGCGGGAAGCGGGGCAAGGTCGTCGCCGAGCTCAACCAGGACCCCAATCGGTTCCTCGCGGCAGTCCAGGTCGGGGTGACGCTCGCGGGCTTCCTCTCGGCCGCGTTCGGCGGCGCGACCTTGTCGAAGGATCTCGAGCCGGTGCTGCGCAACCTCGGCCTGCCCGAGTCGATCGTGCCGGTGACGGCGCTCGTGCTGGTGACCATCGCGATCTCCTACCTCTCGCTGGTGCTCGGGGAGCTCGTACCCAAACGCCTGGGCCTCCAGCGCGCCGAGGCGTTCGCGATGGCGCTCGGGCCGATGGTCGACCGGATCTCGCGGGTGTCCAGGCCGGTCATCTGGCTGCTCAGCAAGTCCACCGACCTTGTCGTGCGGCTGCTCGGGGGGGATCCCCACGCTCAGCGTGAGCAGATCAGCGACGAGGAACTGCGCGAGCTGGTCAACACCCACCAGACGCTCGGTGAGGAGGAACGCCGGATCGTCGAGGACGTCTTCGAGGCGGGCGACCGGCAGATCCGTGAGGTGATGATCCCGCGGACGGAGGTCGACTTCATCGATGGCTCGATGCCGGTCTACAAGGCGGTGCGCGAGGCGCTGTCGATGCCGCACTCGCGCTACCCGGTGATCGACGGTTCGCCCGACGACGTGATCGGCTTCGTACACGTGCGCGACCTGCTCGGCCCCGACATGGCGACCCGGTCGGTGCGGGTGTCCGAGCTCGCCCGCGACACCCTCGTACTGCCGTGGACCCGCCCGATCCTGGCCGCGCTGACCGACATGCGACGTGGCGGGACCCATCTGGCGATCGTCGCCGACGAGTACGGCGGCACGGCCGGAATCGTGACCATGGAGGACCTGGTCGAGGAGTTGGTCGGCGATATCAAGGACGAGTACGACGTCGACGAGGGCAAGACCACTCGGCACGGTGGCACCGTCGAGGTCGACGGGCTGCTGAACCTCGACGACTTCGAGGACGAAACCGGTGTCGAGCTCCCCGAGGGCCCCTACGAGACTGTGGCCGGCTTCTTGATGGCCACGCTCGGCCGGGTGCCGGCGCTGGGCGACGAGGTGACCCACGGCGACCGGCTGATCACCGTCACCGGTGTCGACGGCAGGCGGGTCAGCCGAGTCCGCGTCTCGGGCCTTGCCGCTGATCCCACTCCCGATTCGTCTGTGATCTCTCCGTCCGCAACAGACGCAACACCGCAGACGAATCGCTGATCCGGCTCTGCGAGAATGCGGACATGTCTGACGTAGCGTCCACGGCCGGGGGCACGGCGCGGCCTCGGGTCCTGTCCGGGATCCAGCCGACCGCCGACTCCTTCCACTTCGGCAACTACCTCGGCGCGACGCGGCAGTGGGTGGCGCTCCAGGAGGCGTACGAGCCGTTCTTCTTCATCGCGGACCTGCACTCGATCACGATCGAGAAGCCCGACCCCCAGCTGCTGCGCCGGCGCACCTATGTCGCGGTCGCGCAGCTGCTCGCGATGGGCATCGACCCGGAGCGGTCGGCGATCTTCGTGCAGTCGCACCTGCCGGCGCACGCCCAGCTGTCCTGGGTGCTGGAGTGCTTCACCGGCTTCGGCGAGGCACGGCGGATGACCCAGTTCAAGGACAAATCGGCCCGGGGCGGCGAAGGCGCGGCCAGCGTCGGCCTGCTGACCTACCCGATCCTGCAGGCCGCCGACATCCTGCTCTACCGGCCGCAGTACGTCCCGGTCGGCGAGGACCAGCGCCAGCATCTCGAGCTCACCCGTGACCTCGCCGGCCGGTTCAACAGCCAGTACAAGAAGACCTTCCGGCTGCCGGAGCCGTACATCCTCAAGGAGACCGCCAAGATCTACGACCTCCAGGACCCGACCGCGAAGATGTCGAAATCCTCGTCCTCACCCAACGGGATCATCGAGATGCTCGACGACCCGAAGAAGTCCGCCAAGAAGATCCGCTCAGCGGTCACCGACTCCGGCTCGCAGGTGCGTTTCGACCCGGTGGAGAAGCCCGGTGTCTCCAATCTGCTGACGATCTACTCCGCGCTCACCGGCCGGGAGATCGCCGAATTGGAAGAGGCGTACGCAGGCAAGGGCTACGGCGACTTCAAGGGCGACCTGGCCCAGCGTGTGGTGGACTTCGTCACCCCGTTCCGTGACCGCGTCGAGGGGCTGCTGGCCGATCCCAGCCAGCTCGACAAGGTGCTCGCCGACGGTGCCAGCCGCGCGGGCGCGGTGGCCGAGCGGACGTTGGCCGATGTTTTCGAATGCGTCGGTTTCCTGCCGCGCGCGTGAGTAGGCTTTTCGAGTGACGACGATCGGCGTGTCCGTCGCGGTTCCCGAGCCGTGGGCGACCCAGCTGCAGAGCTACCGCGAGTCGCTGGGCGACGACACCGCGGCGACGATCCCTACCCACATCACGCTGCTTCCTCCTGTCGACTTCGACGACTCGCTGCTGCCCGAGATCATCGCCAGGCTCCAGGACGCGGCTGGTGAGGCCGAGCCGTTCGAGGTGCACTTACGAGGCACCGGCACCTTCCGTCCGGTGTCGCCGGTCGTCTTCGTCGGCGTCGTCGAGGGCATCAGCGGCTTCGAGGCACTTGCCGCGCTCGTTCGCCGCCCGCCGCTGGACGTCAGCGTCGAGTTCCCCTACCACCCGCACGTGACCATCGCGCACCATCTGTCCGACGACCTGCTCGACCGCGCGTTCGAGGAGCAATCCGGATTCGAGTGCCGATTCCTCGTCGAGCACTTCTGGCTGTATACACACGACGAGGACAAGGGGTGGATACCCACGTGTGACTTCCCGCTCGGCATGGCTGGCGCGCTACCGGGTGCTGTCGGAGGCTGAGCCGTGGGGTTCGACGTCGGCAAACTGTGGAACCGCTACGCGGTGCGACCGGTCGACCAGCTCCGCGACCGCGTGGGCTGGTTCGACCATCTGGTGGCGATGCTGGCCCACTACGGTCGCGTCAACGGCGGCGGTCTGGCCGGGGCGGTCACCTACTACGCGTTCCTCGCGTTCGTGCCGGTACTGGCGCTGGCCTTCTTCGTCGTCGGCCTGGTCGCCCGCATCTACCCCGACGCACAGGCGGACATGAGCGAGGTGATCAGCAGGTTCCTCCGCAGTCTTCTCGGCACCGATACCGGCTCGGTCAGCGTTCAGGCCTTCGCGGACAACGCCGGCACGGCGGGGATCATCGCGTTGGTGGGCTTCGGGTACGCCGGGATCGGGTTGATGTCCTCGCTGCGGCAGGCGCTCCAGACGATGTTCGGCAAGCCACCCAGCGAGCAGCCGAACTTCGTGTTCGGCAAGCTCCGTGACCTGGCGGCGCTGTTCATCATCGGGGGCCTGCTCGTCCTCGCGTTCGTGGTCGGCAGTGTCGGGCGCAACTACGCCGACGACATCGTCGGCGCGATCGGGCTCGACAGCACCTGGGCATCGCGGGGTCTTCAGCTGCTGGGCCTGATCTTCTCCGTCGCGCTGATTACGGCGGTGCTGTACGTGCTCTATCAGTTCCTGGCCCGGCCGCGGGTCTCACGGCGAGGCCTGTGGGAAGGCACTTTCCTGGCGGCGATCGGCTTCGTGGTGCTGAAGTACCTTGCCGGCCTGTTGATCTCGTTCGCCCACGGCCGGCCCGCATTCGCGATCTTCGGTGTCTCGCTGGTGCTGTTGATCATGATCAACTACTTCATCCAGGTAGTCATGTACGGCGCTGCCTGGGCCCAGACCTCGCCCAAGCCGGCCGACCTCAACCTCGACGAGTCGGTCGACAGCACCGGGGAGTAGCGCCGAGTTGGCACGAATCTTCGCCGAGTTGGCACGAATCCTCGATCGTCGCTGCGCTCCTACCGCGGATTCGCGCCAACTCGGCTTCCTGCGGTGGCCGGAGACGCGCCCGGCCCGATGGGGTCAGCGGTTGAAGATCAACGCCCGCTTGACTTCTTGGATCGCCTTGGTGATCTCGATGCCGCGGGGGCAGGCCTCGGTGCAGTTGAAGGTGGTGCGGCAGCGCCACACGCCCTCCTTGTCGTTGAGGATCTCCAGACGTTGCTCGGCGGCCTCGTCGCGGCTGTCGAAGATGAAGCGGTGGGCGCCGACGATCGCCTGCGGCCCGAAGTACTGCCCGTCGGTCCAGTAGACCGGGCAGCTGGTCGTACACGCCGCGCACAGGATGCACTTGGTGGTGTCGTCGAAACGGTCGCGGTCAGCCTGGCTCTGGATGCGCTCGCGGGTTGGCTCGTTGCCCGTGGTCACCAGGAACGGCATCACCGAGCGGTAGGCCGCGAAGAACGGCTCCATGTCGACCACGAGGTCCTTGAGCACCGGGAGACCCTTGATCGGCTCGATCGTGATCGGCTTGCTCGGGTTGACGTCCTTGAGCAGCGTCTTGCAGGCCAGGCGGTTCTTGCCGTTGATCCGCATCGCGTCCGAGCCGCACACGCCGTGGGCGCAGGAGCGCCGGAAGGTGAGGGTGCCGTCCTGGTCCCACTTGACCTTGTGCAGAGCGTCGAGGACCCGGTCGGTGGGCTCCGCGGAGACCTGGTACGACTCCCAGTGCGCCTGGTCGGACACCTCCGGGTTGTAGCGCATGATCCTGACCGTGACGGTCATCGCCGTCGGCGAGGGAGCGGTCGTCGCGGGCTCGAGCGTGGCAGTCATGCGGGGTCCTCGCCTCGTTGTGAACGGAGTGAACAACGTGGTGGGGTGCTCATGCGGGGTCCTCGCCTCGTTGTGAACGGAGTGAGCAACGTGGTGGGGTGCTCATCAGTACTTGCGCTCCATCGGCTTGTAGCGCGTCTCGATCACGGGCTTGTAGTCGAGACGGATCGACCCGTCCTCTTGGCGGTAGGCCATCGTGTGACGCATGAAGTTGACGTCGTCACGATCCGGGTAGTCCTCACGCATGTGGCCGCCGCGGGACTCGTTGCGTGCGAGCGCCCCGACGACGAGCACTTCGGCGAGGTCGAGCAGAAAGCCCAGCTCGATGCCCTCGAGGAGATCGGTGTTGAAGCGCCGGCCCTTGTCCTGCACGGCAACGTCGCGGTAGCGCTCCTTGAGTCCCTCGATGTCCGACAGCGCCTGCTTCAGCGACGCCTCGCTGCGGAACACCTGGGCGTTGATGTCCATGGTGGCCTGCAACTCGCCGCGGATCGTGGCCACCTTCTCGCCGCCGGTCGAGCCGCGCAGGCTCTCGACCAGCTCGACCACTCCTGCCTCGGGGTTCTCCGGGAGCTCACTGAACTCGGTTGTCTGGACGTACTCGGCGGCGTAGATGCCGGCGCGACGGCCGAACACGTTGATGTCCAGCAGCGAGTTGGTGCCCAGCCGGTTGGAGCCGTGCACCGAGACGCAGGCGACCTCGCCGGCGGCGTACAGACCGGGGATCACCGTGTGGTTGTCGGCCAGCGCCTCGCCCTTGATGTTGGTGGGGACTCCGCCCATCGCGTAGTGCGCGGTGGGGAAGACCGGGATCATCTCGGTGTACGGCTCGACGCCGAGGTAGGTGCGGGCGAACTCGGTGATATCGGGCAGTTTCGCGTCGATCTGCTCCTTCGGCAGGTGCGTGAGATCGAGATAGACGTACGCCTTGTCCGGCCCGGCGCCGCGGCCCTCACGCACCTCGTTGGCCATGGCGCGAGCGACCATGTCGCGGGGGGCGAGGTCCTTGATGGTGGGTGCGTAGCGCTCCATGAAGCGCTCGTTCTCGCTGTTGCGCAAGATGCCGCCCTCGCCACGGGCGGCCTCCGAGAGCAGCACGCCGAGGCCGGCCAGGCCGGTCGGGTGGAACTGGAAGAACTCCATGTCCTCCAGCGGCA
>JASGGG010000059.1:0-19176 GCA_047605165.1 Nocardioidaceae bacterium
TCGCCTTCTCGATGTCGTTGCCGGCGCCGGTGGTCGGGTCGTGGAAGACCATCTCCTCGGCGGCCCGGCCGCCCAGCATGTAGGCGAGCTTGTCGAGCATCTCCGAGCGGGTCTGGGAGTACTTGTCCTCGTCGGGCAGCACCATCGTGTAGCCGAGCGCCCGGCCCCGCGGCAGGATCGTCACCTTGTGCACAGGGTCGCTGCCCGGCAACGCCGCCGCCACCAGCGCGTGGCCGCCCTCGTGGTAGGCGGTGATGAGCTTCTCCTTCTCGCTCATCAGTCGGGTGCGCTTCTGCGGCCCGGCGATCACCCGGTCGATGGCCTCGTCGAGATCCTCGTTGCCGATCAGCTTGCGGTCGGCACGCGCGGTGAGCAGCGCGGCCTCGTTGAGCACGTTGGCCAGGTCGGCACCGGTGAAGCCGGGCGTACGCTTCGCGACGCTGCGCAGGTCGGTGTCGGGAGACATCGGCTTGCCCCGCGAGTGGACCTGGAGGATCTTGTGGCGGCCGTCGAGGTCGGGTGCCTCGACCGCGATCTGCCGGTCGAAGCGGCCGGGCCGCAGCAACGCGGGGTCGAGGATGTCGGGGCGGTTGGTGGCCGCGATCAGGATCACGCCGCCGCGCACGTCGAAGCCGTCCATCTCCACCAGCAGCTGGTTCAACGTCTGCTCGCGCTCGTCGTGGCCGCCGCCCATGCCGGCGCCACGGTGGCGGCCGACAGCGTCGATCTCGTCGATGAACACGATCGCGGGAGCGTTCTCCTTGGCCTGCTCGAACAGGTCGCGGACCCGGCTGGCGCCGACACCGACGAACATCTCCACGAAGTCCGAGCCGGAGATCGAGTAGAACGGCACCCCGGCCTCGCCGGCCACCGCACGGGCCAGCAGCGTCTTGCCGGTGCCGGGCGGACCGTACAAGAGCACGCCCTTGGGAATCTTCGCGCCGACCGCCTGGAACTTCGCGGGCTCCTGGAGGAACTCCTTGATCTCCCCGAGCTCCTCGATGGCCTCCTGACAGCCGGCGACGTCGGCGAAGGTGGTCTTCGGCATGTCCTTGCTGATCAGCTTGGCCTTGGACTTGGCGAACTGCATGACCCGGCCGCCGCCGCCCTGCACCTGGTTCATCAGGAACAGGAACAACGCGATGATCAGCAGGAACGGCAGGAAGGTGGTGAGGATCGCCACCAGGATCGACTGCTTGGGCACCTCGACGTCGACCTTGCTGGTGCCGACCTCGGAGACCGCCTTGTCGTACAGATCGCTCTGGGTGCCCGCGAGCCAGTTGGCGGAGACCTTCTTGCCGTCGTTGAGCGTCGCACGGATCTGCTGGTCACCCTCGACGAAGGTGACCTCCTTGACCTCTCCCGACGTGATGTAGGACTGCATCTTGGAGGTGTCGATCTCGTCGTACCCGCCGTTGGGCACGAGGTACTGCAGCACCACCAGCACGCCGACCAC
Organism: Nocardioidaceae bacterium; assembly: GCA_047605165.1. Classification (GTDB taxonomy): domain Bacteria; phylum Actinomycetota; class Actinomycetes; order Propionibacteriales; family Nocardioidaceae; genus SSC3. The sequence continues at coordinate 1,457 of JASGGG010000059.1, forward strand.
GGCAACGACGATCCAAAACCATGGACCGCGGAAAATTCGCTTCACGTCTTGTTTGCGGGGCTCGCGCCCCAGCCTCCTGCTCTACCTACCCGGTCGTTCACCGTCTGGACCCGACCCTACTCGCCGGGATACCTGTCCATTCTCCCCTGTCAACGCGCACAATGCGCCGGGAGTGCCTGATTTCGCTCTGGGTGAACCGCCGATCGAAGGGCTCCGGCGATCGAGCAGGTCCCGAAGAACGCGCGCCACCGCTGATCGAGTAGGTCCCGAAGAACGCGCGCCACCGCTGATCGAGTAGGTCCCGAGGAACGAGGGACCGTATCGAGATCCCCGGCGTCTCGATACACCCGGCTCGGTTCCGAGGGTCTCAGCTGTAGACGCGCGGGGCGAGCGTGCCGATCGAGCGAAGGTTCCGGTAGCGCTCGTCGTAGTCCAGGCCGTAGCCGACCACGAACTCGTTGGCGATGTCGTACCCGACGTACTTCACCTCGACACTCATCTGCAGCGCGTCGGGCTTGCGCAGCAGCGTGCAGATCTCGACGCTGGCCGGTCCGCGGGACTGCAGGTTGGCCACCAGCCAGGAGAGGGTCAGCCCGGTGTCGATGATGTCCTCGACGATCAGCACGTGCTTGCCGGTGATGTCGGTGTCGAGGTCCTTGAGGATCCGGACCACGCCGGAGGACTTGGTGCCCGAGCCGTAGGACGACACCGCCATCCAGTCCATCAACACGTGTCGGCCGCACGCCCGTGCGAGGTCGGCCATCACCATCACCGCACCTTTGAGCACCCCGACGAGCAGGAGATCCTTGCCCGCGTAGTCCCGCTCGATCTCGGCTGCCAACTCGTCGAGCCGGTTTCGGATCTGGTCCTCGGTGTAGAGAACGTTGAGCAGGTCGGCCTCGACGTGGCTGGCGTCCATGGGCGTCAGGCTATCGCCCCGGTCGGGCGGAACCGCAGGTGGTCTCCGTCGCGGTAGGCGGTGACCCGGCCCGGCAGTTGCACTTCCCGCCCTCTACCTTCCACCAGCGCGACCAAGGCATCGACGTGAACGGCGAACAGTTCGGCGGCGGGGGCTCCTGCGTCGAGCGCGGCAAGCCGGAGTACGCGGGAGGCGATCGCCAGGTAGTCGTCGTGCAGGCGGCGCCACTGGACCGGACCATTGGCGGTGAGCTCTTCATAGCGGCCTTGGGCGAGCGCATCCAGCGCCTCGCTGTCGTTGCGGAGCTGGTCGGCCGTGCGGGCCAGAGTTGACGCGACGCCGGGGCCGAGCTCCTGTTCGAGCAGCGGCATCACGGTGTGCCGAACCCTGGCGCGCAGGAACCGGGGGTCGGCGTTGTGCGGGTCGGTCCAGAAATCGATGCCCTGGGCGCGGCAGGCGGCCTCGGTGTCGGCTCGGGTCAGGTCGAGGAACGGTCGCCGGTAGCGGTCGAAGCCACGCCGCATCCCGGCCAGCGCACGGCCGCCCGAGCCGCGGGTCAGGCCGAGCAGCACAGTCTCGGCTTGGTCGTCGCGGGTGTGGCCCAGCAGCACCGCGTCGGCTCCGAACCGTTCCGCGACCTGGTCGAGGACGGCGTACCTGGCCTGCCTCGCGGCCGCTTCCGGTCCTTGGCCCGCAGACTCGACGTGCACGCGTACGCTCACGGTCTCGGTCGCCCCGAGCGCCGCCATCTGCGCGACGACGTGCGCGGCGTGCGCGGCCGAGCCCGCTTGCAGACCGTGGTCGACGGTGACGCCGACGACCCGGCCGCGATCGGAGGGCTCGCGACTTCGGGCCGCCTCGAAGACGGTAGCCGCGAGCAGCGCGAGCGAGTCGGCGCCGCCCGAGCAAGCGACCAGGACCGTCTCCCCCTCCTCGTCGAAGAGCGGCCGTACGGCCAGCCGGCAGGCGGCGACCGCGGGGTCAGGCCCCATGGATGCGGCGTACCCAGGCCTCGGGGTCGCCGACCTCGGCCCGCGTCGGCAGGTTGGCCGGCTCGACCCAGACCTTGTTGAAACCCTCCATGCCGACCCGGTCGATCACGCCCTGCACGAACTTCTCGCCGTCGCGGTACTGCGCCATCTTGGCGTCGAGCCCGAGCAGCCGGCGCAGCAGCCGGTCGAGGTTGCCGCTGCCCTTGCGGCGCTGGTTGAACCGTTTGCGGATCTCGGCGACCGTCGGGATCACCTCGGGACCGACGCCGTCCATCACCACGTCGGCATGACCTTCCAAGAGCGACATGACCGCGGTGACCTGGTCGAGCAGGACGCGCTGCTCGGGCGTCGAGAGCAGGTCGATCAGCGACGCGCCGTCGGTGCCTCTGATGACGTCGCCCATCCGCTTGACCCCGTCGCCCAGGAAGCTCGCCAACTTGGTGGGGTCGGTCTCGATGCCCTCGACGAGGGTGCCGATCATGCCCTCGATGTGCTCCCGCATCCAGGGCACGGCGGTGAACTGCACCCGGTGGGTCTCCTCGTGCAGGCACACCCACAGCCGGAAGTCGTGCGGGTCGACACCGAGCTCGCGCTCGGCATGGACGATGTTGGGAGCCACCAGCAGCAGCCGCCCGGACGCGGTGGAGCCGGCCGGCGCGTAGAACGGGTCGAACTGGCCGAGCACCTTGCCGGCCAGGAACCCGAGCACCGCGCCGACCTCGGCGCCGGTCATCCGGGACCCGACGGCCTGGGTGAACCCCGAGGGTGCGCCCTTGCGCTCCTCGATCTTGGCGATCACCGGTGCCAGCACGTGCGCGAACCCGTCCGCGTTGGCCTTGAGCCAGCCGCGCCGGTCGACCACGAGCACCTCGGCGGTGGCCGCCGTCGACGCGAGACCGGTGAACTCGCGTACGGGCTGGGTCGAGCTCGCCGCGCCCTCCCGCAGCTCGGCGACGACCTCGTCCGCTTCTCCTCGGCTGACCACCGGTCCCTGCCCCGCGAGCCGAGCCCCGACCGACACCGCGAGATCCCAATCGACCATAGAACTCATGCGCTTGAGCGTACGCGGCTTTCCTCAGCGCAGTCGGTGGGTTCGGCTTACTGCGTGGCTGGGTTCGCAGAGCAAGGAAGAGCGGCGAGCACGGCCGGGGTCCGGGATGCTTCCGCGGTGCGGTCGGCTGCGTCGGACTGGGATGCGCAACCATAAACCCGTTCCAAATGGTTGCTCGAGAACCCCGATCGCAGCCATTCGGAACGGTTCTGTGATCGATGCCCCCTTATGCGGTACGTAGGTGGCAACCCGTGCCACCTACGTACCGCACAAGCGAGCCGGCGAGCGCCAAACCGGACTGCGGAGACAAACCGGACCTAGTGCCGGGCGCCCGCTCCTCCAAGCCAAGCAACCGGACCACAGGCAGCCTGGACCGTGCCAGTGCTCACGAAGACCCGCAGTCGCACGCGGCGAGTGCGGCGGCGATCCGGTCGAGGGCGGCTCGCGCGGCGAGGGTGTCGGGCAGCCGGACCTTGTCGGCAAGGGCGACGAAGAGCAGCGGTACGCCGTCGGCCGTGGTGGCGGTACCGGCCAGCCCGCTGACGCCGGAGAGGGTGCCGGTCTTGGCCCGGACGTCCCCGAGCGCCTCCGGAACCGTGGCATCGAAACGATCGGCGAGCGACCCGTTGAAACCCGCGACCGGGAGCCCGACGAGGACGGCGCGCGACTCGGGGTCGGCGGCCGACTGTTGCAGCACCTCGACCAGCGTCTCGGCGCGGAGCAGGTCGTGGCGGGACAACCCGGAGCCGTCGTGGATCACGGCACCGGCGAGGTCGACGCCGAGGTCGTGCAGCGTCTGCCGTACCGCACGTGCCGCGCCGTCGAAGGACGCCTTCATTCCACGGCCGACCGCGACCTGGCGGGCGAGCACTTCGGCCGCTTCGTTGTCGCTGTAGATCAGCGTGTGCTCGACCAGCTCGCTCAGCGGGGCGCTCTGCACCGACGCGATCTTCTCGGCGTCCTGCGGTGCGGTGCGCTCGCGTAGCGCCCCGCTGACCTCGATCCCCCGAGCCTTCAGCGCGTTCGCGAAGACCGCTGCCGCGTCGCGGGCAGGGTCGCTACTGCGCGCCGATCGGAAGGGGCGCGTACGCCCCTCGTCCACCCACAGGCTGGTGATCGGGCTGACCACGTCGGTGGACAGGTAGTCGTCCTCCCACCAGGGCGAGGAGACCGGCCCGGTGAACAACGAGGTGTCGTAGGACAGCCGGATCCGGGTCACCTTCGCCGCCTTCAACGCAGCAGCGGTGCTGTCGGCGAGCGTGGTCAGGTCGGCCTGAGCCGGCCAGTGCGCGCGGGTGATCGGCCGCGTGGTGAGCAGCGGGTCGCCGCCGCCGACGAGCACGACCTGGCGAGCGCGGCGTACGACCGTGGTGGCGAACCGGTGCTCCGGCCCGAGCGTCTCCAAGGCGGCGAGGGTCGTCAGCAGCTTCATCGTGCTGGCCGGGGTGACCGGCCCTTTGCCGCGTACGAACACGGCCGGGTCGGCGACAGGTGCGACGGAGACCGCCAGGCTGGCGCCCAGCGCGGAGTCCGACAGCGGTCCCGTAAGTGCGGCGCGGACGGCGGCGGCGTCGAGCTGGGCGGCCGCAACCGGAGCTGCCACGGCCGGTGCCGCTACGACAGCGGGCAGGGTCAGGCCGGCGGGCGGCGCGACCTGGGTCGGTCGCGGCGGCTCGGTCGCGGCGAACAGGCCGAACCGGTCCTCGCCGGCCACGTAGTACCCGACCGCGCCGGCGATCAGCACGACGGCGGTCAGCCCGGACAGCCAACGCAGACCACGGCGACGCCGACGCGGCGGAACCGGCTCGCCAGCCTGCCCCCTGTCGACCGGTACTGCGTCACTCTCGGACACTGATTGGCCTCTCGACTACACGTTTTGCGGGGATGTGCGGGAGACTAGCCCACGGCAAGGTGAGCCTGACGACGACAGCTTGGAGGCATGGCGTGGAGTTCGACGTACTGATCGAGATCCCGAAGGGTCAACGCAACAAGTACGAGGTGGACCACCAGTCCGGTCGGATCCGCCTCGATCGCACTCTGTTCACGTCGACCCAGTACCCGGCCGACTACGGGTATATCGAGGACACCCTGGGCTTGGACGGGGACCCCCTGGACGCGTTGGTGTTGCTACAGGAGCCGACCTTCCCGGGCTGTCTGATCCGCTGCCGAGCGATCGGGATGTTCCGGATGACCGACGAGGCTGGCGGTGACGACAAGGTGCTGTGCGTGCCGTCCACCGACCCGCGCCTGGAGCACCTGCGCGACGTCAGCCACGTCTCGAAGTTCGACATCTTGGAGATCCAGCACTTCTTCGAGGTCTACAAGGAGCTCGAGCCGGGCAAGTCCGTCGAAGGCGCCGAGTGGGTCGGCCGGATCGAGGCCGAGGCCGAGGTCAACGCGTCATTCGCCCGCTTCAAGGAGTCGGCTGAGGAGCACTGACCCTCTACACGCGGGCGAAGTAGTTCGGCGGGACCCAGTAATACATGGAGTCGATCTCGACCGGCTTGCCAGTCCGCGGCGCGTGGATGATCATGCCGTCGCCGAGGTACATCGCAACGTGGTGGATCGATCCGGGCGAGGATCCCCAGAACACCAGGTCACCGGGTTGTAGCTGGCCTACCGTGATCGGCGTACCCGCCGCATACTGAGCCGCGCTGTAGTGCGGCAGCGAGACTCCGCCCGCGCGCCAGGCCATCATCGTCAGTCCCGAGCAGTCCCAGGAACTCGGCCCGGCGGCTCCCCACTGGTAGGGCTCGCCCAGTTGGGCACGCGCGAACGCGAGGGCGGCCGCGGCGCCCTTGCTCTGCGTCGCCGGAACAGACGGGACCGCTGCGGGCTGGCTCGACCCGGAGTCACTCTTGGCGCCCGTCGTCTTGTCGCCCTTCTTGGCGTCCTGTTGCGCGGCCTGCTGGGCCGCCTGCTGGGCCGCCTCCTTGGCTTCGCGGGCTTCCTTGGCTTCGCGGGCCTCCTCGGTCTTGCGGGCCTCCTCGGCCTTGCGGCGAGCCTCGGCTGCGGCCTTCTGGCGGGCGGCCTCTGCCAGGGCGTCCTGGCGCTGCTGTGCGAGCTTGACCGAGATTCCCTGCGCCTTGGCCAGCGCCGCGACCAGATCGGTCTTGCGAGCGGCGATGGTCTCGGCCTCTGCTTGCGCGGCGGCCGCCGCCCCGGCAGCCGCGTTGCGTGTCTGTCGCGCTTCCTCCGCAGCGGCCGCCATCTCGTCGCGGGCGGCCTTGGCGTCGGCCTCGAAGACCCTGGCCACCGACGAGGACGCCCGGAACCGCTCCAGTTTGGCGTCGAGCTGACTCGAGGCACCTTCGTACGCCAAGGTCCGGTCCATCACCGAGCGCGGTCCGTCGGCGCCGACCAGAGCATCGAGGGACTGCAGATTGCCACCGGAGATGTAGGTACCGGTCACCAGCGCCGCGATGCCGTCACGCTGATCGGTGACCGCTTGCTTGGCCTTGGCCGCTTCGGCCGTCGCCTTGCGTACGCGCTGGCGGGCCTGTTGAAGGCGCCACCGGGCGCCGTTGTAGGCCTCGCTGGCTTGCTCGGCACGGTCCGCGGCGGCCGCGAGACGCTGATCGGCCAGGGCAAGCTCCGCCTTGATCTCGGCGACCGCGGTGGCCTTGTGTGACACCTCGGCACGCGCATCGTCGACCTGCTGCTTGGTGGGAGAGGACCCGCCGCCAGGATCGGCCAGCGCGGCGGGGACCACAGCGCCCAGGAGCACCATGGCCCCCACCGCCGCGACGGTCGTTCCGGCATGACCGCGTATCCAGCGGCATTGCGCCCGAGACGACACGTCGCGTTCCTTCCGTTGCGTGCCAGCCGCATCCCCGACGGCTGGTCACCGCCGCGCTCTGGTTCTCCCAACTCTGGCGAGCAAACCCGGCACGGCCTCGTGCGGCACTGGGGGGTGGTGCCGCAGCCACGACCGTAGTGCTCATTCGCCCCAATGGGAACACCTTTCACAGGAAAAACTTTCGTCACATACGTCTCAGAGGCATCGAATTACACCATTGTTATTCCAAAAACAGGAAATCTTGCGATTCTAAGGCTGGGGGCCGGGCGATCTTCGATCGATACCCGGGCGAACTCGTGAAGGCATCCCGCCCGATCAGCCGAGTGCATCGGACCACAAAGAAGGGCCACAAAGAGCGGGAGGCCCCGCCGCATTGGGAGGTTGCGGCGGAGCCTCGAGCGGTGCGTGCCCCATTGGGAGGCTAGGGCATGCCCGCGGCCCCGGGTTTCGGCGTACGAACCAAGTCGGGCGAGCTCAATGCCCGAGAGGGGATTGGATACGGATCCCCACAAGATTCATGTTGTACGCCAGTGACGAGTTCGCCGACCCAGCGCCGGAGGGTCCCCGTGGACTCTCCTTCTTCGAGAATAGGCCAGCCATCAGCCCGCGTCACCCATGGGTACGCCGGGTTCTCGAGTTTTCTCCGGCAAGACCCCTCGATAAATCGGACATTGCGCCCATCATTCGGTGGCAAACGACTCGTAGTCGCTGAACAACTGCCCGGCATCCACCGGCTCGTTCACGATGCCTTGCTCGAACAGCTCCGCACAGAATGCCTCGACCATCCGCCGGTTCCCCTCCACGCCGTCACACAGCCAGTCGCCCGCGAACGCCGTGGCTGACCGCTCGACCTCGCTCAGGAACCACGGCGTGGTGTCCGCGTAGTAGGTGCGTTGGTCGATCCAGGTCCGTCGCGCTCGCCCGAACAACTCGAAGAACTCGGCCGCGAGCCCGGGCCGCCTCTCGAGCACGGTGCGGCGCACGCCGATCAGGTGGAGTCCGGGCACGTAACCCGTGCGGTCGAAGTATGCGCGTTCCTCGGCCACGAAATCGGCGAACAGGTGCCGGAGCGGAAAGTCGCCCCGGTGAAAGGCCGCGGGAAGGAACGGGAAGAAGAGACCGTCCAGCCTGCCAGCCAAGAGCTCGTCGAAGATGTTCTCCGAATCGGAGAGAAAGCGAATCGAGGACGGAACCGAGTCACGGTGGATGGTCTGCGCGGCCCCGGGGAAGGCCAGCCCAACCGTCCAGTCGACGGCGTCCAGCCCGATACCCGCCTCACGCAACAGCGCTCTCGTCCACGTGTTGCCCGTGTCAGCCCAGCCCGGGACGCCGATCCGGGCACCGACAAGGTCGCCCAGCGTGTAACGGTCAGATGCTCTGGGCACGAGGACACAGCGTTGTCTGAAGCTCCGCATGACGAACAGTGGCAGGGCCACGACCCGGTCGTCGCCCTGCCGGAGTGCTTGAACATGCCGGCTGAGAGACAGCTCACCACCGTCGAAGCTTTCGTCGGTACGCCAGTCCCAAACCCGGTCGTGGGTGACCAAGTCGAGATCCCAGCCCTCCGGTCTTACCTCCCCGGTGCGGAGCAGCGCGGTGAAGTCCCAGGGCATGCAGGTGACGCGGAGCGTCCTTCGGAGGTCGGTCATCCCGGGCCCACATCGGTAGCCGCGCTGTCGAGCACCTGCCGTGCGGCCGTCACCAGCGCCAGCACCCCGGTCTCGAGCGTCGGATGGACAAGCGGAGCGAAGTGAGGCGAGTGGTTGGAGGCCTGGTCGCGGCTGACCGGGAGCTTCGCGGCCGGCGTGCTCGCCTGGTCTGCGGGTGGCGTGGTGCCGCCGAAGAACCAGAAGACCGACGGCACCTCGAAGTGCGCACCGAATCGCATGAAGTCCTCGCTGCCGTTCACCGGCTCGATGACGCCGACGCGTTCTCCACCGAGTGCCGTCTCGAACGCCGCGGTGAGCCGCTCGGCCAGCGCGGCATCGTTGACGGTGACCGGGAACGAGCCGATGGTCTCGATGTCGGGCGGCTTGGGGGCGTCCGAGGCGGCGGCCTCGGCTCGGGCGATCCGCTCCACTGCCGAGAGGACATGCTGGCGGGATTCAGGCGAGAACGTCCGGATGTTGACCTCGAGGGTCGCGGTCGCCGGGATGATGTTCTCCTTGGTGCCGGCATGCAGTGATCCGACCGTGACGACGACGGGCGTGGCCGGCGCGATCTCGCGGCTGACGATCGACTGCAGGCGTACGACCGTGCTGGCCGCGATATAGACGGGGTCGATCGTGCTCTCGGGCTGGGAGCCATGCCCGCCGACGCCGTGCATGGTGATCCGGAGGCTGTCGGACGCCGCCATCGTCGGCCCCGGCCGCAGGAGCACGTGTCCGCTCGGCAGCGGACCGACGTGTTGCCCCAGCACCGCAGCGGGCTTCGGCAGGTCGGCCATCCGCGGATCGGCGAGCATCGCGAGAGCGCCCTCGCCGGTCTCCTCCGCGGGTTGGAACAGGTAGACGACCGTGCCTCGCCAGTGAGCCTCGCAAGCCCTCAACTGTTGCGCGGCACCGAGCAAACAGGTCACGTGCATGTCGTGACCGCAGGCATGCATCACCCCCGGCACCGTGCTGGCGTAGTCCAGCCCGGTCTCCTCGGCGACCGGGAGCGCGTCCATGTCGGCGCGGAGGTATACGGTCGGCCCGGCTCCGTTGCGGTGGATGCCGACCACGCCGGTGACGCCGAACTGGTCGAGCACCTCGATGTCGAGCTCACGCAAGAAACCGGCCACGACGCCCGCCGTGCGAGTCTCTTGGAGCGAGAGCTCGGGGTGTCGGTGGAGATCCTGATAGATCTCCGTCAGTCGAGCGAGTTCCTCCTCCGTGGGCTTCATGCGCCTGCCGACTCGACGGCGGGCGTTCGCTCCGGCACGAGGACGGAATCCTCGGTGCGCCAGCCGACTGTCACCTCGTCTCCGACCGCGACCGCGGGATGGGACCCCATCTGCTCACGCACGATCAGCCGTACGCCCGACGCCGTGCGCGCGTACACGTTGCGGAATGCGCCCTGGTAGCTGACAGCTTCGATGGTCGCGCTCAAGCGCGGGCCATTGGTAGGGGCCGTCGCATCGACGTTGATGCGCATACGCTCCGGGCGTACGAGCAACGACACCTTGCCGTCGCGAGGGGCGGTGCCGACTGCCCGGTCACACGGCAAGTCACCGACATCGGTCTGCAACACCGGGTCCCCGCCGCCCTCGACGGTGCCAGAGAAGAGATTCGAGTCGCCGACGAACCGAGCGACGAAGGGAGTCTGTGGCCGCTCGTAGAGCTCGCTGGGTGTGCCGATCTGCTCGATCGCGCCCTGGTTGAAGATCGCGATCCGATCCGCCAGGTTCATGGCCTCGCCCTGGTCGTGCGTCACGCACACGAAGGTGATGCCCAGCTCGCGGTGCATGCGCTTGATCTCCAGCTGGAGCTCCTCCCTCAGGTGCCGGTCGAGTGCGGCCAGCGGCTCGTCGAGCAGCAGGGCCGGCGGGTGGAACACCACGGCGCGGGCGAAGGCCACCCGCTGTTGCTGCCCGCCGGAGAGGTTGCGCGGCAACCGGTCGGCATAGTCGCCCATGCGCACCATCTCCAGGGCTTCCCTGGCCTGCGCACGGGCCTGTGCCTTCGGCACCCGTCTCATCCGCAACGGGAACATCACGTTCTGCTCCGCCGTCATGTGCGGGAACAGCGCGTAGTTCTGGAAGATGACCCCCAGCCCGTGATGCCGGCTCGACAGACCGGTCGTGTCACGGCCGCCGATCCGGACGCGGCCCTCACTGGGGTGGAGCATGCCCGCGATGATGTTGAGGGTCGTCGTCTTTCCCGAGCCGCTAGGCCCGAGCAGTGCCACGAACTCGGCCGGTTCGATGGTCAGGTTGACCCCCGTCAACACCTCGGTGCTTCCGTAGCGATGCGAGATGTCATGGAGCTCGATTCCGGCCCCATGCGTGCTTTGCGAGACCGTCGCGGTCATCGTCGTCCTTTCCGTCGTAGCGCCCAGGACGCCAGGAGCAGCAGCGCCGCCGCGAAGATCATGAAGGTAGAAGCAGCAGCGATGGTGGGATCGATGTCTTCTTGGACGCTGGAGTACATGACCACAGGAAGCGTGTTCACCGTGGGCGACTGGATGTAGCGGCCCACGACAACCTCGTCGAAAGCAACCACGAAGCACATCACGATGCTGGCGAACACCGCTGGCATCAGCAACGGGAGCTTGATGCGCAGGAGGCGGGCGACCGGGCCCGCACCCAAGGTCTCGGCGGCTCGGTCGAAGGTCGAGTCGTAGTCGCGGAGCCCCGTAGTCATCGCGACCACCGCCAGCGGCGTCGTCAGCACCAGGTCGGCGAGGAAGAAGCCGAAGTTGGTGCCGACGACCTGCCAGCGCAGGAAGGCCGAGTAGAGCGCGACCGCACCGATAATTCCCGGAACGATGACGGGCAGCATCAGCACGCCCTCGAGAACGCGAGCGCCCTTCATCTGCCGGTTGGTCAACGCTTCGGCCGCCATCCAACCCAGTGCGGTGGCCACGACCGCGACGAGCGTGCAGATCCACAGCGACCGGATCAGGCCCTCCTGCCAGGCGGGAGAGGTGAACAGGTTGCGGTAGAAGTCGAGGGACCACCCGGGCGGCGGCAACTCGAAGCTGCGCGTCGAGGTGAAGCTGACCGGGATGACCGCGAGCGTCGGAAACAGCAGCAACATCGCGCTCACGACCGCGACGACGCCGGCGAAGCTCACCCGCCGTGTCATGAGGGCACCCCCGCGAACTTGCGCAGTTGCGACGCCACGAGCCTGATCACGACGAAGCCGACCAGCCCGCACACGATCAACATGGTCGACAGCGCTCCGGCTCGGGGGAAGTCCACCTGCTGCGAGACGGCCGTGTCGATGAACTGCGACATCAAGGCGTTCTGCGGCGACCCCAGGAGCGCCGGCGTGATGTAGAAGCCGAGGGAGATGACGTACACGAGCACGACGCCGGACTCGACTCCCGCCGCCGTGAGTGGGAAGTAGACGTGGAAGAAGGCGCGCCTACGGCTGGCACCCAAGGTGGAGGCAGCCACCATGAGCTTGGGGTCGATCGATCGCATCGAGCTGTAGAGCACCAGGACGAGGTAGGGCATCATCACCTGGACCATGCCGAGATAGGCGCTGAAGGAGTTGTGTAGCAACGTGACGTCGTGCAGTCCGACGGCACCCAGCGCTCGATCGACCGGCCCGTCGCGCTGCAGGAGCACGATCCAGGCGAAGGTGCGGGCCATGACCGCTGCCCAGAAGCTGAATACGACGATCGCCAACATCGTGGCCTGGAGCCGTGGCCCGGCCGTGGACATCACGTAGGCGTACGGATAAGCCAGCAGCACACTGATCACGGTCACGCCGACCGCCGTGGTCACGGTGCGCCACAGGATCCGCATGACGACGTCGTTGCCGAGCAGTTCACGGTAGATCGCGGTCCCGCTGGCGCTGCCCCCGTTATCTCCGGTCACGCTGAGCCACAGCAATCGCAAGACCGGAATGACGAAGACGATGACGACGACGACGAGCGCCGGCAGCACATAGAGCGCAAAGGCCCCGCGCGATGCACGTTCTCTCAGGGTGACCGTTGAGCTACTCATCACAACCTCACGACGCGATAGTCCCGATGTGCCTCACCTCACCGGCGGGGCAGTCAGTCAGCATTGCCGACTGCCCCGCCTGGCAGGGCTCAGCTGGTGGTGTACTCGGTCCAGAAGGCCAAGCCCTTGTCGAGATTGTCGGTCCACCACTGGTCGTCGCGGTTGATCGCGTCCAGCTCCTCCAGCTTCTTCGGCGAGACGCGGTACTTCGTGATCGAGGCGTCGGCATCCTCACCGGTGACGTCGGCCAGCACGGAGATGACCGGGTAGATCGAAACGTACTTCTTCTGCGACTCCGGCGAGACCACGTAGCTCAGGAGGGACTCCGCGTCCTCGGCGTGCGGCGCGTCCTTGATGACCGCGAGCTGGTCGAAGTAGGTCCACGCGTTCTGGAAGGTGAAATCGAACTTGAAGTCCGAGGTCGATGCCTCGGCGCCCGCCAGGCGGGTGGTCAGCGCCATCGCCATGTCGACCGTTCCCGCCTGCAGGTACTGCTGGAGCTGGGCCGCAGTCTGGAAGTAGACGATATCCTTCTTGATCTTGTCGAACTGCTCCTTCACCACGTCGAAGTCGATCGGGTACGCCGGCTTGCCGGCAGCAACCATCGCGATCTCCATCGGCCCGAGGAACTGGGGCGCCACCGCCGGGACAGCTCGCTTGCCCGGGATGTCGGGGTTGAAGAAGTCCGCCCACGACGTCAGCGATTTCTTGACCGTGTCACGGTTCCACGCAAGCACCTGGGCTGTGCGCTGGACCGGGACCGAGCACGGCGTCACAGCGGCCTTGGCAGCGTCGGTGAAGCCGCTCGTGTCGAAGTTCGACATGTCCAGCTTGTCGAGGTACTTGCCGCAGGTCTGACGCGCCGTAGGGCCGTCGGTGATCGCTACGTCCCACGTCACGTTCCCCGAATCGACCATGACCTTGATCTTGGATGCGTCGAAATTGGGGTTCGTCGCGAACTCCTTGCCGGTCTTCTCGCTCCACGGCTCGAGCCATGCCTCGGTCTGGGCATCGAGACCGGCACCTCCCGCGCTGGCGAAGACGACGGCACCCGAAGACGACCCTCCGCTTCCGCCGCCGTCCCCTCCGCCACAAGCGGCTAGGACCGAGGCAAGAACGACGACACCGACTGCTGGGGCGATCTTGGCTATACGCACAGGAACTCCTGAGGGCGAGATGACCGGGGGTTCCAGAAAGTCTTGTTCCTCGAGAGGCGCTCGTCTAATACCAATGAAACGAAGCCACCATAGGCGATGCTTATGATCTCCGGTCAGACGCTCGGTGGCACAGCGCAAGAAATGGATCGAGGACCGGGTTGCGAGAGTCGGGCAGCCACAAGACCCCGTAGCGGGCGTAGTGCGGCGTCGTGAACGGGCGTACGACCATTCCTCTGGAACCAAGGAGCTCGGCGCGCGACCGTTGCATCAGCGCGACGAGATCATGGTTGTCCGAGATGGCTCCGTAGAGCTGCTCCGCCTCCGGCTCCTCGACTGCCCGAACGACGTCGATCTCAACCCACTCCGGCACGAGACGCGCGGCATAGTCCGGCAACCCGGATGTCATGGCCAGAGGGACCCCGTTCAGGTCCCCGAGATCGATCGTGACGCGGCCGGTGAGTGGATGATCCGCATGCATGACCACCACCAGCTCCTCCTGACCGATACGGAGCGTCTTCACTCCCGAGCCGTCCGCCAAGGGCAGCCAGGCGAAAGCCACGTCGACAGCCCGGTTACGCACCTGACTGACGTTGTAGGAAGTCCAGAATCCGGTCTCGGCAATCACCTGGACGCCTGGGTGCGCGCGCCGGAACTCGCGAACCAGCTCCGGGCCCGTCGCCGAGAGGGATGTCGAATAGGCGACGCGCAGCACCCCCTCGGTGCCGGAGCCGACCGACCGGGTCCGTTGCACGATCTCGTCGGCATCGGCCAAGAGCTGTCGTGCGCCTTCGTAGAGCGTCACGCCTGCCTCGGTGAGCACCACTCCTCGTGACGAACGCTCGAGCAGGGTGGCGCCCATCTCCCGCTCGAGCACCTTGATCTGCTGGCTCAGCGCCGGTTGGGCGATCATCAGCTTCTGAGCGGCGCGGGTGAAGTTCAACTCCTGAGCCAGGATCACGAAGTACCGCAGCCGCCGCAGTTCCATCTCGTGCTCCGTCCTGCGTTCGTCAATCAGATCGCCGCGACGCCCGATCGGCGAAGCCGGGGCGACGGCACCTTGGGTACGACCCCAGGTTACGTCTCGGCCGCTTCGATCGTTGCGGGCCCGACGGCCGCACGCCGCGAGGCCGGTACGAAATCCTGGCCGGCCGAGAGCCCGCCGATCCATACCGACACGGCCGCGATCAGGCAGCCGGCGATGACGTCGGCGAGGTAGTGCCAGCCGAAGTAGACCGTCGACATGGTGGTCAGCACGAAGTAGACCCACAGGGTGACCCGGATCCACGTGGCACGCACCGTGTAATGCGCCACGAGCGTCATGCACAGCACGATCGCGCAGTGCAGCGAGGCGAAGCCGGCGACCGATTGCACACCGTCGGCGAACGGGTTGTAGGCGCCCGCGTACCTGCCGTTCCAGAGCCCGTTGAGCAGATCGGTGACCCCGGTATGGGCAAGGTCGGTGTAGAGCCAGGGGTAGGCGAACCCCGGGCCGAGCGAGGGAATCAGGTAGTAGCTGAGCGTACCGAGCGTCCAGCACAGACAGTTGGCGGTGACGTACCAGTAGCCCTCGGCGACGCTACGCGACCACACCAGCCAGATGACGACCGACATCGGCGCGGTCGGCAGGAAGATCAGGTAGACCAGCGCGAGGATGTGCGCCCAGAGGTTCTCGCCGAGCACCGAGTGCATGACGACGGCCGGTTCGTGCCCGAAGAACAGGAACCGGTCGAGGTTGTGCAGCAGTTGGTCCTTGGTCTTGCCGTGGTAGATCAGCAGGCCGTTCTTGAGATTGCGGTAGCTGACGTAGGTGAGGTAGAACGCGGTCAGGCCGATCGCCACACAGGCGATGCGCTCCATGGTCCAGTGCTCCCGGACGAGCCCGCGGGCCTGCCCGATCACGCCGGAGCGCTCCTTGTACGCCCGCCAGATCGACCGGGGTACGACGTCGACCAGGAACGCCGCGAGCACCATCGCCGGCAGCCGTACCCACGCCGGGCCGAGGAACCCGTCGGGGTCGCGCAGCGGCTCGCCGGTCGCTTTGCTGGCGATGAACGCCACGATGCCCATGCCGACGGCAACGGCAACCAGCAGCCCGTACGCACGGTGCCCGACCCCGAGGGCCGGCGCGCGCTCCTGTTGCTGGGCAGTCACAGATCAGGAGTCTAGCCAGCCCGTCCAGGTCCGCCGAGTGAATGCGGCGGTGCGAGTGGGGTCGAGGCGGAGGCGTACGTGCTCGCCGACGGAGACCTGGGCCTGGAGCGGCGCCACCGCGTCCAGGCGGCCGAGATGGTCGATCTCGACGACCAGGCGGGTCTGCTCGGGGTCGAGGCGGGCTTCCCGTACGACGCCGGCCACGGGTCCTTCCGGATCGACGACCAGCGCGGACCGGCGCAACGCGAGGGATCCTGCTCCGGCAAGACCGGCGACCGCGCGCAGCCGGGCGGCCCGGTCGTCTTCGAGCACGGTGCGGTAGCCGAGGAACAGCGCGGCCTCGGCATCGACCGGGTGTGCCCAGACCTCGTCGAGTGTCCCCCGCTGCACGATCCGCCCGGCGCGCATCAACGCCATCTGGTCGGCGACCGCGAACGCCTCCTCGTGGTCGTGGGTGACCAGAAGCGCGGTCGTCCCGGCGGCGACCAGGATCTCGCGCAGGTCCGTGGCCAGCCGCTCGCGCAGCGCCCGGTCGAGCGCCGACAGCGGCTCGTCGAGCAGCAGCAGCCGCGGCTTCGCGGCCAGGGAACGAGCCAGCGCGACCCGCTGTCGCTCGCCGCCGGAGAGCGTCGCGGGCAGCCGGTCGTCGTACCCGCCCAAACCCACCAAGCCGAGCAGCCGCCGTACCTCGGCGTCGGCCTCGCTCCGGGGGACGTGGCGTACCCGCAGCGCGTAGCCGACATTGGCAGCAACCGTCCGGTGCTCGAGCAACTGTCCGTCCTGGAACATCAGCGCGAAGCCCCGCTTGTGAGCCGGAGTCCTGGTCAAATCGACACCGTCGTAAGCGATGCTCCCGCTCCCAGTGAGCTCGAGCCCCGCGACGGCTCGGAGCAGCGAGGACTTGCCGCAGCCCGACGGGCCGAGCACGGCGAGGACCTGTCCGGTCGCGACGTCGAGCGACACGTCGTCGACGGCGACCGTGTCGCCGAACCGCACGGTGAGGTCGCGGACGGTGAGGGCCACGTCACCACCCTCCCATCGCCGGTGGGCGCAACCGCTCGACGACGCCCATCACGACAACAGTGACGGTCGCGAGAACGACCGAGGCGGCAAGAGCGAGGCCGAAGCTCTCGGCGCCAGGGCGGCCGGCGAGTTGGTAGATGACGACGGGCAGAGTCGGGGTCTCGGGGCGTACCAGGAAGCTGGTGGCACCGAACTCTCCCAGCGAAACGGCGAAGGCGAACCCGACCGCGGCGGCGAGCGGTCGCCGCAGCAGCGCGAGGTCGACGGCCAGGAACACCCGCCACGGCCCGGCTCCCAGGCAGGCGAGCGCTTCACGCTGCCGGCCGTCGATCGTGCCGAGCACGGGCACCAGCGTGCGGACGACGAGGGGCAGGGCGACGAGGGCCTGCGCGACGGGTACGAGCCAGGGTGAGCCACGGAAGTCGAGCGGCGGCCGGTCGAGGGTCACCAGGAAGCCGAAGCCGACGGTGACCGCGGAGACGCCGAGAGGGAGCATGAACGCACCGTCGAGAACTCGAAGGAGCTTGCCCGCACGACCCCGTGCCGGCCGAGTCACGAGGATCGAGACGAGCAGGCCGAGCAGCATCGCGAGCAGGGTCGCGTCGACGGCGACGCGCAGCGAGTTCGACAGCGCCTCGGAGACCGGCACGAGCAACCCCGAACTCTCGGCAGAGTCGTCGAGCGTGGTGTAGTTGGCCAGCGTCCAGGCACCGTCGCGGCGCAGCGACCGGATGACGAGCGCGACCAGCGGCGCGAGCAGGAACACCAGTCCAGCAAGGCAGATCGCGAGCATCGGCCAGTCCCGGGCACGGGGGCGAGGCGCCCGGAACGGCCAGCGGGCGAGCGTGGCCGAGTGCTTGCGCGACGTGACCGCCAACAGCGCGGCGACCACCGCGAACTGGAGCAGGGAGAGCGCGGCCGCGGCGCGCAGGTCGAGGAAGAGGGTGGTGTGCAGGTAGATCTCGGTCTCGA